>JAVHRK010000119.1:0-41180 GCA_036171615.1 Bacteriovoracaceae bacterium
GCAAATTTCTTATAAAAAATATTGAATTTTCAGGTTAAATGGCACCAGCCACTAAATAATGACTCTTAAATTATCTTGTACTTCTGTAACTCCTGGAGCACCCCAGGCAGCTCCTTCAACGGCCCTCATTTCGGCAAAAGATCTCACTACGCCCGATAAAGTGACATGACTACCTCGAACCTCTATATCAATTTGCTTACTCTCACGAGCTGCGGCCCTCAATAATGCTTTTTCTATTTTGTCTTTTAAATCTGCCGCTATAAGTTTAGGTTTAATGACAATATTATTAGAAATTAATTTCACTCCTGTTAGTTCTCTTACTAGCTTTTCAGCAGCTTTACGTTGATATTCCCAAACAACTTCTCCAGAGAGAGTAACCCAACCATTAGAGACTTTTGCTTTTATATGATCCTTGGGTATCAAACTGCTCCATTGGAATTGGTTAATAATTGCTTTTGCAATTTCCTGATCATCTCTAACCAGTGACCCTGGAAGCTTCACTTCAATTTTTTCAACAATCGCTTTAACACCTGCTACTCTTTGAACTGCAACTTCAGCATTATGCTTTTCTATAAAAGTTGGAACCGTTCCAGATAAGGTTACAATCCCCTCATCTACCGCCACCCCAATATGTTCGTGATTTACACTAGGCTCCCATTTTAATTCCTCAATAACATCTTTTTGAATACTCGTATCTGTTTTCATCATTTGTCCCCCTACCATTAAACTTATTACTTAATGGCAATTTTCCGATGACTTGTTTTTCCATTTTCTTTTTTAGATAATTCAATATGTAGTACTCCAGCTTTTAATTCTGCTTTAATTTTTTCTTGATCAACGTCATCATCAAATGGAATATCTCTTCGAAATGATCCGTAAGAGCGTTCTGTGCAGACAAACCCTGCATTTTTAGTTTCACTTTCAGTTTTTTTCTCACCTTTAATTGTTAAAATATTATTATGAAAATCTAAATCTATATCTGCTTCATTTATTCCAGGCATATCTGCATTAAGAAGATATCTATCTTCTTTTTCCGTCACATCAACTGATGGATAAAAACTTGTATCAAATGACATTAATGGATTAGAAAAATCTCCTCTATTAAAAAAGCTTCCCATAAGGCTATTCATATCTCTTTGAAATGAAGCAAGTTCATCACCGATTCGAGAACGTGTTACGGGGATTGAACTACCTGTTTTCCATGGTACTAAACTCATAAAGAACCTCCTGATATCCATTATTATTAATGAGAACAAATATGATTTACATTTAATAGAGGTATATCTCAGTGATAGAAATCAAAGACCTATTTGATTATTCTCAAGAATTTTTGTGCTTAAGAGTGATAATAAAGTTGACTAACAATTTCACCTTAAATATCTTTCTTTCATGAGTATATATAACGAAAGTGTGACCAAAAGCTTAGCTCCGAAATCTTCTGAATTATTTGCTCTTGTTAATGAACAATTAACTAAAATATTTTTTGATCAATTTTCAGGCGTGCTCTCTAATATCCCATTTGTAAAATTTGTTATCGATCGAGAAAACAATAATACAATCCATTTTTTAAATGATCATTTTTATCATTTACATGCATATTACGTTGCTGATCATATCATTCGAGAACCGCAGGAACATTTTTTAAAAAAAATTGATTCATTTAATGAACGAACTTATCATTCTTCTGAAAGAAGATTTTACTTTGGTACTCTAGGTAGAATTAAAAGAGAAAAACGAGCGATTTATCTATTAGAAACACAAGAAATAGATTCAATGGGAACTGAGTTAATTGAAGATCTTTTCTCAATTTTAAAAAGTCAAATTGATCCAACATTTGAATTATTTTTTAAACCGGCAAATCACATTCAAGAAAAAGCGATTGATCAAATATCAGTAAAAAAAATATCAAGAATTTTTACATCTGAAATATATGCAACCTCCATTTTTATTTCTCTCAATGCAGGAGTATCAGAAGGACGTATAAGAATTTTTGCAACAGAAGACGACTTTCGAAAAGCACACGATTCCATAGAATGGTATGACATTGTAGTCATGAATAGAGTACCAGATGATGTTCCACGTGTAGCTGGAATGATCAATGCAGATTTCACTACCCCACTGTCCCACACTAATATTCTTGCTACAGGATGGAAAATCCCAAACTGTATACAAAGAGATATCTTTCTCACAATAAAAAATGAAGAACTTGATGGTAAATGGGTACATTTTGAAGTTTCCTCAAATTTTTCTGCCGCAAAAATTACACCAGTACATGAACCAAAAGATTTAAAAGAACCCGTTTGGGTAATGCAAACAATAATGCTTGAAACTCCAGATGTAGATGATACAAAAATTCGATCTCTCCAAGATCTAAGAATGTTTGATCGCTATAAATATGGCACCAAGGCCGCTAATATTGGCGAAATGATGTATGTCCTAAGACATGGATCAAATCGTATTCTAGGGTTTTACCAAGTTAAAAGACCACCAAGAGAAAATCTACTTCCTCACCTGGCCAATTTTTTAGGTGTTCCAGAATCTTCTGATTTAGTAAAAGCTGGATCAAAATTTTTATCATCTTTTTTAAAAATTCCAAGAGGAGTAGCAATTCCTTTTTCACTTCAACGTCAGTTTTTAGAATCTTCACCTCAAATTCAGCAGGCCATTGGAAAATTAAAAATGGCACTTGAGTTAGACGCTCATGAAATAGACTCACTTTGCATAACCCTTCAAAAACTAATTTTAAAAACAAGAATGCCAGATTACATGAGAGAAGAAATTGACTCCATGATTATTCAAGAACTCTCAGGAGTCGGAACATTCGTTGTGAGAAGTTCATCAAATGCAGAGGATCTAGAAAACTTTTCGGCAGCAGGAATCTATGAATCAGTTAATCATATAACAACAACTGAAAATATATTCGAGGGAATCAAACAAGTTTGGGCCTCTTTAGTTTCAGCAAGAAGCGTTCGACTTCGCCAACAATCTGGAATTTCTCTTGATCAATCTTATATGGGAGTAATTATACAAGAAGAGGTAGAAACTGGAATGGGTGGAGTTATGGTTACTAAAAATCCAATGGATAAAATGGATTTTAGAAACACCTATATAAATGTTAGTTTAAAATCGGTAATTAATATTGTTCAAGGTGCAGAATTACCGATGCAATATCTCTATAATTCAGTTGAGGGTGGCGGATATACTCTTAGCCTGGGTGGAGCGACAGAAGATCTTTCTAAGGAAAGATTAGATATTTTACAAAAAATGTCCTTTGCTGGTCGACTAATGCAATCACATTTTTCACCAGATTATACTTTTTCTCAACCTGTAGATATTGAATGGCTTGTTAACAAAGAAGGAGTTTTCTTTCTACAATTAAGACCCTATTCAAAATGATTAGTAAAAAAAAAATAAATTTCTTTTTTACTTTTAATGCTTTTCAGTTTTTTTTCTCTCTTCTGTTATGGGTTCCAATTTTTTATGAATATCAAAAAAGAATTGGATTAAATGATTCAGAAATTTTCAGAATTCAAAGTCTATATTATTTAATTTTCTGTCTATTAGAAATACCTACGGGCTATTTAGCAGATTGGATAGGGTATCGGCTCTGTCTAATTCTAGGAAGCATTACTTTAATTATAGCTAATATTTGGGTCCCACTTGCCCCAAGCTATATTGGTTTTCTCACTCATTTCTTTTTAATTGCACTTGCTAGGTCATTTGTCTCAGGAGCTTCCAGTGCTTATCTTTACGAAACTCTAAGTCAAAGAAATGAACTAGATCTTTATAAAAGCGCAGAAGGTAAGGCACGGGCTTATTCATTGATTGGTAAGGTTTTCTGCTGGTCGTTGATAGGCCCAATCATGCAATGGCACCTTACACTTCCCTATTGGTTAACGGCCGTTAATGCTTGTATAGGTTTGTATTTTGCCTATTCATTACCAGAAACAAAAGTAATAAAAGAAAAAGTTAGATTATCTGTTAAGCAACTTTTTAAAGTACTTTATGCAAATCCTTATTTAGTATTATTAATGTTTCAAGGTGTGGCGCTATTTGTTTTAGCGCGAATATGCCAAGTCAATTTATTTCAGCCAATATTACAACATAAAGGATTTTCGGTTGTAACTTATGGACTAGTCATGGCCGCAATGACTTGTTTTGAAGCTCTCGGTTCATTTAAATCAATTTGGATTAAAAAATATTTAAGTGACTTAAATGCTATTTTTGTTTTTACATTTATTATTGGAATAAGTTTTTTCTTAATGTCCTTTGATTCTTTTTTTGGGATTAATATAAAAATAATAACTTTTATTGCACTATGTTTATTTAGCTATATCATTGGTGTTTCATTTCCAATACAGCGCCAATTAATAAATCAAGCAATTCCAGAACCAGCACTTAGGGCCTCTCTCTTATCTTCAGAATCTATCATAGATAGAGGTGTAAATAGTATTGTAGCTGCTAGCTTAGGAGTAGCATTGGCTTCAGGAAGATTACTAAATTTTCTTCAGAAATCAGCTATTATCGCTGTGGCTTCTGTTTTTATTTTGGCACTATTAATTCGTTTTATAAGGAGTACTAAACATGAAAGTATTAGTTGATAAATGGAGAACGTTCACTCCTTATACAATTACAATTATGCTAAAAAGCTCAGCTGCTATCTTATGTTTAGCTCTATTTATTAGACTTACATTTTCGATAAGTGCGAATGGCAGTGTTCAAACATTTGATGAATCAATTTTAAAATGGGTTGAAACACTGCGAACACCATTTTTGAACGCCATGATGGTTGATATAACGGCCCTCGGAGGGCTGGCACTCACAGTCGTCTTAGGCTTATTGGCAGTAATAATTTTTGTATTAACAAGAGATCCAGTTGCAGCAGTTCATTTAGTCTTAACTTCTGCAGGCGGATTTTTTATTTCGATTTGGACTAAATCCTTAATCTCCAGACCTCGCCCTTCAGTAATCCCACAGTTAATCCATGTATCTGGATTTTCCTATCCAAGTGGGCATTCCATTACTTCAGCGGCGATTTATCTCACCATGGCCATTCTGGCCTGTCGCCATTTTAAGCCAATTAAAACAAGAGTTGTCCTTATCTCTTTGGCCGGAATAATGACTGCCTTAATTTCTTTTTCAAGAATATATCTAGGGGTACATTATCCAAGTGATACAATAAGTGGTGCATTGGTAGGACTAGCATGGGCCCTTGTAATGGCCGCACTTTTCGCCAAGACTCATTTAAAAAAAATTACATTGTGACTAAGGATATGATTAAATACTGCAATGTACTCATTTAAAAATCTGTGGGATGTTTTTCTTCTTTTTATTATACCTATTGGGGGGGGAATCCCTGCGGGTGTACTTCTGGCCAAAAGTCGGGGAATCAATTGGCCGATTGTCATGTCTCTTTACTTTGTCTCGGATCTTCTATTGGCAATTACTTTTGAACCAGTAATGCTACTTTTTATAAAACTTGGTAAACGAATAAGTATACTTGCACGTATAACAGCAATGATGAAAGTAATGATTGCCAAGACTCTAGAACATTATGGAAATACTTCAGGAATATTTGCCTTAGTGATGATTGCTTTTGGAGTTGATCCCATGACCGGTCGAGCTGTTGCAGTGGCAGCTGGACATGGTTTTGTGGTAGGGTGGATGATCGCAATCGCTGGTGATATGATGTATTTTACTCTTATTATGGTTTCAACTCTCTGGCTCAATAATATTCTAGGAAATGGAACTTGGACCATGTTTATTATTTTAGGGTTAATGATTATTATTCCACAGTTATTAAAACGAGTACAATTAAAAAAACTGAAGTAAATAATAAAATATTTTAATTGAAATTAAATATCTAAGAAGTAATATAAGTAAATGAGAATGGGTAATTTTTTTGATCGTTTTTGTCTTAATTTCTTAAGAGGTAATGATCTTAACAAAGCAGACTTTAAAGTATTTAAATTATCGGGACTAATTTTTCTCCAGGCAATTCTTGTGGGAATTGTCTTTGTCCCGTTACACTACAAGGCCGGCGGTTTCAAACTAATACTTTATAGCCTTATTGTTAGTGGTGCTGGTGTTATCTCCTTACTCCTCTTCCGTTATACTCGTCATCGAAATTTTTCTAAATTATTATTTATTACAATCTGTAACTTGGCAATTTACTACAATGCAATAGCTGTTGGAATGCAGGGTGGATTACAATTTTTCTTTGGTGTAACACTTTCACTCCCTTTCTTCATGTTTACTAATGCCAAAAATCAAAAAAGTATTATTTATTCCTTGTTATTACCTGTAGTACTTGGAATTTTTCTTGTTATTGTTCCATTTAAACTTGCCCATCAAGTAAGTATTGATAAATACTATGCTGATATTTACTTCATGATTTCATCAATATCGACTCTCTTGATGTTAGTTTTTTCTAGTTATTATTTTCATTTAACTATCGAATCAAATGAAAAAAATATAGAAGCAAAAGATATTTTACTTTTCCAAGCAGAAAAGATGGTAAGTCTTGGAGTCTTGGCCAGCGGTATTGCGCATGAAATTAACAATCCTTTAACAGTTATTAAACTCAGTCTAATATCTCTTAGACGGTCTATTGAAGATGGAACGATTGATGATGATAAAACTGACAATCTAATGGTTAAAGTTAATAAAATTTCTTTAATGACTGATCGAATAGCGATAATTGTCAGAGCATTAAAAACATATATGAGAAATGGAGTTGATGATCCACTTACAAGTTTAAATATTGGATTAATTTTTCATGAAAGCTTTATAATGATTGAGGATGAAATAAAAACTAAAGAAATTACTTTAAATATTAATATTGATAAAGATATCGAAATTTTAGGCAGAGAAGGTCAATTAATACAAATTTTCACAAACCTAATAAAAAATTCAATTGATGCTGTTAAAAACAATGATGAAAAATGGATAAAAATAACGTCAGTAATTCAGAAGAATAATATTATTATTTCATTTTTAGATTCAGGACTTGGGATTCCTAAACATTCGCAGGATAATTTATTTACCCCCTTTTACACAACTAAAGAAGTCGGAGAAGGAACAGGGTTAGGACTTTATATAAGTAAAAACTTATCTGAGGCGATGCAAGGCTCACTTGAATATGATAGCAATTCACCAAATACACTTTTTAAACTATCGCTCCAATTAAGTTAACGGCCAAAAACTTTATCAGCGAGAGCTTTGTCGACAACTAAAATAGATTTTAATTTTATGGGATGTGTTTCTACTAAAATATTTATTTCATGAAGGATATTTAATCTTGAAACTGTCACAAGATAATTATTATTCACGAGTAAGTATTTAGCATGGTCATTATATTGATTTTTCAAAATTCTTATCCCATTAATAGCAATGATTTCATCCCCTGCATTGAGACCGGCCTTATAAGCTGGACCATCAAGTGTTACGGCCTTTATGCTTACTCTATCCCCATGGAATTCAGCATCGAATCCCAACCATGGAGTTTCTGATTTATCCCATTCAAATTTCAAACCTGCATCAGAACAAAGTGATTCTAAATCAATTTCTTTAGTTGTCGTGGTCATCTCTATAAATTTTTCTCTAATCTCATTACCGCCAATTGACTCTACCATGTCGTAGACTTGATCTGCTGTAAGTCCTCTTTCTGGATTTTGATTATAATCTGCCCATAATAAATTCAAAAAATCGTTAATAGATTTGTTCTTTTTAGCTAATAAAATATTGAGTGAAAAAAAGACGATTCCTCCTTTTAAGTAATAACTAATCGATGAATTATTCATATTTTCATCTGGACGATAAAGCTTAATCCAGGCATTAAAAGAAGAATCGTCTAAAGAATGAAGTCTGCGACCAGGAATTCCAAAATAACGATTTAAATTATCTTTTTGCATTTCTAAATACTCTTCGATACTAACTAGATTAGATCGGTATAAAAAGAGTTCATCCATTAAAGAAGTTAGGCCTTCAGCTAACCATAATAATTTTGTAGTCGCTTCTTTTAAATAATTAAAAGGTCCTAGTTCGAATGGGCGAATTCTTTTTACATTCCAAGTATGAAAATATTCGTGTGAAACTAAACCTAAAAAATTAATATATCCTTTACGATTAGTTAACTGGGTCGGACAATAATGAAGTGCTGTAGAATTCCGATGTTCTAAACCACCATAAAGCCCCGGTGACAGATGAGTAATAAAAGTATATTTCTCATATGGAACACCTCCAAAAAAACCTGCGATATGTTCCACAATTTGTTTCATGTCATCTTTAATTTTTTCATGATGAGGCAAGAATTTTCCATAAAAAGCTAATTCGTGATCTGTGTTAAAGACTCTAAAACCATCAGTTTCATGACAACCAATTTCAATTGGGCAATCAATTAATTCATCATAATTATAAGCAGTATAAATAAATGAATTTCGATTCTCAGAAATATCTTTAAGGCCTGTTGTTATTTTAGTCCAGAGTGATGGAAAAGATATTTCTAAAATGGGATCTTTTATTGACTGGTCCATGACCCCCATTAGGAGACTTGGTAAATGTAAATAGGCATGAGAATCATCAACATGAGAAGTTCTGACTGTTAATTCATGCGCATAAGCAAAATAACTAAATGTAAAGTTATCATCATTGTTTTTAAGTCCAGATTTAGCCCAATCAATTCTAAAGACAGATGTGTCAATTTGCTCAAAATATAAAACTTCCCCATTGGTGGTAGTGGCCATTGGTCTTGAGATATGACGAGAATATTCTCGAATAAGGTATGATCCGGGTGACCAACGAGGTAAAAACAAGTCTATAGTCGACTTATTAACATCCTTATTGCCAGTGACAGACACAAAAACCTGGTGTGTTGCAGGCCTATCTATATTTATTTTATAGCTTAATTTCATAAAATAATCCTTTTTTTAACTTGTAAAATCTTAGTATATTTTGATAGTACTCGAGTAACAATAAAATTTCACTTTTTTTTCTCATAAGGTATCTATGACGACAAATACAAATTCCAAAATAGATAAGAGTAATATCTTAAGTCCAAATATTCAATTTACAGATAGAGCATTTTTACAATTAAAAACAATTATAGAAAATGATTTTACTCTGGCCGGCAAATATTTCAGGATTCTAATCTCTGGGAAAGGTTGTGATGGATTTACTTATTCTGCAGGTTTTACAGATCTACATATAGATGATTTTGAAGTTAAAGTAACAAATATTGAAGCTGATGATGAATTACATATAATAATTGATCCATTTGCCGCTTTTTATTTACAGAATGCATCAGTTGACTTTATCCAAGATTTTGTTTTAGACACAGAAGGATTTGTCGTCATCAATCACGCACAGGAAGACTATCATTTAAAATTTTTCAACTTAAATCCAGAAAAAGTTCCAACAATGATTGATACAAATAAATCACATGCTTGATTTTCGTTATTTAAAGGCCTTTGAATTAACGGCCAAATATTCCAGTTTTTCAAAAGCCGCATTAGAACTTAATATTGCTCAATCAGCAGTAAGTAGACAAATTAAACTTTTAGAAGCTACACTAGAAGTCGAACTCATTATCCGATCTAGTAAAAAAGTAATGCTAACTGAAAAAGGCAGGGAACTAAACCAAGCACTAATTCAGTTTGAAAAAATATCAGGTGAAATTTTTGAACGTGAAGATAGACTTCCATTGTCGATTGGAATTCTTGAAGGTTTATTAAAAAATTGGTTTACTCCTATTTTGACTAATTACCTCAGTACACAACAACGAGATATTAATATTCAAGTTGTAGACTTACCTATTTTGAAATCTGGAATTGAAGACGGCATATTTGATATAGTTTTTGGAACAGAAAATATTCAATCTGAGTTAGTCTCTTCTCTTAAACTATTTGATGAAAAATTAGTTGTAATTTCTAAAAAAGAAATAAATAAAAAGAAATTAAACCTTCATGAATATCCTTGGATTGTATTTTCGTCTAACGATCACCTACATAAGATTTCAAAGATACAAAGTAAAAATATAATAACTGTTAATTCATTCAACACTATTATTTCACTTGTTAGTTCTAATCTAGGGATTGCAATAGTGCCGGCCCATTTATTAAATAAAGAAGATGGACTTAAAACTTTTGAAATGCCGGATCTTTTCACTTCTCAAATATTTATGACTACATTAAACTTCAAAAAGATGCCTGAAAGAATTAAAAACCTTCAAAATTTAGTTAAAGTCTCAAAATAATTTATGCATATTAAATGCTCGTTTATCGACATTCAAAATTAACGTCATACAAAGGCTTTAGTGAGAATATACCTACAGCAACTTTTAAGTGTTTTTTTAGACAATACGGCCTGTTGAGGTGTCAGAATATCAATGTATTTTTAAGTCACTAAGTTATAAAAAAATGTAAACTAGGCAAAATAGCATCACATGTCTAACTTTTTGACACTTAATTGGATTAATTATTTAATAAATTAGATAATTATTTTGGCATTGAATATGCTTAATCTAAATTAACTACTAACCCAAAGGAGTAAATATGAAACATCTCTTAATCTTAGCAACCCTAGCATTTTCATCTACTACATTTGCTTCGACATCGGGGACATTGCTTCTTCAAGGCATAGTTGCAAAAAAATTAAGTATCACAGTTTCTCCTGAAACTGCGTCTGCTGCTCTTGACTTGACGACCTCACAAACTAATTTAAAAGTAGCTTCTGTAAATGAAAAATCTAATTCAAAATCAGGATATTCAGTCACTATTTCATCATCTAACCACGGAAACTTAAAACGCGCAGATGGGCCTGAGGTCTTTGCTTACACTATGAAATATGGTGGCTCAGCAGTTAATCTAGCAGCAGCTGGCTCTTCATTTTCTCATACCGAAGCAATATCAGTTAACGTAGATAAAGATCTTGCAATTAGCTATACAGGAGCTACAGCTGAATCAATGGTTGAAGGTACTTATACTGACACCTTAACCCTTAATATTTCAGCTATCTAATAACCGCTAAACTTAATCAACTATTATGCCGATAGAGAACTATGAAAAAGTTCCTATCGGTTTTTTTATTAATATCATACTCTTTAAATGGCAATCAGCTCTTTGCTGAAAGTAGTGGGTTTTTGCAACTAAGAGCGGTTAACTCTCATACTAGTAATAGTAAATTTACTGTTACTAACTTAACTTCACATAAAACAAGTGTTCTGTTTTCAACTCAAACCAATTCCAGGCACTCCGAAGAAAGTCAAAAATTTGAATTTTTTGGTAATAACCCAAATAATATGGCCTTTAAAATTAAAAAAATTAGCAATGATAATAACCTATCTATTTATCAAATAATTATTACCCAAAAATCACAAAAACAATTAGAAGATCAGCAAGTTTTCTTGAAAATCTCTGCAAATTAACTTTTCAGAAATTCAATTTATAGCTACTATTGTCTGATGATAAAAAATATTTTTATATTAATGACGTGCTTCTTTTATTCAAGTTTCAGCTATGCTTTTAAATTTTCCCCTATGTCCACTACTCTAAACTATAAGCCTATTGAAAATACTTCACTTTTTTATTTAGAAAATGACTCAACTCAACCAATTGCTATTCAAATAAGTATCGCGACCAGGACAATGGATATAAACGGAATTGAAAAGAATATTGAAGTTAAAAATGATTTTGATTTTTACCCTTCTCAAGTCATTATACCGGCCAATGAAAAACGATCTGTAAAAGTAACTTACTTAGGTAAAACAAGGCCACAAAATGAAACAGCTTATAGACTGATAGCCGAGCAACTTCCAATTGACCTCGAAAAAAGTAAAAAAAATAAAAAAAGCATAAAAGTACTCTTAAGATATGTGGCGGCACTTTATGTTTCAGATGACGACTTTAAATCAGATATTGAAGTTAAATCAATCTTAGTATCAGATAAAAATATAAGTGTCACTATTGAAAACAAAGGAACAAAACATCAAGTATTATCTGATTTAAAACTTAATTTTTTTAATGAAAAATTAAAAAAAGAAATAATAATAACTCAGGAAGATTTGAAAGGTGCTAGCGGCGAAAATATTCTAGCGCGGTCTGAACGTATTTTCTCTTTTGTAAAAAAAGGAAAATTTTTAAATATTCAACCAACTGACAAAGTGAAAGTAAGCTTTGATAAAGATTAACCTAATTTTATGCTATTTATTTTTTATCAATATTAGTTATGCCACCGAAACTAGTGCTGACTTATTTAAAAAAGTATTTGGTCAAGATCAAACGAGCAAGAGAATTTCTGTTGATGTAAGCTTAAAGGATTATTTATTAGGAACTGCTTCAATATGGGCATCTGGAAATAACTTAGAGAAAGTATCTGGAGCTGATCTTAATTTATTGCTAAAAGACAAAATAAGAGAATCTAGAAAAGCTACCTACACATTTGCAACTAATGATATTGCCTTAGAAAACCTACCATTTAAAATTCGATATTCTGAAGCTCAGCTAAAAATAGAATTGCTTATACCAGATGAAGACCTGGCGCCACTAAACTCGGCAATTTTTGAAGATCTAAAACCTTATTATGCAAAAGATGCGATTCCTAATGCAGAATTATCTTTTGGAACAAATTATAAAATTGAAAAAGTTTTTGGAAAACATTTGACCTCTCCTAATTTTATTGAAGGCCAGACTGATTCATTTTTAAATGTAAAAAATATTGTTTTAGAAAATCAAATGCACTATCTGTCTAATAAGAATAGTCCTTGGTACAGACAAGCTTCGAAATTGTCATTTGATTATCAAAGAAAAATGCAGCGTTTTGAAGTAGGAGATATTTCTTATCCTGTTATAGGTTATCAACAAGGTCAAAGCTTAGGTGGTGTTTCTTTTTACCGAGATTTTTCCCTCAATCCCTATCTTCGTTCTGTTCCAACATCAACATATGAGTATGAAATTTTCTCTCGCTCTCTAGTAAAGACCTTTATAAATGGGGCCTTAATAAAAACAGAATATATGAATACTGGGCATTACTCAGTGAAAGACGTTCCGTTAAACAATGGACTTAATCATATATTAATTGAAGTGACAGATGAGTTTGATAAGAAAAAAGTCTATCTCTTTAATGAAGCAGGTTCACTAGATTTATTATCACCTGAATTATCTCGATATTCATTTTCATCTGGATATCCTGCAATAAATAATGAAAATGCAAAAAACTATGATCAAACCAACGGTCCATTAATTTCTGGTTTCTATCAAAGAGGAATAAATAATTTCTGGACCGTTGGTGGGTATCTTCAAGGAAATAAAAATTATTCATTAATTGGAGCAAATAATATTCTTGCCACAAATTTTGGTAATTTTCTTGTTGATTATGCTAACTCAAAAAACAATTATCGAAATGGCCAAGTTATTGCCACAACATTTCAACATAATATGTCTGGAGTCTATTGGTACACTTCCCACACTTTCACAACGAAAGTTGAATACCGAAGTCCTTGGTTTAATGAAACGGGCACCAATATTGAAAATCATTTTAATATTTCAACAAATGCATCCTATAGTGTTCCACTTTTTGAAAAATTAAATCTATCGATTAGTGGGCTTTACCAGAACCCTACAATTGCTCCCAATGCGAAACTAACTTATGAAGCTTCCTTAACCGCAAATATATTTAATTCCAACTCTCTTTCATTTTTTGTAGGTAGAAGCAGAGATGAAAATAAATTATGGTCTTCTCAAATATATTGTTTTTTAAATATTTCTTTTTCCAGTCAAGAAACATTTGCTTCTGCATTTTACGAAAACCAAACTCAAACAAAAAGACTTTCGCTTATTAATGATAGTGGCAAAAAAGTTCATGATTTAAAATCATCTGCTTCAATTGAAGATGGAAAAACGTTGCGTAATGGAACACTTGATCTTCAATATAATTCTAACCTAGCAGATATAGGGCTGAGAGAAGAAGCAACTGATAATAAAAATGGTAAATTAATTGCGAAGACATCGATAAGACTTTTAAGTTCAATCTCCTTTGTCTATGATAAAGATAAATATGGATTTTCCATCGGTCGACCGATTGCAAATAGTTTTGTTATTTTTAAACCGGCCAAGGATTTCATCGGTCAAAGATTTGGAACTGAAAACGATTCTGATTCAGGGCTTTTTGGTGAATCAATGCTTTCTGGCCTAACGCCATATCAATACCGACGTCTGCAACTCAACCCCACCCATCTCTCTCCCGGTCATTACTTAAGTCAAGAAAGTTATATTTTATATCCGCGATTTAGAAGCGGACATCTTTTTATAATTGGAAAGGATAATCTCTTTGTTTTAAAAGGCACATTAATAGATCAAAATAAATCACCTATTTCATTAAAAGTTGGATATTTTACAACAGTAGATAATAAGGTACTTCCTTTTTTTACAAACAGAGATGGAGATTTTTTTATTGAGGGTGCGACAAGCCAGCAAGGGATACTTCAACTTGATGAAGAATTATATCTTCCCTTTTCGTTGACAACTGTTTCAGAAAAAAAAGGCATTGTGGACCTTGGCAAATTAATACTTACGACTAAGGAAAACTTATGAAAAATATTCTTGTGATTTTCTTTATTACTATTTTCAATATCTATTCTAATTTTGCCAAAGCAGACTGCGACTATAAAATGTCAGTGCCGAATTTAACCTATACTGTTTCAGACTCAAACTCTCAAGTTTCAGAAGATATAAGTATTTCATTAAGCAATGAAAATTATACTTCATGTTCTAAATTTTTTATTACATTTGACAATGGTCTCTATGCCTCCGGTTACAATCGCAAAGCAAAAAAATCAAATTCAAATGCATATGTATTTTATAATATATATAAACAAATGAATTCATCTAGTATTTTAAAAGGCCCAAATGACGCTGTTTCAATAAATGAAGTTTTAGATGGAAATATAGAACGCAATCAAACAAAAATAATATCATATTATTTTTCGTATCTCCAACCAGACTCACTTCCTCCAGTGGCCGGAACTTATATTGATACTATTAGACTAAATACTTTTAGAAGCATATTTCCCAATTATGAAAATAATGAAAAAAATAAAAATTTCACTCTTTCTATCATTGTTCCCAAATTTTCTTCACTCTCCTTAGTCGATTCAGGGGGTACCTATGATCCAAATCAAAATATGAAGATATTAGATTTTGGAGAATTAGTGACTAATCAAGAATTAGGTTTTGATATTAGAATGGTTAGTAATGCAGGCTTTCGATTAAAAATATCTTCTTCCAATAATGGTACGATGAATATCCCTGGTAGCACTGATTTAAATTCTCGGGTTGCTTATAATTTCTATGTAAATAACCAAGCAGTAAATCTTACCAACTCACAATCACTTCCTGTGACTATTGCCAGTGGAAATGGTGTAACTCCGGCCGGAGGCTCACTGGTTTCTCTTAAAACAATTATTCAATCAGTGGAGGGTAAAAACTTCGGTATCTATCAGGATTACTTAACTCTCACTATCATGACGACTGAGTAATTTTTCAACCTCATGTGCCTGTATGACGCCGTAATTAGCGGCCCCTAGCCACCCTGACATGATAATCCCAACCGAGCCTGCATGGAATAGGCCTTCAATCTGTTTATGCAAATTAATGGATATATCCAAACCTTCAAATTTTGTTCCAAAACTGGCACCTTCCTCATGTAAAGTATAGCGTTTAAAAGTTCGAGGTGTGGCCGCTTCAACAAAATCTATTTTTGAACGAATATTCGGAACAATCTTTTCAAGTCCAACTAAGGCCCTTTCAATTAAATAAGCTTTTTGCAATTTATAATCGTCATCACTTAAATCTTTCCAATCACTAAAACGAGCATTTGATGAAGAAACAATAGCATATTGTGGAGGCAAGTGAGGACGCATTTCAGGATAATAGACAGAGAAGGTTTGACTTCCAACTGCTGGATCTAAAATTAAGTTAGTAGAAAATTTTTCATCTACTGAGGTAAAAATAAGATCACCAATAAAAGGAATTGATTCCCCTTTTTTTAAGGCAATATAGACCTGACAAGAAGAAGAGTTAAGTCGAACAGCATCTACTTTGGAAATAAATTCTGGTGAAAATTTTAGAGAACCAACCAATTTATGGATAGTAGATTTTATATTAGAATTTGAAACGACGGCCTTGGAAAATATTGTATTTCCATTTTTTTCAATTCCAATTACTTTATTATTTTCAACAAGAATTTTTGATACATTTGCCTGGAGTTGTATATCAACTCCATTTTTTAAAAGCTCTTCTCTCATCATGGAAATCATTAAATCCGTTCCACCTTGAAAGATATAAACGCCCTTGCTCATGAAATTTGAAAAGACTATTCCATAAGTAATGGCTGGATCTTCTAGGTTTGATCCATTTGCATAGACAATCGGCTCTAATAAAAAACGAGTTATATCATTTCTTCCTGGAAAATATTTTTCGAATAACTGACCATTGGTCATTGAAGAATTATCGTAGAAATTCATTTGACTAAGTTCTGTAAAAAAATTCTCTACTGTCGCCTCTTGTACATGAAATTTTTCAATTAAAGTCTTTATAAAATGACTTTTTGTAAAGTCGGTATCAACTTCAAACTGTGGATTTATATAACGAACACTAGTTAATTGTTTTATCTTATCGGCAATTTCTTTATTCCAATACTTTCGACAAGTTTTAATCATCCCTACTGGAAAGCCATGAAGAGAAACATCAAAAATATATTCGCCATCTTTTCTTTTAAACCAAGTGGCAAAACCTCCCAGTTTATTATGGGCCTCTAATAAGAGAACTGAACGGCCATCACGGGCCATTTTATTTGCTAGTGTCATACCCGCAAGTCCAGCACCAATGACAATCACATCATAATTTTTTTCAATTATATCTTTACTTTTATAGAGCATAATTATTTCTGAAAAGTTGTTTTGGAAATGGTGTAAATAGCTTGACCAAGTTCTTTATCATCTGTTGCACGTACTAATGAACAATTAAAAACGATATCACCGTTATTATTGATATCTATTTCACCTCCAAAACCTGGGTAAAACTGGTTAAGTAGTATTTTACTTTTCCCTAGATCTGATTCAATCTCATCTCCTTCACTGATAAGTTTTTTAACCATGCTAGTGTCTGCAAGAAAGAGAGAACGGTGTCCGGCCATATCTTTAGCTCTAAATAAAACATATCCTTCATTATTTACTTTCACTGAAAAATTTTCAATTTCAGAAATATCATTTTCACTTTCTAAGGCAATCTTTTTAGTAATTCCATTTGTAAAAATAAAAATTCCTTTTTGATTTTTTTCTATAACACCTGTAAAAGCAATATTTCCATTTGTAGATAATGCAACTGAATTTCCAAAACCTAAAAATATTGAAGCTGAATCACTATCTTTATCTTCTGCAATTATTTTTTTTATATTATCTTTAATTAAAATAATTTGATCTGGACTATTCTCATCCCACTCTCCTAATGCCCCTACTCTGGCCTTAAAAGCGACTGATCCATTTTCATTAATCGCCGGTCTAAATAAATATGCTGTATTATTTCCTTCAGATATTATTTTATTTAGCTTATTATTAAAAATAAAAAAACTTCTAATATTATTGTCGTCTGTGCCTCTAAAATAAACATCATTATTGTTTGTAATGAGAGGATAAGTAAAACTTTGAAGGTGGAGATCGTCTGATGGAAGTATATGGTCTACTTTTAAATTTTTTGAATCTAGAACAAAAAGTCCATCTGTCACACCTTCTTCAAAAAGATTAAAGGCAACTTTTCCAAAATCATTAATCGAGGGGTCTGTCACAAAACGGTCATCGGGGGCAGTGTAGAGAATCTTTCCATTAACGTCTTCGAATGTTTTTACCCAAAGTCCTTGCGTAGCAAGTCCTCCAATTGAAGCAACTTTAAAAGCAACGTCACCTCTATCACTGATAACAGGTGAAGCATTACTAATAAAACTCATAAGTGGCAGATTATAACTATCATTAATATTTGCCCGGGCGATAATTACTGGTGAATTATAATCACTAATTTTTGCAAAACTATTTTGAATGCTAGAAGCCATTAGTAAAGTAATCAATATACATTGTAATTTCATATTTCAAATCCTTTTTCTTTTTTTAAGATAGACATCGCTATCTTCACTCCATCTACAGCGGCCGAAGTTATTCCTCCTGCATGTCCTGCACCTTCTCCGCAAGGATAAAGTCCACTATGGCTATCCGACTCTAAAGTTTCTTTATTTCGCAAAATTGTAAGTGGCGCTGATGTTCTCGTTTCAGGGGCAATTAACACTGCTTTTTCAGAAATAAATCCTTTTAGATTTTCATCAAATTTTAACAAAGCTTTCTCTAAATGTTGAGTTACAAAATCTGGTAAAATTTGCCGTATGGGAGTCCTTACAATGCCGGAAGGAGAAGAAGTTTTTGGAAGAGGGCCACTACTTTGTTTTTGTGATAAAAAGTCTTTTAGAGTTTCAGCAGGTAACTCTTTACCTGAAGCATATGTTTTAGAAGCGTTGTATGCCTTTTTTTCAATGGAATGTTGAAAATCTAGCCCCGCTAATAATTGATCACTTGAAAAATCAATTCCGGCACGTACTCCAACAACTAAGGCAGCATTCGACCAAGGGGAATTTCGTGCATAATTACTCATTCCATTGATAACTAGTCCGTTTGCTTCTGTGCCGGATGATAATACGTATCCTCCAGGACACATACAAAAACTATAAGTTCCTCTTTTACTGGTAGGATCTTCATAAGAAAGTCTATAGCGAGCAGCGCCTAGATCTTTTCCTTTGAAATTACCATATTGAATTTGATCGATATATTCTCTTGGATGCTCAATTCGAATCCCGACTGCAAAATCTTTTTGTTTCATTGCGACTTTCAAATTATTTAAATGTTGATAAATATCTTTTGCCGAATGCCCAGTGGCCAATATGACGTAATCTGAAAATAGCTTTTCTCCATTGCTTAACTCAACACCAATTATGTTTTTTCCATCAACAATTAACTTTTCCACTCGGGTATTATAGCGAACATCTGAACCTTTTTCACGAAGATAGTCAGTAAGTTGATTGATGATGGCGCGGATTCTATTTGAACCTAAATGTGGGTTGGACATATAGGCCGTTTCAGCAGGCGCACCAAAATCGACAAAACGATTCATAACATACTGAACATAAGCAGACTTTATTCTTGTAATTAACTTACCATCAGAAAATAATCCTGCACCACCTTCTCCGTAGCAGACATTATTTTCAAGATTAAATTTTCCGTATCTCCAAAATTTTGCTATGGCCAACATTCGTCTTTGAGCTCGATCTCCACGTTCTAAAATAAGAGAAGGAACTCCATAATCTGCTAACCTTAAAGCACAAAATAATCCAGCTGGGCCCGCACCAATAATTATAGGTTTGTTCTTAAATTGCCCGAGATCAATAAATTCTTCCCTGACAGCATCAAATTTTTCACCGGCATTGAGTAATTCTATATTATAAGTATAACGAGGATTCTTACCTCTACTGGCCCCACGTGCATCCAATGCTTGGGAGATTATCCTATAGTCCGCATATCCTTTAAAATTAGTATCTAAATATTCTTCGATATCTGTAAGATAATCGACTGTGAACTGAATTTTTTTTGTCATAAGATATATAGTAACTAATTTTTAACAAAGATTCGAGCTAAAAGAGGTTGATGTGAATATTTCTGTCATAATTATTGGTGATGAAATTTTAAACGGTAGAACTCGAGATTTAAATGCATCTTGGTTATCTAAATACCTTTTTAAAAATGGTATTAATATTACCTCAATTCGTTTTATCAGAGACAATGTAGATGAAATTAATCAAGCGCTAGAAGCTACTCTCCTTGAAAGTGATGTAGTTATTACATCCGGTGGTATCGGCCCAACAATTGATGATAAAACCAAAAACACAATCGCCAATTATTTTAAAAAAGATATTATCGAAAGAGCAGATGTAAAACTTATTGTTGAAAAAAACTATGAACGTTTTAATCGTCCATGGAATCCATTGCTTAATCACTATCATTTTTTTCCTGAAGATTTTATTGCTACTAATAATCCCAAAGGACTTGCTCCAGGTATCGTTTATTTCGATTCACTGAATTCAAAATTAGTCATGAGTGCCCCTGGTGTACCCAACGAATTTCAAGCGATGGTTGCAGAAGAATTTTACCCCATCATCAAAAAAACATTTGGCAATAGAGTAAAAGAAAATAAACAAACGATTATCAGAACTCAAGGAATACCTGAAGAGAAAATTTTCAATGAATTATGCCCAACTTTGTGGAAAGATTTAGAATTTTTTGGAAAAGTAAGTTCACTTCCGCATACAATTGGTATTGATATCATCGTCAGTTATCAAGGTGAGGAAAACTATCAAAATGCGATAAAACAATTAATAGAAAACTCCCCTCTTGCCGAATATGTTTGGCATTGGGGAGCAGAATCATTGCCTGAAATTATTTTAAAAAAAGCACGAGAAAAAAATATTAGTTTTTCATTTGCTGAATCATGTACAGGAGGACTTACTTCTAGCAAAATAACTGATCTTGCAGGTTCATCTGAAGTTTTTATGGGAGGAGTTGTAACTTATTCTAATGATGCAAAAGAAAATATTTTAGGAGTAGATAAAAAGACCTTAAATAAATTCGGTGCGGTTAGTACTGAAACAGCAATCGAAATGGCAATTGGAGCACGTGAAAAATTTAACACTGATGTGGCCGTTTCAATTACCGGGATAGCTGGGCCTACAGGTGGCACTCCAGATAAACCAATTGGAACAGTTGTAATTGGGTTTGCAACAAAAAGTACAAGTGGGGCCAGTACTTTTCTCATGCCCGGGGATAGATTACGAAAAAAAGAAAGATTTTCCGACAAAGTTCTTTTAATACTATTAGAGCAAATTATTTTGGTGAATTAACAAAATAAATATAATCGGCAACATCACCGTATTTATCATCGTGAAGTACTTCCATTAACTCGCTTTCACTATAATCTGAGGCATCGACTATTTTTACGGTAGCTAAAGACAATTGATTATTTCTAACCTTCATACGATTTACAGCACCGTCGTAAAAATCTGTGTGAAAACTTCCTGCAATTAAAAACGCTAAATCTTGATTTGAATCTTTTAATAAATGATAGGCCATGACATCATCAACCACACACTGACTAGCATAGTAATTTTTAACTTGTTCAGGTGTTGCATGTCCTTGCATGATTTCTTGGAAACGTTCAAAGTATCCAGGAGTACCATAATCAAATCCTGGCGGAAGTAATTTCGGATCGATTGCTTCTATTCCATTTTTAGTTACTGGATCTTTTTCCGCTCTTGAAAGATTCATACCTAAAAGATTTCCACCTAACTCTGCAGTTACATCTATAACAGTAGCATAAGTTGAAGTCGGAGTTTTACCTTGGGTTTGAATTAAAAATTCTTCCGATGTTATTTCGGAATTTTTAACCTTAGCAAAAAGTGAATTAGTCATATTTTGAGAGGTAATATTTAAAAATTCCCACCCAGTGGTGAACGCACCTACTTTATTTTTTGACAGAACTACTTCGCGAATAGTTTTAGCCTCAACTAATTGAACAGCAGTTGTATAGTGTTTCTCTCCCAGAACAATAATTGAATAATTACTTAATTCTTGAATGTATTCGGGTTCTGAAATTTCAATTTTATTTCGCACATTATAAATTTTGCCATCCCAAGATTTTGCACTAGCTTCAAAGCAGGCCATAATGGAAACCAACGATAAAAGTAAAAAATATTTCATTTTTTTCTCCAAATAAATCTATATCAACTATTAAATACAAATAATAATCTGATGTAAATCTATAATGGATTGATTAATTATTCGTTAGAGATGAAATGAGAGAAACTAATTCCATTTTTAAATTTTCAGTATCTTCTGCTTTAACACTTGCAATTTCTCTCTTGGCCCGGACGCCATTTTCTTGCGAAATTCTTCCTGTTTCTACTAACTTATCCACAATAATTTCCATTTGTTTTTTTTCCATATTTATTTGGGCCAACATTTCATTCATATCTCTCACTTCAACACCTTCTGCTGAATGAGAATAATTTGAAAAACCTAAAGAAAATAATAATCCCAAACCTATAATTATAATTTTCATAATCTATAAAACTCCAAAAATATCTCTACAAGTTCACTCATGAATTATCGATCACTTCTTAAATATACTTGAGTAATTTAATTTTATATTTTTTTTAACGAATTTTCAGCTAGATCGGACCCTTTATAAAAGTACGATTTAGAGCTGCTATGGCCTTACTGCCTAAAATTTAAGTCAGTATCTACTCACTATTTATAAATGAAAAAAACGTAAGATACCGAAAATACATATGAACTAAAAAAGCAACATCGCCACTACTGCTTAACCTGTAAAATAAAATAAATGATTATTTCATTCTGACGAAAAGGGTTAAGTAGAGGAAGTTAATGAAAAGATTTGTCATCATCATATTACTATTATTAGTGACTGCGTGTATTCAGTCACCGTCCAATAATAGACGAACGTTATTAAATAATAATGTTACTGCATTACCTAAAACTCCCGCAAATAATCCTGTATTTACTCAAGGAGTAAATTACTTTCAAAATAGCAGTCAAATTTTTTTATCTTCTTTTCCACTTACTCTTGATTTTAAAGATATTGTTTATTTAAGAGGAAAAGATATTGATACCTACATTCGTTCAAGTGGTACGCAAACAAGTTCATGCGTTGTCTCTACAATTGGAACAAAAACACTTGTACTAAGTGCAATTCCACAATCAATTTATAATTTTACAAATCAAAGTATTGAGTATTATTACTCTGTCTCTTTTTCTGATAATGCCTCTAACCAAAATTTTTGTAATAAACCTGGAGTAACGAGTGTTCTGATTGGAAGTTTAATTTATGATATGGGTTCACTTTGTGTAAACGGTATCTGTAGTACAAATTATTCAAGTTCAAGCCTTGATTTATATTCTGGAAATGGAACCATCATTACACAAGTAAATTTAAAAAATTTATCACTTAGTTTAACTGCGCCCCAAAATATTTCCACTCAGAATGGAACAACCTGTATCAATAATACGCAATGTAGTTCATTAGGTTATGATTGTTGTAGCAATGGTCAATGTGTAAAAGATTTGGCACTTAAACCTGGAGTTAATTCAGCTGATCCGGCCTATCAACAAGCACTGCAAGATATATTAAACCGTCCATCAAATATTTATCTCTATCCAAATTATTATTTTATATGCTCGGCACCTGTTGCACAACCAACCACTCCGGTAAGTACAATTACTCCAGTTAATGCAGCACTTACACATTTAAAGAAGTTAGAAAATCTTTATAATTGTACAACTAAAACTTACGGTGAAGCTGGAGTTTGTACTAAAACAATTTCTAATCCCATACGTAATACTCCTTATTCTGTAGGACTTGATGATATTAGTTTTCAATCAACATATGAAAACCTCACTCCGCTAAAAGATACATTAGTTTCTGTTACCGAAGTTTCATATGGAGATATTCCATTATATAATTTTACAAATAAAGATGAAGCTCAATTATCTAGTACTGTCTATTCAGATACTGCGGTTGCCCCTGCAAGGCCATATGTGATGATAGCAGGCCAACATAATTATGATGTTTCAACTGCAGCACAAATCACTCTCCTCAATCTGCCAGACAATGCCTTGAACACTGATCTTGTTATAAAGTATCTTGTGGATTCTAGTTGTAATGAAATTAATCCTACACTTGCCAAGTGTGAAAAATACTATATTCAAGGACAAAAAAATAGCGGAAGCACAATTGCTGAAAATAGATATAATCGATTAACTGATCATTTTCCAGCTTCAAATTATTTCAAACTACCCTATTATGCAAATGTTTCTCAAGCATTAGTAGTAGAAGTTGATGGCGTTGTATTAAAACAAGATATAGATTGGAAGATTAATCTAGGATCACCAAATGTAATTCAATTACTAACTCCTAATGGAAGTTTAAAAGCATTTGATTCGCAAAAAGTTAAAATTAGTTTTTTTGTTAATCTTTCAGTCTATAAAGTAACAACTTCAAAACAAGCAGCACTTAATGAAATAAAAACAATGTGTAGTTGTGCAGATACTCAATGTAGTTTAGCGCCAATTAAAAATTCATTAAACGCAGTTACTGATTATGCATGCGTCTACCCGGCACCTGCTCCTGTAGTTGCACCGACTTCACAATTAGTCTACTTAAGTTCTAAAACAGTTCCAGTAAGATATTTTGATTCATTAGGGGCGTCTCAAACCCTTATTACAGGTAGTACTCCAGCTCAAGAGGGAAAGCTTTTTGAATATATAAAAAATGATCCTGCTATACCTAACAATATGCCAAGTGCAACTATTACAGATCCATATGTAGGGTTTAATGAAATATATGGCTCACTTACTTATGGTATCAATACGGCAAAACCCGCAAAAGAAGTAAGTGTTAATATCGGAAAAGTTTATGATATTTATGTAGATCGTGGAGCGTACTCTACTTGCTTACTTTGTGGTAATGACTATTACTCTACATTGAATAAATTATTTCCACTTGCACAATTTGGTGGTGGATTAATTCCAAATAGAACTCAAACAAGTAATTTAGAATCTGGTATAAGGGCCGATGATTTTTCTTTCGGTCGAGCATGTACTGTTCCTGCTACTATGATCCCTTGGACGCACTCTATCTCTTCAGTTGTAGGCGACCAACGAATGAATCGTATGAGAGCTCAACATTTTCTTTTTGCAAATGGCTACCAACATGATTGGTATGGTTTTGACTTTGGATCAGTCATCGGTTCCTTTGATGGTGTGAAATGGTTTTCTATTGGATCAAGTCGAAGAATCAAGGCCACTACAAATAAATTGTTTATAGCTGTCAACGGTGCTTTAGGTGATCTTACAATTGAAAATACTTATAACGTTACTATAAATGATTCATCTCTCAATCCCGTAGGAACTGGTATGGCCACAACTGATTTTGATTCAGACGGTGCTCAATGCCAACGCTATCATCAATGTTCTACAGATAATGATTGTGCAACTACTTTAGGATGGGACTATGCTTGTGCGCCAATTAATGAATCTACAACACCATGGCCAGTCTTTGATGCTAACGGGTCTGAAATTCCTGATTCAAAATTACCAGACAATAGATTGGTAAATATTTTAGGTATTAGCAGTGGTGGTAAACGATGTGTCTATAGAGGGCGTGGTTCTGCTTGCTCACCTGACTCAAGTGCAAATTTTTTAACAAATTTAGTAGGCGGATTTAACGAATCTAAATCGGAAGTCTTTCATACTTGTTCAAATAATAATTTTTGCCAAACCCTATCGACACCAAATAGTTTTAATAATCGTATTGTACGCTTTGGTAAAGTGATGACAGATCCGTTAATTGATACTGTCGGATTTGGAGCAAGAAATCAATTGCGTCCTCTCGACTATCAAGGACAAGAAACAATTCGAACAGAGGCCTTGAAAAATTTAAGTTCAAACCATGTAACAGCAATTTGTAAACCAGGTAGAAATCCAGAAGTGGCTTTTGCCAGTCAAAATGCAACTCCATCTACTACTGTTTCAAAAATATATGATGGCGATAAAATTTTAGGTTTAGGTATGAGCTACTCCAAACTCATAAAGACAGTTCCACAACCAGATTATCTTTCATCATGTTCAATATTAGATGATTTCAAAAATTATTATTATTCAAATATTTCAGGTGGCACTACCAATTTATCTCTAAACGCAGGGACTCAAGCAATTTCAACAAATGCACTAGATTCATTCACAAGAATATTTACTCAAAATCAAATGACTTTTCCATTATTAAGTTCTCCAACTAGCATTATTAAAACTGCTACTTTTCAAGAGAATAGATGTTTAAGAGCGCCAGGTGCAACTTGTTTTCAAGATCTAGAATGTGCTCCATCTAAACTGATCACTGATAAAACAAAATTAATTTTACCAACTGACGCCAGCATTGGTTCAATCATCCAATTGCCTGAATTAAAATTCTGGCAAGAGGAATTAGTTTGTTCTCAACCAATGGCAAAAACTGATCCACTCTACGATCCAGCAAGAAATTATTGTTGTCGCGAAGTGGGAAAAACAATTTCCATTGCCTCGAGTACATCTCCAACTGTTCTTGCTCAAAAAACGGTTGCTGGAATTGATTTGCCAATGAGTAGCCTCTCTCGTTATTCGAGAGTTGCAACAGCTTACAAAGAAATGAATACAACTCCCACTACATACCCACCGTTAGATATTGCCGTAGATGATTCTTGTTCTGGTGCCGGATGTAAGCCGACAACAGGTTTAAATAATCAGTTTAATACTTTTAGTCTTATGGCCTCCAAAACAAGTTGTAGTGGGCATTGGGTAAGAAATTTTGCAACAGGTGTTAATAATCACAATTGGGATAAATCGAGTTTGCAAAATATTGATGCTTCAACATTTCGTTGTTTAAATTGGGCCCCAAATAACACTAATAATTCTTGTACGGGTCTACCTGCGGGATCAATTGATTGTAAAGCAATGCAGACTTGGCCAGAGCTTACAAAGGCCCGTGGAGTTTTTGCATTTTATGGACTTTTAGAACTAACAGGTATTCCTCAAATTGCAATTCCTGCTCAAAATACGTTCACAACTGGACTTGAAGGCAGTATGTCTTGTAAATCAAATCCTAATCTTCCAAGTGATATGGCCTATCCTAGTGGAGCTTATCAAACACCATTAAATATTTGGGCACCTGGTGCAATTTCAGAATTTAATGATGGTAGTACTCAGTATCTTTCTGGACTGGATTCAGTTGCTAAACCAAATTTTAAAACTCCATCTGTTAAACAAATATTTAAAGCAGATGAAGTAGTCTCTTGTTTACCAGCTGGAACAACAGTTGCTGCAACTGCAGATCCAAATACATGCTGTACAGGATTTATAGATGCTCAAAGAGGAAAATGTGCACTTCGCGATTTTGTGGATGTAACAGTTTATACCAATCGATATGTTTCATCGGCAGGATCACAATTAGCAAACACTTCATTTGATGCAACAACAGGTTACCTAACAGATCCATCAATCGTCGCTAATTTAGCTTGCCAACAACAAATCTGCGCCTCTGGAACGATGTTAGCTGGTGTATTGGTATCAAAACTACTTATTACAGGCTGGGAAAACTTTAATAGGCCTGAAGACAAAATATTTCGCTTTTTAGAAGGACAAATTTTATCAGATGATAGCACAGGATTGCTGACATTATACAAACAAGGCCTTAAGATCAATACACACTTGTATTGCTTTCCAAAGTCTGCCGTAGCGCAGGCAACGACTGCAGGACTAACACCTATAACTTGCGGATATTAATTCATGGATAATTTACTTACGCCGATCATCTTGGGAATTGTAGAAGGCCTTACAGAATTTTTGCCTGTTTCTTCTACTGGACATCTTATTATTGCCACTGATTTATTACATCAAAATCAACAAGCACTCTCGTCATTTAATATCATTATTCAATTTGGTGCAATTTTGGCGGTTGTAGTTTTATATTGGACTAGATTTAAAAATCTCTTTGATAAAAATAAATTAAATTGGGTACATATAGGTTTTGCGATAACTCCTGTTTTGGGAATTGGATTTGTGACTAGAAAATTTATCAAGCACTATCTTTTTGATCCTGGAGTAGTCACTTTCACCACAATTATTGGTGGGATTATTATTATTCTGGTTGAAAAAAGAAAACCCAAACCAGAAATTACTTCACTTGATGGCCTATCTTATAAAGACGCATTTATCATTGGGCTTGGGCAATGCTGGGCACTTATACCAGGTGTTTCACGTTCAGGTGCAAGCATGCTGACAGCAATGTTGAGAAAAGTAGATATAAAAACTTCAGCTGATTTTTCATTTCTTATCTCAGTACCAGTTATTACTGCGGCCACACTTTATGAGCTCTTGAAATCCTATAAAGATTTTCATACAGATGAAATTGCTTTTCTCTTAACCGGACTCATTGTCTCATTTGTAGTGGCCATTATTGCCATAAAATCGTTTCTTATCATACTGAAAAAATTAGGACTTACTCCATTT
This sequence comes from Bacteriovoracaceae bacterium, assembly GCA_036171615.1. Classification (GTDB taxonomy): domain Bacteria; phylum Bdellovibrionota; class Bacteriovoracia; order Bacteriovoracales; family Bacteriovoracaceae; genus Bacteriovorax. Next base: position 28,199 of record JAVHRK010000119.1, read on the forward strand.
GCCTATTATCGAATAATTTTTGGAATAATATACTTTTTATATTCTAGATAAGATGCTATCTAGCAAGCTATGAAAAAAATATTTATCTGTATTTCCTTACTTACTTCTCTCAATCTTTACGCTGTTTCTATTAAATTTGTTGGGCCATGCTCACCTATTCCTTTTAACGATACAGAAATTCATTTATCTGACTTTAAATTAAACTTAGGACAAATCACAACTGACTATTTAACTCAGGCTAAAATCCCATTTATAGGTGATGAATTTGGAATGAGTTCAATAAACGGCAGTGCTATTGGTGATGATGCAATTGAAGTGATTTCAGACACTCAACTTCGTGCATACGGCTGGTGTGTGACAATTAACAATATTGCTCCAGAATTAATGCCTAATGAAATTTTATTGAGTAATCAGAATGACACAATTACATGGTTTTATGCATATGCCACATATGATAGTGGAGAATGGAAAGACTATTGTACTCCAGCATATATCAGACATTATTCTAAATTTTGTTCACAAAAATAGTTAAATCTGCCGAAAAGCTAATCAGCTTGGGGGCAAATTTATTAAACTTTTTACGATCTATACGACTTCATTAATTATCTTTTTTAGTTTTATCATTTTTGGTATTCAAATTCATAACGACACTGGGCCCAATCGATCAATTGCCAGTGTAGAGCATGGAGCATGTCTTAACGCTATAAATGCAATTATATTTACAGTCACTAAACTAAAAGAACCAACAGTAAAACCTTCTAAAGCATATGAGACTAAAAATATGCTTTGGAATAAAATTTTAAGTACAAAAGACTTTGAACAATTTAATGAGGCCAATTATTTTAGAACATTAGAAATTTATTCAAATGAAAAAGAATTTACTAAAATTACACCTACCACTATTGAAGAAAAAATGGCCTTAATTGAGGTCATTCAGAATCGATATGCCTATTTTTTAGAAATACCCTCTTTACAAGAAGAGCTAGCAACGCTGAATAAAAAGAACTTACATAAAATATTAAACCTTATGAAATCTTTTGATCCATCATCAAAACTAACAAGAGAAGATCTCCATAGCTTTTCGTCAGAACTTTTTATCATTTTAAAAGGTCCAGCTGTAGGTTTACTTGATTATTTTACAGAAAATAAAACAGCTTTAATGAGCAAAAGACTTTATCGAGTTGTTCAAGAAGAACTTTTACTCAAAGGCCTAAAAAGTATTATTAATCAGTTTCCAGAGAAAACTCGCTATTCATTAATTGAAAAAGCAAGAATACATATTAATAGAATTATTCGTTATAAATTAGTAAGGTTTGCAAGTCTACCTCTAGATTTACCATTTATGGACCAAGTTAAGATCCCGGACGAGTTATTAGAAAAAATATTGCTTGAAGGAATCAACACTCATTCTGAGGAACTGATCACTCTTTTTAAAAAACAAAATATGCTTGATAATTATGAACGCTTTAGAAAGGCCTATCGAACACTTGCTTTTGCCGCCGCATTTTCTTATTTTTTTGAAGAAGACCTAGAAAGACAAAAAAAAGAAAAACTTGAAAATGATAAAAAAGCCGACGATGAAAAACAAGAATTTATTGATAATTTTAACAAATTATCTGAGCTTATTACAGACTCATCGATACCACTTGAAAAAACGGAGATAGAGTTAAAAGATGAGCAATATAAAAGGAATATTGAAAAGTTTAAATTAAAATATCATACAAATCCGTCTAGTGAAGAAAAAGCAGAAATGAAAATAAGAATTTACGGAAGATAAAAAAATAACGGTCCAATTAATAATAATCAGACCGCTACAAAATAATTTAAATTATAATAAAGTAAATGGAAGACTGACACCAAGTACGATTTCTTTAGGAGTATAACCAATTGTGTAATCTCCAGCGGCAGCAGTATGTCCCTTATCAAAATTAATCATTCTATATGAAACATTCACACTTATAAGTGGCAATGGAGTAAATCCAACTCCAATTTCAGTAGTATTTCCTGAATAGTAAGTCGTTGTTGGATTTGTATAAGTCATCTTAGTTGAGAAGTAATATGCAAGCCATGCTCTTAATAAGATAGGAGCATTATATCCCACAAAAACACCATATTCATTTTGGGTAACAGGAACAGTTGCAACTACACCTGAAGTTAATACCGTAGATTTTAAATCATACCCTGAATGGGTATAGTCAAAACCGCCCATAAGACCTAGAGTTTGGAATCCAAGACGTGCTCCGTACTGAGCTCCTGTATAGTCATATTTAGTATTGCTATAAGAAGCAACACCACCAGAAATATTATAACCTAAATGGGGTTCAATTAAAAAACTTGCATTCGCTGTTGTAGAAAGCACTGCTAAAAGACCAAAACTAATTAATAAATTTTTCATCTATTCCTCCTTGAAATTTAATGACAACTTCAATATTGTCACACGGGAAAAAATAAAGATCAAATATACCCGACCAGATCAGTTTCAATATTGATTAAGAATATTTATTTCTTTTTCGAGATCATTTTTCTCTTTTTTAATAAGTAATTCAAGATTTCTAATACTAAGTTGTAAATCTGAGATTTCCTTTTTTGATAAACGAACACCTTTATTTTCAATGGCCATTACAATTGTTGAAACTGTAGAAAGTGTGTATCCACCAATCAGCATAAAGATACTGGGAGTCACATGTTTTTTGTGATAAATCAAAGTTGTACAAAAACCAACGGCGGCGAGTATTCCAGCAGTGTTCCGCATGAATATATCGTGGTCTAATTTTGAACTATTTGCCTGAACACGATCTAATTCAAATCTAAAGGTTGTAAGTTCAGCTTCAGCGCTATTTATTTTTAAAACAATTCTATTTATTTCATCAATACGACTATAACGATCTTCATTAATTAAATCTTCAACTCTAGAAGTTGCAAAAGAGGATACCGACACAGAAAGCATTAAAAATAGTAAAATAATTTTTTTCAACATGTAGCTTTCCCTCCTGTCGAGAGAATAACATGAGATTGTAAGCGTTTTAGAATCTATGAAAAGATTACAGCTTCATTTCTGGAACATTAGCTGGAACAATAAGTTTTCCAGCAGTTAGAGCGAGAATTTCTTCAACTGAAACGCCAGGTGCACGCTCAACTAAATGAAAAGCACCATCTTTAATTTCTAAAACCGCCAAATCAGTCACTACTTTTTTTATGCAGCTAACACCAGTTAAAGGTAGCTTACATTTTGTTAAAATCTTAGATTCACCTTTATTTGAATGTGCCATTGCCACAACTATATTGCGAGCACCGGCCACCAAATCCATGGCACCGCCCATTCCTTTTACTAATTTTCCAGGAACCATCCAAGAAGCGATACTTCCCTCTTGATCTACTTCAAATGCACCAAGGACAGTTAAATCAACATGACCTCCTCGGATCATGGCAAAACTTTCAGCAGAGTTAAAATAGGCCGCACCCTTAATAACTGTAACCGTTTGTTTACCTGCATTGATAAGATCGGCATCTACCTGATTATCAGTAGGAAACTCTCCCATTCCTAAGATGCCATTTTCTGATTGCAACATCACTTGCATCCCTTTAGGAATATAATTAGCAACAAGAGTTGGAATTCCTATTCCTAAATTGACGTAATATCCATCTTGCATTTCCTGTGCAATTCTTTGAGCAATCTGTTCTCGTGTTAGACCCATTTTATTTCCTTATGGTTCGTTGTTCAATTCTCTTTTCAAAGTTTCCTTTAATCACTCGTTGAACATAAATTCCTGGTGTGTGAATAAAGTTAGGATCAAGCTCTCCCGCTTCAACAATTTCTTCAACTTCAGCAATGGTAATTCTTCCAGCAGTTGCCATCATAGGATTAAAATTCATAGCTGTTTTTCTAAAAATTAAATTTCCTAAAGTATCTGCTTTCCAGGCCCTAATTAATGAAAAATCAGAAGTGAATGCTTCTTCCAAAATATACTTTCGGCCATTAAATTCTTTTACTTCTTTGCCTTCAGCAATAGGAGTTCCGTATCCTGTGGCAGTATAAAATCCAGGGATACCAGCTCCACCAGCACGAATTTTTTCGGCCAGTGTTCCTTGAGGAGTTAAAATAACTTTCATTTCGCCACTTAAATATTGTTTTTCAAAAAGTGCATTCTCTCCAACGTAAGAGCCAATCATGGTTTTAATTTGATTTCTTTCCAATAAAACGCCAAGACCAAATCCATCAACCCCTGCATTATTTGATATGCAAGTAATATTTTGGACATTCATTTCATACATTCTTTTGATAAGTCCTTCAGGGATACCACAAAGGCCAAAACCGCCTACCATTACAGTCATATTATCTGTAAGCCCGGCCAATGCTTCTTCATAAGTTTTAACAACTTTATTAAATCCTGCCATGAGGAAACTCCTTACAAATAATTATAAATATTTTTTAAGTTCTGCTTCTGAACTTGCTTGTACTTTTTCATGCAATGAATTCCCATGAGCATCCATCGTTACTACCACCGGAAAATCAGTAACTGACAATTCCCAAATAGCTTCCGGTGAACCTAAATCCATCCAGTGCACATTATCAACAGAATCAATTCTTTCCGCTAAAACTTGTGCGGCTCCACCAATTGCATGAAAATAAACACAGCCATAATCTTTACAGCCTTGTAGTGTTTTGGCGCCCATTCCACCTTTACCGATAACTCCAACAATTCCATAGTCTCGCATTACTTGCCATTGATAAGGTTCTTCTCGAATTGAAGTTGTTGGGCCCGCGGCCTTTACTTCATATTTTTTAGTTTTTGGGTCTTGTAAAACTACAGGTCCGCAGTGATAAATAATTTGATTTTTAAGGTCTACTGGTGGTTTCACGCCATCATGGATGCGTTTATGAACAGCATCTCTTCCAGTGAACAGTTTGCCAGTGATCAGAACCATATCTCCCACTTTTAAATTTAGTATTTGTTCTTTTGTGAACGGATAATTTAAATGAATCATTAGTATAACCATCCTTTGATTTGGTTTTTAGCATTCAGCACGACACCTTGTCGACGATAGGCCCAACACATATAAGAAATTGAAACAAAGAAGCTTGCAGGTAAACGATTAAGCACTCCAATCTTACATCCTAATAGAGTCGTCTTCCCACCAAAGCCCATAGGTCCTATTCCTAATTTATTGGCCGTAACAACAATATCTTTTTCTAATTTAGCTAAATCTTTTATGGTATTTTTGTCATCTAATTTTCTTAATAATTGTTCTTTTGATTCCATATAACCCGCACCACGGTCTCCACCTATACAAACTCCAAGTACTCCTGGTCCACAACCTTTACCTTGAGCTTTTAAAAGTGCATCCAGTACAACTTTTCTTACTCCATCTAGATCTCGTCCTGCTTCAAGCGGGGTATAAGGCAATGAATATTGGGCGCCTACGTTTTCACACCCACCCCCCTTAAGCATTAATTTAATTTCAATATCTTTTTTCTTATGTTGATGAAAATGGATTGAGGGATGCCCAAGACCAACATTCATTCCAGAGTTTTTTCCAGTAAGTGAGTCTACTGAATTTTGACGAAGATAACCAAGTTCAGTTGAACGAACAACGGCCTTATGAATAACTTCAGTAATTTTATGTTGATCAAAATCTATTGGATGAGAGATATAAAATAAAATAGTTCCAGTATCCTGACAAATCGGTTGAGATTTCTTCTTAGCAAGCTCAATATTGGCCTTTATAATTTTCATAGCGTATTCAGCAGTAGTATTTTTTTCTTCTGCTCTAAGAGAACTTAAAATAACTTTCTGTACATCATCAGGCAACTCAACAGAAGTTCTTCTAATTAACTCAATTAACGAGTCAAGTAAGACAGTATTGGGATTAATCTTTTTTTTCACCATATGAATCTCCGGTTTTTTAAATTGTAAGTTTGAAAATTATAGCAAGACTCATCGAAGTTTAGTATCTTTTTGTCTATGATTTCTCTCAGTGGATTAAATGACCAACAACGCGAAGCCGCTCAATGCATTGAAGGCCCTGTGCTTATACTAGCAGGTGCCGGATCAGGAAAAACAAGAACTGTTACCTATCGCATTGCTCATATGGTTGATAATTTGCACATCAAACCAGATACAATTCTAGGTGTTAGTTTCACAAATAAGGCCGCAAAAGAAATGCGTGAACGCGTACTCACTTTATTAGGGAAAAAAAAATCAAAAGGAATATCTCTACTTACTTTTCATTCACTGGGAGTGAGAATTCTAAAAAAAGAGATCGAAAAACTCGGGTATCATGAAAATTTCTCAATCTATGATCAGTCTGAGCAATTTGCCATTATTAGAGATGCACTTAAACATTATGTTACTGATAAAAAGTTTGATCAAAAAGATATTCTTTCAAAAATTTCATCTTTAAAAAATAATGGAATTATGGAAGATGATTTTGCAGATTCAAAATACTTTGATCCTGAAAATGCATATGACCATGCCACCGAATACGCCTATCGATTTTACCAAGAAAAATTAAAATTTTTCAATGCCATTGATTTCGACGATATTCTTTTTTTAACACTTAAACTTTTTAGACAATATCCAGAAGTTGCAAAATTTTATTCAGAAAAATTTCAATACATCATGATCGATGAATATCAAGATACAAATGCCCTTCAGTTTGAATTAGTTTTGCATTTGACAAGTACCCATAAGAATCTTTGTGTAGTTGGTGACGATGACCAATCCATCTACGCATTCAGAGGTGCAGATGTAACTAATATTTTAGAATTTGAAAAACATTTTGCGAATGCTAAGGTTGTTAAACTTGAAGAAAACTACCGATCTGTATCGTCTATTTTAAATCTTGCAAACAATGTCATTAAAGAAAATAAAAAACGCCGTGATAAAAGTTTATGGAGCAAAAAACATAGTGATCATATCCCCCTACTCTGGGCCATGGGCAATACAGATCACGAAGCAGAAGTTGTCGTAGAAGAGGTTGTCAAACATCAAAGTCAGGGCGAACACTTAGGTGATGTGGCCATTTTGTACAGATCCAATACACAGGCTCAAGTAATTGAAGATCAATTACGAATGAGTCAAGTTCCCTATACTATTCTTGGTGGACAAAAATTTTATGACAAAAAAGAAATTAAAGACTTAATAAGTTACATGATGGTGATCTTAAATCCATACGACCAAATGGCCTTAAGAAGAATCCTTAATATCCCAAATAGAGGGATAGGAAATGCTACATTAGAAAAATTTTTACAAAAATCAGAGCAAGAAAAACTTTCCTTATTTAGCACAATGGAAAAGTTTCCAGACCTAGATCCAAAAAGAGAATCACTAATTCGAGCATTTATTGAAATAATTAATCAATATAAAGTAAAATTTAAAACCTATACACTTTCTGAATCAATCACTTTATTAATTGAAGATATTCATTATTTAAATTTCATTGAAAAAGAATATGATAATCCTAAACAAGTTGAGCGCAGAAAAAACGATGTCATGCGTTTTATAGAGTCAGCTGATCGTTTTACTCATTACCATAAGGAAAAAGCAAATTTAAAAAACTTTGTAGAGCGATTACTCTTACAAGACTCTCAAGATCAAGACAAAAAACTTGATGACCCAAATGAAGATACTGACGTCAGAAAGAATGAAGTCACTTTAATGACCCTGCATTCATCAAAGGGCCTAGAATTTAAAACTGTTTTTCTTATTGGAGTGGAAGAAGAAACTCTCCCCCATAAAAAGACAATATCTCAAGGCGAAGATATAAGTGAAGAGCGAAGACTTTGTTATGTAGGTATTACCAGGGCCAAAGAAAAGCTTGTTATGACATATTGTAAGGTAAGAAAACTTTTTGGCAAAGACGTCCCTCGACATAGATCTAGGTTTCTAAATGACTTGGCCGCAACAAATCTATTTCTAGAACAAGACAGAACAACTTTTGGCCATCTCTCTGATGCTGAAGCAACAGATTTTAAAAAATCATTTTTTCAAAATTTACTCGATTCAATTGACGAAGATTAATACAGTAAAATCACTTATAGAAGTGAGCTATATCAGGTTATTGTTAAATTCAGAATGAGAGTATAAATTACTTATTCAGGAGTATCAGATGAAAAAAATTCTTATTGTCATGTCCAGTAGTGAAAACATTGAAGTTAAAAATAATAAAACAGTGCCAACAGGATATAATCTAAATGAACTTGCTATTCCCGCTCAATATTTTATCAAAGCAGGGTATGATGTAGTCATTGCTACACCCAATGGCCACAAACCATTTTTAAATGACAAGTCAAATGATGTTCGTTTTTTTGATTATAATGAGGTGACTAGAAAGGCAGCTGTTAGCTTTGTAGTAAACCATCCAAGCTTACAAAAACCTAAAATACTAAGTGATATTTGTAAAAATTCAAAAGAATATATCGCTTTATTTGTCCCCGGTTCTCATGGATCTATGAATGACTTAATTCAAGACCCTAACTTAGGAACTCTATTACTAGAATTTCATAAACACAAAAAAATAACTGCCTTTCTTGGCCATGGTGTAGCTGCTAAACTTGCCGCTATCCCAAAATCCAAAGCATTTAGAAAAGCACTTGTCGAAAATAATAAAGCTGATGCCAAGCATTTATCAAAAAGTTGGTTATATTCAAATTATTCTATGACTACATTTTCAACTGATGATGAAAAAAACCTTGAGAAAGAAATTAACGAAGAATTACAATTTTATTTAACTGATGCACTTACACTCGCAGGATCAAATATAACAAATAAAGAAAATGATGGAGCTTTTATCATTCATGACCAAGAGCTTTTTACCGGACAAAATAGTGAATCGGCGCTAGAACTAGCAATGGCAGTCACAAAAGGTATAACTGAAAGAAAAGCAGTGATGGAAGGAATCTCTCACCCTCACTTATAAATTTTTAAATATTCTGTGGCAGCAAGTTTCCAAGAAAAAGACTTTTTCATGGCAGATTTTTGTACGCCAATCCAAATATGTGGATTGGCCCACATTAAAATGCTCCTTTTTAATGCATCAACTAATCCGGTTACATCTGATCCATGAAAAACAATTCCTGTAGCAATTTCTTGATCAATATTTTCTGGGGTAGTGTCAATTACTGTATCCGCCAGGCCGCCAGTGGAGCGAACGAGAGGTAGCGTGCCATATTTTAAAGCATATAATTGAGTTAACCCACAAGGTTCAAATCGACTTGGAACAAGAACGACATCGACCCCTGCGATAATTTGATGTGCCAGTGGATCATTATGGCCAATCTGAACAGCAATGTTTTTTGGAAATTTTTTTGCGGCGTTAGTAAAGGCCTCTTCCATCCAAATATCTCCACTGCCTAAAATAATTATTTGACAACCATTTTCTACAATATAAGCGATACTCGATATAACCCAATCAAGTCCCTTTTGTTCTGTTAAACGACTGACAACTCCGAATAAAAGGATTTTCTCATCTTGAGGTAAATTCAGTTGTGCTTGAATTGCTTTCTTACAAATTGCTTTACCTAATAAATTTGAACTATCGAATGGAGCTGCAATAAATTTGTCGTGCAAAGGATTCCAGATCTGATCATCAACTCCATTTAAAATACCAGTCAATTGTAATCTCTCTTGTTTTATAGTTAATAAACCATGAAGACCAAATCCAGATTCGTATTGAGTTATTTCTTTGCAATAAGTTGGACTAACTGATGTTATGTGATCGGCATAAAAGATGCCCGCTTTTAGATAAGAGATTGATCCGTAAAATTCTAATCCTTCAATTTGAAAAAATTGTGACGGTAAATTCAATTGGGATAAAAGATTGGCCGGAAATACTCCTTGGTAGGCCAAATTATGAATAGTAAAAATCGAGCGAACAGAACTATTGCGGGCCTTGAGATATGCACAAGTTAAACCTGCATGCCAATCATGGGCATGTACAACATCTGCTTTCCAGTTTTTATCAAGTGCACCAATAGCAAGCTCTGAAGCAACCCATCCTAACAGCGCAAAACGCAAATAATTATCCGCATAGGCGTCCAAATGAATATTATGATAAGGATTCCCTTCCCGATTGTAGATGTGATCTGCCTGAATGACATAAATATCCAACTCTTCGAATATACCAATAGATAAAGTCATATTTCCTGCAAAAGTATTTAATTGAATAATTGGAGATAGTTTTGGAATTCCTCTTAAAACAGCAGGAAATCCTGGAAGTAAAACGCGTACTTTTATATTATTATCAAGTGACATTAAAGCATTAGGTAATGCACCAACGACATCTGCTAGTCCTCCTGTTTTAATAAGAGGGAAAAATTCTGCACTTATTTGTAAAACATTCATCATTTACCTCAGAATAAAATTAATTCTAGATAAGTTTTTTAAGCATGTCTCTAGTAACTAAAACAATTCCTTCTTCAGATCTATAAAATCTTTTATTATCCTCAATGGCATTTTCTCCAATAACCATACCTTCAGGAATAATACATGCTCGATCAATCACACAATTACTTAACCGACAAAAACGTCCAACATTTACATCAGGTAAAAGAACTGCTTTTTGAAGATCACAAAATGAATGAATTCTTGTTCGCGAAAATAAAACTGAATCATTTATATTAGATCCAGAAACAATGACTCCACCACATACAAGTGAATTTCTAATGACACTTATTCCGCCTTCTATATCTTGAACAAACTTTGTAGGAGGAAGCGACTCCATATGAGAATGAATAGGCCAGCTACGATCATAGATATCAAGTTTAGGCATAACAGCAGCAATATCTAAATTAGCGGCCCAAAAGGCTTCCAGCGTTCCGACATCCCGCCAATAAGGCTCATGTTCAGGATTAGATGTAACACAGGACAAATTAAATGGATGTGCATATGCTTCACCTTTTGCAGTTATAAAAGGTATTAAATCATGTCCAAAATCATGAGTTGAATTTTCATTTCGAGCATCTATTTCTAATAAATCACATAAATATTGAGTGTTGAAAATATATATTCCCATACTGGCCAAGGCCATTGCAGGATTATCTGGCATGCATGGAGGTTGTGCTGGTTTTTCTAGAAACTCTAAAATCTTATAATCCTGAGAAATGGCCATTACTCCAAATGAACTGGCCTCAGCAATGGGAACAGAGATACAAGCAACCGTACATTTAGATTCTTTTTCCACATGATCAAGCAACATGCGGGAATAATCCATTTTGTAAATATGATCACCCGCTAAAATCACTACATACTCTGACTTGTAACGTTTAATAATATCTATATTTTGAGAGATAGCATCAGCGGTACCACGATACCAGTGATTATTTCCATTTGTCCTTTGTTGAGCAGGTAGTAGATCCACAAATTCATTCATTTGAGCATTGAGAAAAGACCATCCTCTTTGAATATGTTGAATAAGTGAATGAGATTGATATTGAGTAACTATACCAATTCGACGTATTCCGGAATTGATGCAATTTGATAGCGCAAAATCAATAATCCTAAACTTACCACCAAAGTGTAATGCTGGCTTTGCTCGAGTAATTGTTAAATCTTTAAGACGACTGCCTCGGCCACCAGCAAGAATAAGAGCAACTGATTTATTAGGTAGCGTTCGAGCGAGCATTAATCGATCAGTAGCAGTTTTCATAACTGTCTCCATTATCTTAAAAGACCAAAAAATTCTTAGGGTATTAGTAACCTGATTAGCAAGATAAAGGAAATTTGAAAGACAAAAATTGATTAGTATCAGGAAAGTAACTATAAAATATCTGTAACTTTAGAATACCCGAGTATTACAGAGGCTTATTTGTCGCTACCCAAATTGCGATAATGGCTAAAATTAGCATACTAGATAAGATAACTGTCATATTTTTTTTAATTTTTAAAAGTATAAAAAATAAAATATTTACAAGTAACCAAATAAAAATTTTCATTTTAATCCATAATGGAAAGGCTTCACTATGTTTAAAATTTAACCGAGCAATTAATCCCATCCCCGCTACGAAAATAAGAAAACTAATAATACCTAAAATAATTTTACCTAGACGTTGATGCAGAAATGTTGTGGTATTAATGGCAAATCCTAGAGAGGAAAAAAATGTCAAAATAAAAATAAGATGCAGTGTTTTGTATGTCTCATAACTAATCATATTGAGAAACTCCGATTCATCATACTAACAAAAACATAAGGAATATTCAAATTCATTTGAATATTCCTTTTTAAAATATAGTTTGAGATTTATATTATTAAAATGGAAATTTTTTTACTCATTTTTTTTGGATTTATCACAGGACTTATTGATTCGATTGTTGGTGGTGGAGGCCTTATATCACTTCCATTTTTATCTTGGGCAATTGCCCCTGGCGCACAGGCGATTGGAACAAATAAAATAGTTGGAACAGTAGGTGCTTTCATAGCACTTGCTGTTTATGCGAGAAATGGGCACTTGTTAATAAAAGCAGGATTATCTTTTTGTGTCATCTGTGCCCTCGGTTCTTTTTGTGGGAGTTCTGTAACTCCTTATCTTCCTCCAGAATATTTCAAATATATAATTGTCATTATTTGTCCAATTATCCTCTATATTATTTGGAATAAAGAAAAGTTTTTTACAAACAGAAAAACTCAGCAAAATTATCATTGGTCTATTTTTTTTATTTCTGCATTTCTAAGTGGTTTTTATGACGGATTTTTTGGTCCAGGTGGAGGAACTTTTATGTTTCTCTCAATATATCTTGGAACAGGATTTCCATTACTGACGGCGATTGCTATTTCTAAACTGGCCAATACATTTTCTGCATCAACTGCACTTATCAATTATTCTTATCAAGGCCTTGTCCATTGGAAAAAAGGTTTAATTATGGCATCAGGTATGGGCATCGGTTCATTTATAGGCGCTACCTATAATACTAAGGTAGATGCTAAAATTGTGAGACCAGTATTATCAATAGTTGTATTACTCTTACTAATCAAACTCTTTTTCTTT
>JAVHRK010000120.1:0-13087 GCA_036171615.1 Bacteriovoracaceae bacterium
ATTTGAGTCACGTTGAACTTAAGTGGGCTGGCTAAATGGCACCAGCCACTAACTATTTCAAAGCACAGCACTTCTTGTATTTCTTTTGACTTCCACAAGTACATAAATCATTACGACCAATTTTGGCAACTGTATTAACTATCGGTTTTAGAACTTCTTCATGGTGATCATGATCACAATCAGGACCATGAACATGAGCATTTTTTGTGTTTAATTTTTTATCTTCTTTTGTAGGCCATTTCATAAAGTACTCCTATAATAATTCACTTTTAATAATCTTTATTTTTAATTTTTCAAGCGACATTGAACTAAAGAAATTACTAGTATTTTTTTGAAGTAATCCAACAAACTTCAAATAATTTATTTTTTTATCCTTCTGAAGATTTCGTCCTGAGAGTAATAATTGTCTTTCTATCATTCCCTTAAAAGTATTTTTGTATTTCAACTGTAAATCTTCTGAATATAAAGCAAGTTCATCAGATAATAAGTTTATAATACTTTCACCTGTTAGAGTATTAGAACTATTACAATAATATGTATATCTAATTAATTGATTTATAACATCGGGTTGGTCATAAACATTCTTAACATAACAGCTTGTCAAGTTATTCACTTTTAGTGAATTAATCATTTCAAATTCTATATCTTCCGTTTCTGCAGGCAAAAGTGTTTTAATTAAAAATAAATTTTCATCACTAATAGAACCTTTAATCATCTTATTAACTATCAATGATTCTAAGAAATATTTCACATCATATATAGAAGAGTTCGAAGCAACAGGATTTAATGATATTTCATTTCTAAGATTAGTTAAAATTTTATTAAGGATTGGATTTACCTCTTCCCCATTCTCAGCAACTCCTGCAATTGATTCTTCAGAATTACCAAACTTTAAAATTTCTTCTGTTGAGCGTGGCTCAAATCCATAAGGTGTTTTAGAAATTGTTTTCCTAGAAATTTCAAGGCCTCGACTAGTTGAATTACTAATATCAAATCCAAGACCTAGATAGGTGAAAATCTTATTGAGTAAAATTGATTCACCATAGTGCTTAACTTCACCAGTATTTGTTACACTACCCTTGTCCCATGAACCGGCATGGTAAAGAGCTTCAACTTCCAAAGTATCACTATTGACCATAGGGCTTCCGCTATTACCGCTTATTGCAGTTGATCTTAAAGCAAAAAAATCTTCACCAACTAAATGATCAATATAGGCGTCACTCGAACGTAAGGCACCACCTGCAGGATGACCGATGATTTTGTATCCTTGTTTTTGAGAAAAATCTGTTTTAGTAAAATTTATTTTTAAAAAAGGAACTTTTTTATGGTCTACATTTATTTGTAATAATGCAAAATCAAGAAGAGGATCATTGGCAAGTAAGGTAACAGATTTAAATACCTCATACTCACCTTTTTCTCTAAAATCTCTAATTATTTTCAGGCCATTACATCTAGTATCTGAACAGCGATCTTTAGAGACAACATGATGATTAGTTAAAAATAACCCATCTTCGCTAATAAAAAAACCTGTTGCAGTAGTTCCGGTTATATCTTCTATAAGTGCTACCGCTTTTGAGGCATTTAATATTTCTTGATTTGATTCATTGTCTATGAGATTGGATTTAAACTCAAGGCCCCAAGTATTTTCAAACTTGTCTATAGTAATAACATTGGTTTCGACTTTTTTACCACAAGCAAGTAATGATAAAAGTAGTAGAAGCAAAATTGGCTTACGTTGTAGCATATACAATCCTCAGTTATAAAAATCCTATTATAATTTGTTCCAAAGGAATATGGAGAGAATGAGTTATAGTTACATAGTGTTATATTGTAGACAGTCTAAGTAGTTAATTGTTCGTTTTTTTCACAGTGGCTAACTGTAAAAAAAACGACGGCAAGAGGAAGGAATAAAATATTTAGAAATGGGATTGATATCAAAAGAATAAAGCAACTTCCACCAAGAATATAGGTCAAGAAGTTGCTTGATAAGTCTCTAAAGCACATCTGAAGGTTAAAACTATTTCTACTCCAAGAATAATCAACAAAAGACAAAGCTAATACAAGTGCTGTAATTAAAAAACTTAAGGGTGGAAATAAAAAGCTAATAACTAAACTTAAAAAAATAAATAAAAAAATAAAAATCATTTTCACTATTTCTGTTATCAAAGTTTTGGGCAAATACTTTAACTGAACAAGGAAAGAATTATCAACAAAAACATTTACTCGATATTTATCTGCCACTAATGAACTAATGAACTGATTAAATGGAGATGAGATTATTGAAACTAAAATAAAAAAAGTCCAATTCAATAAAAATATAAAAAAGACACTAAGTAGAGTGAAAAATATATAACTTGGCCATGTCGTTCTCTGAAAATGCTGCTTCAGATACTCGCTACCTAGACTATTCAAATCTGTAAATATATATCTCCCTATAAAAAAATAACAAACAATGCCTATAAATACAGGAGCAAAACTCAAGGCCAATATCTTTTTGTCGGTGAACATAAACTTCAAAGATTTTATAAGATAAAACGGAATATTTAAGAAATTAAAATTCATTAATTTTAATCTCTAAAAAACTTCTAGCAGTTGCGTGGTTTCCAACACTCACTTTCTCATTCCTTAAGAGCTGAATAGTTTTCATCCCTGCATTTCTTGCTGCATCTAACTCTTCACTTATATCTGATAAAAAAATAATTTCTTCAGGTTTTAAATTCAATCTCTTGACAATTTCACTATAAGATTCAACTTCTCTTTTATGACCAACTGAAGTGTCAAAATAATTTGAGATAAAAGAATTTAGATCATTATAAATAGAGTGACCAAAAAGTAATTTCTGCGCATGAACAGAACCAGAAGAATAGATCCCAATTTTAAAACCAGCTTCAAGCCAGGTTTTAAATGCATCAGGTACATCTTCATAGAGATGTGCCTTTAATTCACCAGAATGATATCCTTGCTCCCAAATCAATCCTTGTATTTTTTTTAAGACAGGGTGCTTACGATCCTCTTTAATCCAAGTCAGAAGTATATTTATCTTATCTTCAATAGAACTGACCTCGATAATTTCATTAAGACTTGATTTCACGTGTTCAAGATCAATATTATCTAAGACAAATTTTTCAATATTTAATAATGAGTAAGGAAAAAGTACATCATGTACGAAGCTAATTGATGTGGTAGTTCCTTCAATATCAGTTAATATATATTTCATGGGTTATACTTTGAATCAATTCCAGAATTAGTATATACAGGCAACCAGCCATCTGTATTAGTAAAAATACGAATGGCCTTTACATTATATTTTGGATGTAAATCAAACCAGTGTTTAAAATTTTTAGGAACACTGATAAAATCTCCAGCAACACATGTCACACAAAGAACTTCCCCTGAATCTAAATTAAACCAAAACTTTCCTTCCCCACCTACAAAGAACCTTACTTCATCATCACTATGAGTATGTTCTTTCATAAATTTTTCACGAATAACTTGAATATTTTCCGTCAACGGATGAACATTAATAACGTCTGCAGCCTGGTAGCCATTCTTGCTCATAAATGGTTTAAGCTCATGAGCATACGCAGCTAAAATTTCATCTTGAGTAGATCTCTCTGATAACATCGTTGTCGCATTCCACTGCTCTAAGGCAACTCCATGTACCTTAAGAATATTTTGAACAGACTTAAAATCAGTGATAGTTTCATTTTTATCTGCAATATACAAAACTGGCATTTAAGATCTCCCCGATTTTTGAGAATTTAAATAATATTTAAAAACATATTGAAAAACCTCAAGGTGTCGTTTTGCATCCTCAACTGATTCACCCCAAACATAAAGCCCATGTCCACGTAATAGTAAACCATAATTATGAGAATCATTTATCATTGTCATTTTCATTTTTTCTGAAAGGGATTTGATATCTTGGGTATTATCGTAACAAGGAATATTAATAACTGTTTCATGTGTCACTACCCCTTTAAATCCCTTTAATAATTCTAAACCAGATATAGTTGCAAAAGGTAGGCCCTGGAACATATCGGCAAATAGAAGTGACTCTAATAGATGACTGTGTAATACACAATTAGCATTAGTCATTTGATAAATACTTAAGTGTATATCTGTTTCCTCTGAAGAAATCCTACCTGATGAAATATAATCACTATGCATATCCCGTGTCTGGTAATAGTGAGGAAGAAAATTATTTTCAGTAAATTTACTTTTATCAATTCGAGACTCAGAAACTAATGCAATTTCTAAATTAGTTTTTGAACGTAATGAATAATTCCCAGAAGTCGCTGGATTATGGCCTTGTGTATTTAATTCTCTTACGAGAAAAGCAAGTTTTTTCATTTCTTCGTAATCTTGTGCACTTATAATAAACGTCATCTGTGCCTTATAGTAAAACTTTCTTTTTTTGGCCATGAATATATGCTAAACAAGCTAAATGAAAATATTAAACAGTAGCGTTACAAACTTTAAAGAATCAATTTTTTCAACAATGACCAAAATGGCCATAGAGAATAAGGCCATCAACCTATCTCAGGGTTTTCCTGATTTTGATGGGCCTAGTTGGTTAATTGATTTAGCAAAAGATGCCCTGATGCAAGGAAGTAGTGGGAAAAATCAATATGCTCCATCAATGGGCATTTTACCCTTACGTGAAGCTGTTGCATTTAATTATCAACGTTTTTATAATTTAACCTATAATCCTCAATCAGAAATTATTATTACTAACGGCGCGACGGAGGCAATATTTTGTATCGCCAGAGCATTATTAAATGCGGGAGATGAAGTTATTGTATTAGAGCCTTGCTATGATTCATATATTGCTTCCATTGAAATGTGTGACGCCAAAATAATTCCAGTAACCTTGCATTTACCATCTTTTAATTTTGAACTATCAGAACTTAAAAAATCGATTACTAGCAAGACAAAATTGCTAATATTAAATAATCCACATAATCCTACCGGAAAAGTGTTCAGTAAAACGGAGCTTGAACAAATTGCGAAACTATCAATAGAACATGATTTTTATATTTTATCAGATGAGGTATATGAGTTTTTAACTTTTGATTGTGATCATACACCGACAGCGACTTTGGCCAACTTAAGAGAAAGAACTATCACCGTCTCTTCTACCGGAAAAACATTTGGTGTCACTGGTTGGAAGATTGGTTGGGCATGTGCTCCGGCCAATTTAATTACAGCTATTCATAATGTTCATCAATTTACCACTTTTTGCGTGGCACATCCTCTCCAAGTAGCGATGGCACAAGCACTATTACACATGGATGAATATCTCATCGAATTTCGAAGAGATTATAAAACCAAAAAACAATTATTACTGACCGGACTAAAAGAAATTGGTTTTCAAATTATAGAACCATGTGGAACATATTTTGCTTTAGCACAAATTAGAGCTGATTACGACGATGTTATGACCTGTAAAAAACTAATTACTGATCACCAAGTTGCAACAATTCCAACCTCTGCATTCTATTTAAAATCTGATGAAGGAAAAAAGCTGATTCGATTTTGTTTTGCCAAAAAGGATGAAACACTTCTGGCCGCCATTAATAACTTGAAACGATTACCATTGGAATTTATTTAATATTATGTTTGAAAATTTCTTTATATAATTCTAGACCACTTGTTTCAGGTAGAACAGCGAGGCCTCTAAATCCTAATTGGTTTTTATTATCAGCTATGGCGATAGCAATCTTATCGACAGGACACATATTCAAACAGCTTGTAGTGATTACCCTCGCACTCTTTCCCATTTCTGCTTTAGTTATTGTTTTTAATTCAGATTTTAGTCTTTCAGGAATTTCGCTAAAATTCTTTGAACATTTAGTACAAATCATTACGACAGCGTTGTCCCAACCAACTTCCATTTCTTCAATTTTATTATTTTTTACCATTTAATTTTGCCAGTAATCAGCTTTCAACATTTTTGTACTTTCTTTGTTATGAAGATCATGGCATTGCAAACAATCAAACATATTTTCACCACGATTAATTACACGTATGACAACTGCCCCCTCAGAACCACTGGTGATTCCTCCAGGTACATTTGGCTTAGGTAATCCATTTCCTGCACTTGAATTTCTTCTAAGCGCTACTGAGCTATGTTGCGCCTGATGACACACAAGACATGTCACATTACTTGAATTAAGATCATAAGCTGCTTTTTCTTGTGGCTCTAATTTTACTAAATCCACTACTCGTGAACCAGGGGGTGTCAGTTTTGGTAAATCGTTAGTCAAACTATGACATATTAAACAAGATTTTCCTTGAGACCAATTCTCAGCTGAAAAATCATGTTTATCATCAAAGGCAAATAAATTTAATGTGGTTGCGAATGTAAAAAATAGAATTATAATTTTTATTTGTTTCATCATTTTTTCCAATCATTTATGGCAAGTTTTACATAAAGCGTTTTCAGTTATTCTCAGTAGTGTACCTATTCCTTTATCATTGTGGACATCATGGCAACTAGTACATTGAACTTTGTCGTTAGACAGCAGATCTTTTTTAATTGTTCCACCAAGTATAGTCATTTTAACAGCAGGGTCATTAAGACGAGTATCAGCTACAGCTAGTGAAGAGTCATAGATAATTGAAATGGGATGTTTCCAATGTCCTTGTCCTTTTAGTAAATTAGGGCCTATTTTACTACGCATAAAACTTGTTCCCATTAATCCATTAAATGAATCAATGGCTACAGTACCATCATGACAGCTGAGGCATAACTTTGAGAGTCCATCTGGCTGACCTACAGTCGCTTTCATTGTCTTAATAGTGTAGGGAGTAAAGGTCTGAGTTTTCAAGGTGTGATCCCACAGTGGAGCATCGACTCGACCTGCATTGGCACCATGTGGAATATGACAGGCCTTGCAAAGTTCCCCTTCAGACCAATTATTTTTGCTAAAGTCATGCTTTGAACCGCGAATTCCTGCGGCAAAACTTGAACATGAAATGAGTAGTAAGACTATTATAATTTTCATTAAAACCTCAATACCATTTGACCCTTCACTGTGCAATCACAAAAAAAAGGGTGATGTATTTTCTACATCACCCTTCCTAGGTTTAACTAGCTTTTGAACACTTAATTATTTTTGTTTTAAGAAACCATAAACATTAATTTTGTTATTTCCGAATTGGTTTGTAACATAAATCAAGTATTCTACTTCAAATCCTGGTGCAACATTCCCTTTGAAGTATTTTACATTGTTATAATCGATAGCAACTTTTACTGGCATATTTAATCCACCAGCTACGTTACCTGCTACACCGAATGGAAGTAACAATTTTCCTTCGTTATTAAAAATTTGTATATTTTCAAAAGCAGCGTCGATTGCATATAAACGGTTTTCATGGTCAACAGCAACACCTTTAGGTCTTGCAAAGCTTCCAAGTTGATCTCCAAGTCCACCGAAAACTCTTAAGAATTTTCCGCTGTCAGAGAAAACAGAAACTTTACCACCAACAGTATCTGATACAACAATGTTTCCATTAGCATCAGTTGTTAAGTTAGTAGCTTTAAATAAATCTCCTGCTTCCATTCCTGCTTGAGAAAAGCGAGAAAGTTCAGCTCCTGTTTTTGGATCTAGAACAACAACTTGTGAATTCATAACGTCAGTTACATATAAGTGACCTTTTGTTATAACTACATCTGTTGGTTTCATTTTCGCAGGATTTCCAAGAGATCTTACAAAAAGATTATTTGTATCGTAGACCATTATTTTACCCAAAACACCGTCTGTAACATATTTTGTTCCATCAGCATCAATAGCAATATTTAATGGTTGTTTTAATTGGCCAAGTTTATCAGCTCCAATACTTGTTACATATTTTTTATCAAGATCAAAAACTTTTACAGTTGATGATGCCATATCACAAACAAAGATTTTTCCTTGAGAAACGGCCATACCATAAGGCTTTCCAACTGGATCAGTTTCTTTTTGACTTGAAGTTTCGTAGTCAGGAAAACGATTACCGAATCCATTTCCACTTACAAAGAATGATGAGCCATTAATTGATTTTAAGAACTGAATTCTTGGTTGTTCAGGAGCAGCTGGATAAAACACTGGCTTTGCAGCTAGAGCAGTTCCTGAGATTAGACTTACCGCCATTATTGTTAACATATTCATTTTCATATTTTTCTCCATTTTATTAAGTTTAATTTTACTTCACTACTTACTTATTATTTATTATGACAAGTTAAACAAAGTGCACTTCCTGCATTGTTTACTTTTAACAATTTATTAATACCTTGACCATTATGAACATCATGACATGAAGTACATTGTACTTGTCCAGTTGAATCTAATAATTCCCCAGAGATTGTACCAACTGCAGAGTTAGTTATAGGAGTTGCAACGGTAGTAATTTGAAGTATCGGTGCATCTAATGGATTTAAAGCTCCATCTGCATCAATTAAAGCCTGATCGTAAACAAATGAAATTGGATGATCATTAGTTAAATCTGTTCCAATTACTTTTGACCCTGTACCAAATTGTGCATCAGAAATAAAGTGAGATCCTGTTAGAGTTTTACCATATGCTTCAAGAGCTAATGTACCATCGTGACAACTTAAACAAAGTTTTGAAACTCCATTGGGTTGACCTGGAACTGCATTCATTGTTGCTGATGTATAGGGAGTAAAAGTTGCAGTTGTGATTTGGTGGTTCCAAAGAGGTGCATCTACAGAGTCACCAGCTTGGCCTGCTCCATTTTTATGTGGAGTATGGCAAAAAATACAAATTTCATCATAATTAGTTACTTTTCCGGTAGCTGAAGTACTAGTCATTAAGAATCGAGCAAAATCATGGTCACTACCTCTAAGACCAGGTGTTTTTAAACTTGTTGCATTTGCTGAACTTCCAACAAAACTAATTGCTAACAAAGTGGCGATTGTCCCTAACATAAGCTTCCGCATAGATCCTCCTATTTTAGTGCTGATACCTTTAAAATTATTTAAGCAGCAGTCACTGTTAATTTTTCTTTCTTGCAAACAAGATATGTCACAGTTTTGTAAATGTGAGTAATGAGCAACAGACTATAAAATAAGAATACTCAGGTATCAATCTGAGACAGATCATGCTTTTATTGATTTTCAATATGGTTTCATTGGGAAGTGTTGATTTACAAATTCTAATATCAAGCAATTGGAATTTTTACATGGGAGATAAATGCTCTTCATTTCTTAGCACATAGATGCTATGTCTGTCCAAAATTCAATTCATAAGGAGCAAAAATGTTTTTAAAAGCTTTTACACTATCAATAGTTCTGCTAACTTCCAATTTATTTGCAGCGGAAGCTGCAAAAAAGCCAGGAAGCTCTCCCTTCGAAGCGCCTATTTCCGGAAAAGTATTAGAAAAAATTAATGTTGCTAACTATACCTACCTAAAACTAAAAACAAAAACTGATGAAACTTGGGTAGCGGTTCCTCAAATTGAAATAGCATTAAATACTGAAGTAGAAGTTTCAAAACCAATACCGATGTTTGGGTTTGAGAGTAAATCATTAAAACGAAAATTTGATCGAATATATTTTGGTGTTTTAAAAACCCAAAAAGAAGCAAAAGCTAAAGAAAGAGCTCTGGAAAATGCAAAAAAATAACGAGGAAAAAATGATTTTAAATAATCGAAATTTTATCTCTCTATTCATATTTGCCAGTACTGCTTTGGTGCTTTCATCTTGTGGAAATTCGCTAAATCAAAAAGCGAATAACTTATCAATGACTCCTCAATTAATTGTCACTCGCTCTAACCTCCCCTCTCCAGATTTGACGCCAAATTTGCAATATATTGCTATAAATTCAATTTTCAATTCTCCTTCAGATATAACTGAGGGAGAAAACACAGAAGAAGTATTTTTAAAACTTCGTAATATTTCAAGTTTAACGACTAGTTACCACCAAGAACTTTTAGAACTTCTAAAAACATCAACGCTTATAGATTTTTCACATCTGTTGATGATGACCGATGCAATGTATTTTCCCAATTCTACCTACCAACTTATTGAACAAATACTTACAGATCCCAAAGCCTGTGAGAATTTGACTCACCAACTTTGTCTTATCAAAATTGCTCAACTTAAATCTAACGCTGCTTCATCAATTAAATTTGGAAATTTTACTAACCAGTTGCTAATCCTTGGAAAATCAAAGCTTACTCATATCACAAATGAACAAGCTTATTTGTTACTGGAAAAAGCGTATGCTAATCTTGATTCAACAAATATTTTATTTAACGAAATTATCGGTTCTTTAGAGGATCTATCTTCAAGTGAAAAAATATCTTTTACAGATTTAGCTATTTTCAAATCGGCTTTTACTCAAGCAACTTCTTTGGCCATTAATTGGTTTCAAAATGATTCCGATCTAAAAGCAGATTCACTTATAAGCTTGGCAAAACATTTCCCTCTTTCTGAGATGAGAGATGAATTAATTTTAAATGCAATTACTTATTTACCAGAGTTAAATGTTAACGAAGCAAAACAATTAATTTCCTTAACTCTAAATCAAATAAAAGTTGCGAAGGTTACCCTTTCAAAAATCACCACTATCTCTGCAGGAGAACTTGCTGACTTAGTATCAATTTGTAACTCGAGTTCTGATAAAGATGACTTGATAACTTCTGGAATTGCAAAATTAAAATCTAGTACGACTTCTGAAGCTTCAGAATTAATAAGACTAGCATCTAAAAATAAAACGAGTATTTCAAACTCTCTAATTGCTTTAATTCCCAACTTTAAGGCAGCTGATTTAGTGAGTATTCTTACTCAATCCTCATCTGGGGAAAGTCGTGAAAATATTTTACAGGCCAATATTAATCGTTTTCCAACATTAACAGCAAAAGAAGCTCGAATCATTGCTGAGCAATCTCCTAAAAATACAGCAAGCATTATTTTAAATTTCATTCCAAAAATTTCTGCACTTACTGGAGCTGATCTCGCTTATCTTGTTGAAGCGATTAACTCAGGCCCAGCTCGAGATGAGGCACTAAGTGCCGGTGTTAAGCTTGTCACCTCTTCAGATCTAGAATCCAATATCTCCATCTTAAAAATGGCCTATATCTTAAAATTACAAATCACAATTTCGCTCCTTGCGAAGACTCCTTCTCTAAAGGCAATTGAATTGGCACGTCTTGCAAACGAATGTCTAAATGAATCAGTAAGAGACCAAATCCTTTTAAAAGGATCTGATTACCTCACAGAGACGAGCATCAACGGTGTATCCGCAATGGTTAACCTCGCCACTAAAGAAAAAATTAACGTCGCACTTATTACATTGGCTAAAATGAATAATACTAGCGCAACAGATTTAGGCTTAATTCTAAAAACAATTACTGATGGTCATCTAAGAGATCAATTAATTACTCAAGCTCTAGAGATTTTAAAAATCATAGACGGGGCAGGAGCAGCAATTATAGTTGAACGCAGCTATGATACAAAAGTTGAAACAGCAGCAAGACTAATTTCCCTCATCCCCAATGCCAATGGATCAGACCTAGATAAGATATTGGCCATTTGTGGGTCTGGAAATACTCGTGACCTAATTCTATCACGGACAATTGGATTACTTGGAAAATTAACAAAAGAAGAAGCTAAGTCGCTCTACAGTCGTGCCTATAATAATAAAGAAAGTGTCGCCATTTTATTAATGACAAAAGTAGATGACTTTGACGGACAAATAATTGGAGATATAGCCATGTTCTCCTCTCGAGGAACGACTCGAGATTTAATAATCACGGAAGGTTTAAAACGTCTTAAAAAAGTTGATACTGCTGGATTAATTTCTATGATCAAGGCTTCATTTAAATTAACTGAAAAGCTTGCACTGGAAGTTTCTTCTCGAATCGAAGATTTAAACGTAGATAATGCCATCGATATATCAAATGCACTTACTAGTATTGAGTTAAGAGAAAAATTTCTTATTCATTCAATTGATCTAATTAGTGATTTGGACGAACCAAGTATTACTCAACTAGCACTTGCTGCCAGCACTCAAGAAGCTCGAGAAGAGATAGTTAGAAAAGGTGTAGAAAAGCTAGGAGATACTTTATGAGATTATTAAACTTCCTAATTTTATCTATACTATTCATTGCAGTAGAAGCTACTGCGACCAATAAACAACATTTTCCCTTTGCAAATGGGCAATGTCTTGTTTGTCACAAAAAGGGTGATGACGGTAAACCTATTAAAGATGCGTTCGTCGCTGAACAACCAGATATGTGCTATAAATGTCACGATAGAAAAGATAAGGGTCCAGTGGTTCATGCGGCATTAGGAATGGCGGAATGTACAATGTGCCATTCACCTCATGAAAGTGCGGTAAGACCACTTTTAAAAGACACAACCGAAAATACATGTAATATGTGTCACGACGCTCCTGGAAGTGATCTCCCTATTAAGCACTCAGCTTTAAAAATGACTAAAAGTTGTGTTCGTTGCCATAATGCTCATTCTTCAGAAAATGCAAAACTTTTAAAAGCAGATACGACTCAATTATGTGTTTACTGCCATACGGGTATTTCAAAGGGTCTTGAAAATCCGAAGAATACAATACACCCAGCTGTCTATATGGGTTGCCAAAGTTGTCACTCACCACACGGGAGTAATAATAAAAAACTTCTAAAAGAAAATCCAAATGCACTTTGTTTTACTTGTCATGATGTAAAACATTTTGATGGTGGCCACCCACGACCTGGACACCCCATCTCAGGTAAAAAAGATCCTCTTTACCCTGAAAAAGAACTAAGTTGTATTTCATGTCATAAGCCACATTACTCACCTAATAAAAATATGCTTCGATATAATTTTAATAAAGCACCATATGATGGAAATATTTGTTCTGTATGCCACTGGCAAATAATATCGGCTCCCCCTGGTCCACCACGACCAAACTGGGATGATTAAAAGTAAAAAAATTGAATTTAATAACTAACAAGGAAAAAAAAATGAAATTAAATCTAAACACAACAATTAAAGCGCTCTCTACAGCTGCTCTTTATCTGGCAATTGCACACTCAACGGCCTTTGCAGCTCCAACTGCTAGTGGTGACGAATATAGCAATC
>JAVHRK010000121.1:0-2588 GCA_036171615.1 Bacteriovoracaceae bacterium
TTTCTTATAAAAAATATTGAATTTTCAGGTTAAATAGCACCAGCCACTAATTACATCAATATTTATTATGACGCAATCCTCGGACAGAAAATTTTAGACGCTACCAAAGTTTTTATTCACTCTGACTTACATTTTGTAGCCAAAATAGCCACAACCAAAGGGATTTTCCTTAAACGTCTTCACTACTCTTAAGTGTAACGTTGAATTAAGATTAATATAAAAAAATATTCATGAAAAGATATTTAAATATTAAAATTACTCAATAGAAAACTTATCTCTAAAATATTTCATTCGCTTCTTTATTTCTTTTTCAATAACACTTGCTGTTTTAATCCCCGTAAATCTTGAATTAAATTCTTCTATAATTTTTTCTAAATGCTTATCTAGTTCTTTAAATAATTTATTTGCAGGATTTTTAAACGCAGTCTCAGAAATTCCCATTTCTTTTACCTGCATCGCTAAGTTCTTCTTGCTCATTTTGTACCAAAGCATTTGCTTTCCAAGCCCATATGAAAACTTAGGGGAAATTTCCTTGTAAATCGTTGTCGACAAAAGATCGTAAAATGGAGAAATTCTAAGGCCTGCATTAGTTTGAAGAAAGGCCAGATTTTTTGAGTGACAGTCATTATTTCCAATTACCAAATTGAACCAAAACCACATTAAAAGTTGGTTTAAGTCTGGGATAGGAGCAAGGCTTACATCTTTTACCAGATTATAATTAGAAGCAAAGGTTGGCCCACCATCGGTCTCATATTTTTTAGCCGATGTAATGCCTCTTGCCTGGCAAAAATCTTGTTGATGAATTCTTTTGATAATTCCATCAACTTCAATTCGATCGAAGCGTCGGGTAATATACAATGGATACTCCCCTTCAATAATATCTACATCTGGAACATTTAAGCCAACTGCTCGTGCGAGTTTCATGCAAAAGTATTCATTGTAAGGTGAATCTTTTGTAGAATTAAAATAACGAACATGAGGCTTTACTATATCTGTTGTAGGAATATTTCCAAGTGGTATAAAAAGCTTAGTATCCTCAATTATCACCGGTATTTTATCTTGAGCACCGGCCAATGAAAAATGCCCACCTTCATTGTTTACGATTGCATCAGTTAAGCTTCTATTTTGGTTTAAATATCCATATAAAGTTTCTAGTTCAATCTCTTTCTTTAAATTTTGATTTGGTTTTATTGGAACAACATTTTGGGGAGTAATTACAAATGCCCCGGCACAGTCCTCACCATAAATTTTTAAAAAATCAAATTCGCCCTTAATATTAGATTTGGAATGTTCCTCTAAGATTTCTTTTACACTTCCCTCAGGGAGTAGATTTTCAAAGAATGCCTTTGCGGGTAAATGCCCATATGCCTCTTCTGTAAGCTTAAGAGCTATTGAAAGAGGAAATGAATTAGGATTTTCTAGCCAATCTTTAGAATATTTGAAGCTCAAACGTTCTTCATTATCTTCAGACAATACACCAATAATTTCAGCTTCATAAAAAATATTTAATATTTTCATCTAGCGCTCACCTATTCGATCTTTTCTTAAGCACAATTTCAAAACCAAGAAGATTTGCTACTTTCAAAAGAGTAGATAATTTTATATCGCCTTCTTCCTTCTCAAGCTTAACAACTCCTATTCGTGAAAGTCCTGCAAAATTGGCCAGTTCATCTTGGGTAACATCCATAACTTTTCGTTGGTTCTTAATAAAACTTCCAACTTCAGCAATTTCTTTTACCACAAAGTCATCAGAACTCATGTTAACTCCAGTTTACTTTTATGCCAAAACCGTTGAATAATTATGGTTTTGTATACTGTAGTTAACATTATAGCATAAAAGGGGTTAAAAACAATAAAATGTTAACCAGAGTTAACATTTACTTTTAATACTAAATTCCAACATCTATGGGATCATGAGCTGGCTTATATCTTTCATCTAAGCAACATGCATTTATAAATATAGTTTTATCTACTCTAGCTGTTCCATATTTTTCATGAATATGGCCAAAGGCATGTATTCGAGGTCTTATTTTAGCAATCATATCCAACAAATCTTGACATCCCACTCTTTCACCATGGGCACACATATCTAATATTCCAAATGGTGGTCCATGAGTTATAAGCACATCCGTATCCATGGGGATCAAATCCCAATGCCGCTTTATTTCTTCGCCTCGTGTTCGATTAAAAGCCCAGTCGTGAAACCAAGGCTGAATGGGTGAACCCCAAAATTTAATCCCTTCGATCTCAATTCCCGAATCGTTTAGATAGATTATTCCTGCGTCTTGAAAATATTCTTCTGCTTTTTCTTTTCTCTGATCATCAAAACAGAAGTCGTGATTTCCAGCAATCGCAATTTTATACTTATAATCTAACTTCTTAACAAATTTTGCGAAGTCTTCAACTTGTGAAAGCTCCCCCTTATTTGTTAGGTCACCACAAAAAGCTAAAACATCCCCACTAGAAAATTTAATCTTCCTATGGCGATTATGAGTGTCTGAAAAAAATGTTAATTTCATCTCCTATTTATATTTATGGCTCAAAGAAATTTAATTATCTCAAAAAAGATTTTCCCAATACATTACAGG
>JAVHRK010000122.1:0-40774 GCA_036171615.1 Bacteriovoracaceae bacterium
GCACTTTAGCCTGTATGTAATTTTTACCTATGTAATTTGTGGGTAAATGTCAGATCAACTCAATTAAATCTGTTATAAAAAAATTAATATCTTTAAATACAATCGGAGAATTTATGAAGAACATTATTTTAGCTACAACATTTATCATGCTAACCTCTACAAATGTTTTTGCACTTGATTTAAGCTGTACGAATGTAAATACTTCAGTTCATTCTCAAATTTCAGTTATAAGCAATGCTGATGGTAGTAAAATTTTACTTAATAGCAAAAGTCAAAATTCAAATCGCGGAAAGAATTACAACTTGTCAGTTATTTCTGCTAAAAGAAATATTCTTATTTTGGAAAATAACAAAATTGGTGTAAAAGTAGTAGTTGATACTGCAACACCCTCTGCAGAAATCTATGATCAACAAGGTCTTGTCGCAATTTGTGAATAATTAATTGTATAAGTTTATTTGTCTATAACGGTAGATGATGGCAAAGGGAGTGTTATGACCTTTTCTTCTTCTATCATTTTTACATCACGTGAATTAACGTTAAATTCAGCTTTATTAATTTCTAACTTAGGAATAGAAGTAGTCACTGGAATCAAATTACCGTGACAAACTAGCGCCTCAAGTTTTTTAAGATCAGGTATTTCTGAATCTTCTGCACTATTCATACACTGACGAACTCGATTGCACTGCTCTTGGTGGATTTCTATAACAGGACGACTATTAGAAGCTTCAACATTCAAATCACAACTACTGCCTAGAACTGCAGGTGCCCGAGAGACACCTGCAATTGTAATTGAAATGATCAAATAAGATATTTTATAAAATAAAAGCATTACTTAAAAGTGTGCTTTAAGTTCCTCTACTCGGTCAAGTTTTTCCCAAGGAAAAATGTCTCGTCCAAAATGTCCATAAGCTGCAGTTTGAGAGTAAATTGGTTTTAATAAATCTAAACGCTCAATAATTGATCTTGGTTTCATATCAAACATTTTATTAATAACGTCTGTTAATTTTTTTAAGTCAACTTTTTCTGTACCATATGTCTCAACCAAAAAAGAAACTGGTTGAGCTACACCGATAGCATAAGCAACCTGTACTAATGCTTTTTCAGCCAAACCAGCTGCGATAATATGCTTAGCAACATGTCTTGCTGCATATGCTGCTGATCTATCAACTTTAGAAGGATCTTTACCAGAGAAAGCTCCACCACCGTGAGCTCCATGTCCACCATAAGTATCAACAATTATTTTTCTACCTGTAAGACCACAATCGCCCATTGGGCCACCAATAACAAAACGTCCAGTTGGATTAATATAAATTTTGGTTTTATTGTCTATCAAGTTTGCAGGAATTACTTTATTGATAACTTCAGCTCGTACACCCTCTTGAACTTGAGTCAATGTCATTTCTTCAGCATGTTGAGTTGAAACGACAATAGCATCTAATCTACTGATTTTTCCATTTATATACTGAGCTGAAACTTGAGTTTTTCCATCAGCACGAAGTAATCCAAGAACTCCATTTTTTCGTACATCAGAAAGTTTTTTGGCCAATTGATGTGAATAATCAATAGTCATAGGCATAAAATTTGAAGTTTCGTTACAAGCGTATCCAAACATTAAACCTTGGTCACCTGCCCCTTGTTCAACAAAAGTTCCTTCACCTTCATTTACTCCTTGAGCAATATCTGGGGATTGTTTGCCAAGAGCAACCATGACACCACAGGTGTGAGAGTCAAAACCTTTATCTGAATGATCATAACCAATATTTTTAATTGTATTACGAACAACTGCTTGAAAATCTATATTGGCATTAGAGGTAATTTCACCTGCAAGCACAACTAACCCAGTTGTAATCATTGTTTCACATGCTACACGTGACTTAGGGTCTTGTGCTAAGATTGCATCTAGAACGGCATCTGAAATTTGATCTGCAATTTTATCAGGGTGACCTTCTGTTACAGACTCAGAAGTAAAAATGTAATCTTTCAACATAACTTTCTCCATAAATAAATAATACGCTAGTTGCTATATATACACGGTGTTTTCAGAGAGGGCAATTATTTTATCGGTTCAAAATATCTAAATAAATGAGGGTTACGATAGTAGTAAATATTTTTTGTGTTATTGGCATCAACAACATACTTTTTATTATTTATTTCAATAACATGAAAGATATCATTCGGCTCTTTGCCTTTAAATTTATAAAGGATAGTCCTAGGCACAGTACCTATTTTATTTATTAACTTCTTAGCATTTTTAACTAGCTTACCTGGTACTTCAGGCAAAGGAATAAAATCACTCCAAAGTGAATCCATTTTAATTCGGCCAAACATACTTACACGAGAGTAGTAACGAAGTGCCTTAAATTTTTTACGAGGATGGTTGAGGGAGTTTATTGCAATTCGAATATTTTCTCTTCGATAAAACCTGCCAGAACGGCTCATATCAGGACAATAGATTTGATAATTTTCTGGAATATAAAAATAGGTAAATGAAAACTCTCCTTCCTTAAACAATACATTTAACCACTTATTTTTATTTTGATCTTTTGTATTAGTGTTTAGATAATCTGGTAAAACATCTGACTTACTAAATTTATTATAATGGGAATTCTCAGACCGATTCATCACTATTTGTGCCACGTCTCGACGCTCAAGCGCATCAGGGGCATCACTTCTTCCAACTTCATTATAGAGAATTGTTTCAAGTGAAAAGAGTGCTTGCATTAAATCTGATTGCTTGGCCCAGAATTCATAAGTCTGTGCTTCTTTAGTAAGTACAAATTTCTTTAAGTTAAAAAGTGCATTTGCTCGTGCGTGCAAGAGAACATCATTTTGGGATTTTTTATTCAATATTAAGTCTTGATAAAATAAAAGTGATCGTTTTGTTCGATCATTCCATTCCGCTAAGTGGGATAATTGTTTAACTTTTCCTTCCTCTAGAAGCCGGCTAAAGTTTTTAATGATGTAAAGTAAATCAACTCTATCGCTGTCTTCTAAGTCACTCTTTTGGGTAACTTTCTCTTTTATAGAGAGATACAAGGTATCAAAGGCAGAGCGAACGACTGAATCATTTCTCATGGTCTCATCATCAAATGCACCATCTTGAACAATTTTTCTATAAAAATAAATCGAATTAGCTCTTCTACGGTATTCAGAATTGGTAGAGTTTTTATAGTGATCATAATCTGCACGTAACTTTAAGTGATTCAATGGGAACTTAAAACTTATAAGAAAAGGAGCACTAACAATAAGTTCATCTAACAAAGATTTTATTTTAAGAATATGATTTTTATTTTTATCTTGGTAATAACTACTTAATTCATTATCCACATTATTTAAGATAGATAAAAGTGCATTTTGCTCACCCATAGTTTTTACGAATTCAACCTGTGTCGATATCCAAGCAACTTTTTCATTCATCACAGAAATAAAATTTGAGATTACACTAAAATCCAACTTGTCCCTCAGTGTAGTTGGAATATATCGCCCATCACCTTGATAATCTTTTGCAAGTTTATTGTACTCATCAATAACTCCAGGAGTACAAACAGAATCAGAGAATTTTTTTTGAATTTTTAAATATTCGACCAATATCCCTTGATCCAAGTGGGCATTTGCCAAGGAATTAAAAGAGACAAGAAGAGAAAACGTAAGATAAAAAAACTTCATGAGGGAGTCAATTGCTTTACAAATTCAGATTCCCAAAGACCTAAACAAGTCCCATTACTCAGAATTAAAATTACATTATCTTCGCCCGTCATTTTATTTAACTCGATCATTAATTCGTCTAAGCTGCCAACCACAGCACCATAACGAGAACTTTGTTTTACATGAGATATAATTTTATTAATATCAAGGTCGCCTACATCCTTAACACTTGTAGGACGGGTAGGTTTTGTAAAGATGACAGAATGAGCTCGATCAAGAGCAACTGTGAATTCTTTTTGAAAAATAGCACTTCTGGCCGTTGCTGAATTTGGCTCCATTATGACATTTATTTTTTTCCCAGGAAAGCTTGTAATAATACCGTCTAAAGTTAATTCAACAGCGCGAGGATGATGAGCAAAATCATCTATAACGATTGCTCCTTTGTATCGACCTCTTACCTCTTGACGACGTTTCACCATGTGAAGATCTTTAATGGCATCCTGAATTTTTTGTTGAGAAAATTTTTCAGACAGCGCATAGAAAATGACTGACGTTAAGTTAAGAATATTATGTCTACCAATTAAATTAGTTTCAAATATATAGTCGTTCTTATCAAATTTCACTTGGAAGCGAGTTCCCAAAGCGTTTGTTTCTATTATTTTAGGCCCGGCTTCTATTTTTTCACCATATTGAATCCAACGATTTTTATCATCATCTTTAAATTCATTAAATAATTCTAATGACGAAATATAATCAGCAGTCATGATCATCGTTTTTTCAATATGTGGAATTGCGGCCCTGAATTGATTTTTAATATCTTCAACTGAATTAAAAATATCTGCATGGTCAAATTCTAATGATGTTAAAATAAGATTATCAATTGAATAAGAGCGAAATTTAGAAATTTTTTCAAAATAAGCAGAATCGTATTCATCTGATTCAATAAAAAAATATTTTCCATTACCTAATTTCGATGAAGGTCTTCCATCAATTACACCACCAATAAAGTAGCCTGGATTCGCATTCAGTTTTTCAAAAACCTGTGTTGCTAAAAATGTAGTGGTAGTTTTCCCGTGTGTTCCGGCAATACCAATTACATTTACATCATTTAAAACCAATGCACCTATTGCAGTTGGAAAAGAAGCAAACTTTACACCAAGCTCTTCTATCAATTTGGCGTCAGCACTTTCATTAGGTACAACATTACCTACAACAATTAAGTCAAATGCTTGGAAAAAATCTTTTGAGAGATCAGAGATTTTATGAAGTGGAATCCCAGTTGACTCTAAATATGTACTCATCGGTGGATAAAAATTTGTATCTCCACCTTCAACTTCATACCCCTTTTCTTTTAACAAACAAGCTGCAGCTCCCATCCCTGTTCCACAAACACGAAAAAAGAAGACTTTCTTAATTGTGGATTGGATTTTCTTTAAACCATTATAGTCAAGTTTGTTTGCTAAATTCATCATTATTCCTATTAGGTATGAGTTTGGATTTGATAAATTTTAACATGGAAAAATTCATTTATAAAAATAAAAAACTATCTTGTGAATATACGTCTGTAAAAGTATATGAGTTATTTATTCAAGAGTTACTATTTCAACATCTTTTAAATCATTAAAATCCACCTCGTCTAATGAACTAACTTCTTTATTGAAAATTAAAATCTCATTGGGTTGATTAGGATTTCTTACATATGACTTAAAAGCTCCACCTTCTGCATCGATGAGTTGAATAAACATAACGGAATCTGGATCAGCTGCTCCAATGCCCATTACTTCTTGTTGCCGAGGATATTTATACGAAAAATCCGATCTTACTTGTTTTAGTCTAGCTAAAGTTACATCTTTTTTTGCCTGCTTCATTCCTACTAAAACTCGTGACTTTAATAAATGCTGAAATTCTTTTTGTTGTCCATAGGGTGCTACAACCATTGCTCCCATAGCAAAAGCTTTCCCGACTTCACGTTTAGTAGAAGTTGAGTATCCATAACTTTGCCCATAGAGTGGTCCGGTTTCAGAATGATCCTTTGCCATTTTCTCTAGACCATCTGTTATGAGGTCATTATTATATTGATCAAAGTCTTGAAAAATAATTTTATTCATTTGCTCAGTTGACATATTTTCAGATATTTTTCTTCCGACATTATTAGAAACAAATTGTTGATTTACTTTTTTAAACATATCAAGAATTTCATTTTGTTGAATTTCTTGATTTTTTCTAGATAGTCCTCTCCAGATTGTAGTATCTAGATACCATTTACTCATTTTCGTTTGCCACATATCGGTTTTACTAAAACTTCTATTTCCAAAAGTAGAAATAAAATCAGGATCAATTAAATTAATAGATAAATGTTCAAGCCCTTTTTTCTCATGAATATAATCAAGATTACTTCTTTTATAAAATACATAATAATCTTTTAAAATTTTATTATAAGTAAGCGAAGGTTCTTTTTCCATGCTCTGTCTTAGAGATGGATCTCTTAATCTTAGCATAAAGTAAGTTTGAACTTGTTCAATTTCTACGTTTTTATCTTGATAATCGACAATCAAACTTTCAGGTTTTTGTTTTTTAAGACTTATTTTTTCTATTTCTTTAAATCTTGCGATTAAAAGTTCAGGCGTCGTTTCAAGTGGTAGGCCCATGGCCAATCGAGATTCAGCATTTTCATAAAGTCTTTGAGTATTTCTCATTCCATCTATGATTGCTTCCGTTAACTCTTCAACCGACGCATAAATATCATCATCAGGACTTACTAATCGCGGAGGTGGAAAACCAATGGATTCAAAAGAATAATAAATTGCAAATTGTCGAACACTACGGCCATTACCATCTCTGAACGGATGAATACTTATTAAATTTCTTTGAAAAGTTGCGACTAATTTACTAAAGTCATAAAGTTTTTCTGGTGTATTTATAGCACCTAAGTCGTCTTTATTTTTAACGAACCATCTCATTAAATCTTCAGAGAGAGCTGTAATTAAATTTTCGGTTAATGCTTCTTTATTACCAATTCCTTGTGTATTGAATTTTTGAATATCTAGATATAAATCAGGTGCAATGACTTTTAATTTTTCTGAAAGTTCTGGAGTCATTTTGTGAATAGCTGGATACCAAATTTGTCCAGAATATTTTCCAGTTGTAGGATTTTTAACCAAAGCATCTGTCATCAAGTATATATTTTTTGACATCTCATCATAATATTCTTGAGGAATAGCGTAATTAACAGGAACGTTTCCAATAATATTTTCACCTCGAGGCTTTCCTATTGCTTCTGTTGGAATATCATCGATTCCACCATTCATCATATGTCGATGAATTTTTTTTAAAGTTGAAAATTCAATGGGAGGAATTTCTTTTTCTAAATAAGCTTGAGCATTTTTAAAATTAGTAAAACTTTTTCCGTACAGTTTTTGAATACCAGCTTCATTTAACTTCACTTCTTTATTAGCTGCTTTATAAATTGCTTGAAATGAATGTTTATAATCAACAAATAAAAGTGAATCAAATGTTTGTTTTATTTCTTGTGAATAGCTATTAGAGAAGGAAGATTTTCCCCATTCAAAGACACGGTTTACGAGCCCTTTTTTGGCAGTACTTAGTTTTTCAAACTCTAAAAGCCTGGCCTCAAACTTAGCTTTTGAAACTGAGGGCCTTGTTTTAAAAAAATCTTGAATAATTAAATGACAATTATCGCCCGAAACTGGTGATGCGGGAGCGCGCTCTAAGTCAGAACTTGGTATATATGTTGAGCACGCAGCTAAAATTGTAAGTTGAATTAAAAATAGATATACTTTCATAAGGTTCTCCTAATTCATATTATCGGTCATTATTTACAATAATTTAGGAGCTGTTAACCACTTAAGGGATTGAAATCATGCTGAAATTTATTTTATTCTGCCTAGTCTTAACTTTTTCCTGTTTAACTACTGCAGCTGATAACTCTTACCCACAAGATTGGTGGAAAGTGGTTGATCAACAAAGTGCTCCTGGCTGGGAAATTCTCCCGCAATCGGCAAAAGTTGGGGAAGTTATACTTTCAAAACGAACTGAGCTTGGTGTTTTTTCAAACCTTGCACACTCACCATTTATATTAGATGGAATTTCTTACGCTTCAATTGAAGGACTTTGGCAAGGAATGAAATATCCAGATACAAGTCTTGCTGAGGACAATCGAAATAATATTTTGAATTGGAAGCACACACGTGAGGAAGTTTTTCAAATGTATAGTTGGGATAGTAAATCTGCTGGCAACTGGGCCAATCAAATTTATGCTGATAATAATTTATCTATGATTAATTATTTTGATCATTGGTTTATCTATACAGATGGAAAAGAAGGAAGCCAGTTTCACTTAGAACTTATTACACGTGCCATTCGCGCCAAGATTGAACAGAATCCAGAAATTAAACTATTATTACTCAAGACTAAAGGATTGAGATTAAAACCTGATCACCAAATGAGTGAGAATGTTTATCCTTCCTTTAAGTATTTTGAAATATTAGAAAAAATCCGTGATGAATTATAAATAATTTTTTAGAGTTTCCAAATTGCTTCACCCAAAGTTTTACGCAATTTGGTCAAGCCAGATCTTTCATACCAATAAGACTGAGTCGCATTGCTAAGAATGACGGCCCCTCTTGATTTTTCTAAGTCTATCCAAAAAGATGTCCCCGTAAAACCTAGGTGACCAAATGTTTTTTCAGAACAGCCTATTCCTGCCAATGTGTTATTTTTATCCATTACATGATCAAATCCCAACATAAAACGCTCATCTGGTTTCAGCATTGGAAATATATTTTTAACTTGTTCACAAAACGTTGTTTCTTTTTCTAGGTTCAAGAGCGATCTGCAGAGTCCTCCGATTGTGGCAAAGAGACCAGCGTGAGATACAAATTCATTTATATTAAAACAATTATTGTCATGAACTTCACCACAAACAATTTTTTTATTTCGAGTTCCATACTCTGGGCAAAAAGCACCATCTGGTAAATCTTTCCAGAAGACTAACTCTGGATCAAAATAATATGCACATAAATCTTTTAATTTTTTTTGTGATTTTTTTTCTATTTCTAGCATACAACGAAGTGAAGAATAATCAGAGTAAAGTACTGGTGATTCTTTTATTTCGTAAGCTAAAATTTGTTCTTTCCAAGAACTTTTTGAGAGAAGCCCCCCCATCGGTAATCCGGCCTTATGATTAAGCAAAAGCATCATTTGCGAATCAAAATATTCTGGATACTTTAATCTAACTGCGCTATTGGTAAGGGCCTTTGTCACACTCGCTAAATCAAAATATAAATATGGTTTAGTACTTAATATGCCGGCCTGGAGTTCAAAACTTTCAAAAGATTTATTTTTAAAATCAATTACACCAACGGCCAGAGAATCAAAATGTTGATCTTGCATTAATTCAATTGCTAAATTTTCTAATTCTTCCATTTAAATTTCTCATTTACATTTTACTATTTTTTTAACAGGTCTCTAATTTCAGTAAGTAAAGCTACTTCAGGTGTTGGTGAAGTAGATGCCATAACAACTTTTTCTTCTTTTTTAAAACGACTTAATTGTTTAATTACAAGAAAAACAGTAAATGAAATAATAGTAAAGCTTACGATTGTATTAATAAAAAGTCCGTATTTAATAATAATGGCTCCGGACTTCAATGCCTCGGCCATGGTGTGATAGGGAGCTGGAATATTTCCTTCTTTTAAAATAATAAAAAGATTTGAAAAATCTACATTTCCCAATAAATATCCCATAGGTGGCATAATAACATCATCAACAAGGGATTTAACAATTGAACCAAATGAGGCACCAACGATTACACCAACAGCAAGGTCAATCACATTCCCCTTCATGGCAAAATCTTTAAATTCTTTTAACATAAAGTCCTCTTATTTATTTTGTATCGCCGCTTGAGCTGCAGCTAATCTTGCTATTGGCACTCTGTATGGAGAACATGAAACATAATCCAGTCCAACTCGATGACAAAATTCTATCGACTTTGGTTCTCCTCCATGCTCTCCACAAATTCCAACATGTAAATTGGGATTGAATTTTTTTCCCTCAGTGACAGCGTGACGAATTAAAAAACCGACTCCTTCTTGATCGAGAGAGACAAATGGATCATTTGGCATTAGTGCTTTACTTACATATTCTGGTAAAAATTTTCCGGCATCATCTCGTGATAGTCCGTATGTGGTTTGAGTTAAATCATTAGTCCCAAAAGAAAAAAACTCTGCGTGATTGGCAAATGTTCCGGCCATAATTGCAGCACGAGGTAATTCAATCATCGTTCCAATTTTATATTTAATTGTTTTATTTTTTTCTTTAAAAATTCTATTAATTTCTTTTATTGCTTCTTCTTTTAAAAGAATTAATTCTCCAGATACTGCTACCAAAGGAATCATAATTTCTGGAATTACTAACACTCCATTATCTGCACAAATCAGTGCAGCTTCAATTATAGCTTGAACTTGCATTCGATAAATTTCTGGAAAACTAACACCGAGGCGGCAACCACGATGGCCCAGCATCGGGTTAAATTCATGTAATTGATCGCCTCGCTCTTCAATCACATCCAGGCTTAAATGAAGACTATCGGCCAATTCTTTTTTATCTTCAGGTGAATGTGGCAAAAATTCATGAAGAGGTGGATCTAGTAAACGAATATTAACTGGGTGACCATTTAAGACCGTAAAAATGCCAACAAAATCTTCTCTTTGAAAAGGTAATATTTTTGCAAGTGCTCTTTCTCGTTCGACCACATTTTTTGCAAAAATCATTTCTCTCACGGCCAGAATTCTATTTTTTTCAAAAAACATATGCTCTGTACGACAAAGACCAATCCCCTCTGCTCCAAATTTTACAGCTACTTTGCAATCTTCAGGTGTATCTGCATTAGTACGCACTCGAAGTTTTCTAAACTCATCGGCCCATCCCATATAGGTCGCAAAATCATCTGTAATAACTGCATCAATAGTAGGGACAATGCCTTCCATGACTTCGCCAGTTGCACCATCTATTGTCAACTCATTACCTTCGTGAAAACGTTTTCCATCAATGACTAATACTTGTGTTTTAGAATCTATAATTAAAGTCGAACATCCAGCGACACAGGGTTTACCCATTCCTCTTGCCACTACTGCAGCATGAGAAGTCATTCCTCCTCTTGCTGTCAAAATTCCTTGAGAGGCAACCATACCTGAAATATCTTCGGGTGAAGTTTCTTGGCGTACTAGAATAACTTTGTGACCAGCTTCATTTAACGTATGGGCACGTTCACTGGTAAAGGCAATTATCCCTGCTCCGGCACCAGGTGAAGCTGGCAATCCCTTTGCTAAAATAATTCTTTTGGCCTTTGGATCCAAACGAGGATGAAGTAATTGATTGAGATCTTCAGGATTTAATCTTTGGATGGCCTCTTCTTTAGTAAGAATTTTTTCCCCTACTAAATCTACAGCTATTTTAATTGCAGCAGCAGCAGTTCTTTTTCCATTTCTGGTTTGCAACACATAAAGCTTATTATTTTCTATTGTAAACTCGATATCCTGCATGTCTTTATAGTGAGCCTCTAGAGTTTGATAAACAGTTGTGAGGTCTTTAAAAGCAGCAGGCATTGCTTCTTCTAATGTTTTAAAGTTTTTATTTGATTCATTTTTTGAAAAATTATTGATTGGCCCTGGAGTTCTAATTCCGGCCACAACATCTTCACCTTGAGCATTAATTAAATATTCGCCAAAAAACTTTTTTTCCCCAGTAGAAGGATCTCTGGTAAAACAAACACCTGTTGCGCAATCATCTCCCATATTTCCAAAGACCATGGATTGAACATTGACGGCCGTCCCCCACGAGTGAGGAATATCATAAATCTCTCTATACTTTATAGCTCGTGGATTATTCCAAGATCTAAATACTGCCGCAATTGCTTTCCATAATTGTTCGATGGGTTCAGTTGGAAATGATTCACCACTTTCTTCTAAAATAATACGCTTATAAACGACAACCAATTCTTGTAAATCTTTTGAAGTTAACTTTGTATCTTCATGAACTCCTCTCGCTTCTTTTAGATCTTCAAGAGTTGATTCTAGAAGGGACACATTGAAATCCATCACCACGTGAGCATACATTTGTATAAATCTTCTGTATGAATCCCATGCGAATCGTTCATTGTTTGTTAATTTAGCTAGCCCTAAGACAGCTTGGTCATTAAGCCCTAAGTTTAAAACAGTATCCATCATTCCCGGCATTGAAGCTCTTGCTCCTGAGCGCACCGAAAATAAAAGAGGATTAGTGTTATCTCCAAATTTTTTTCCAGATAGTTTTTCAACTTCACTAATCATGGATAAAACTTGTGACTGAATTTCTTGATTTATACTTTTTTGATTTTTATCGTAATCTAAACAGGCTTCAGTAGTAACAGTAAAACCAGGGGGTACTGAAAGTTTAAGAGCACACATCTCTGCGAGATTTGCCCCCTTGCCACCCAAAAGACCTTTCATGTCTTTATTGCCGTCAGTTTTTTCTCTACTAAATAAGTAAACCCATTTTGTTACCATAAAAACTCCTTAGAATTTTAATTTTTCTTTTAAATATTTTTCTACTTGATCGATTGCTATTCTTTCTTGAATCATTGTATCGCGATTTCTAATTGTCACACAGTGATCAGTAATTGTATCAAAATCAACAGTGATGCAAAAAGGTGTGCCGATTTCATCTTGACGACGATAACGTTTTCCGATGGAACCAGC
Organism: Bacteriovoracaceae bacterium; assembly: GCA_036171615.1. Classification (GTDB taxonomy): domain Bacteria; phylum Bdellovibrionota; class Bacteriovoracia; order Bacteriovoracales; family Bacteriovoracaceae; genus Bacteriovorax. The sequence continues at coordinate 12,402 of JAVHRK010000122.1, forward strand.
AGTATCATATTCTGCTTTATAATTAATCATACAATTAAAAAATAATTTATTGGCGATCTCTTCAATTTCAGCTTTTTTCACTAGAGGCAAAATGGCCACTTTAATCGGGGCTAAGGCCGGATGAAATTTCATTACTGATCTTTCTTTGTCTGCATCACCTTCATTTTCTAAGCGATAAGCATCACACATAATGGCAAGCATGCAACGATCAGCACCAACAGACGTTTCTACAACATAAGGTAAATATCTTTCATTACCGTTGGTCTGATCAACATATTCTAATTTCTTTCCAGAAAATTGTTGATGTTGTTTTAGATCGAAATCTGTACGAGAGTGTATTCCTTCCATCTCGCCCCATCCCATTGGGAATTCAAATTCTATATCAGTTGCTGCATCTGCATAATGAGCTAAGCTGTCTGGTCCATGTGGGGCCCATTTTAATTTCGTAGCTCTTAAACCATTATCTAAATGCCACTGCATTCTTGTCGCTTTCCATTCTTCCATCGCTGCAATTTGATCTCCAGGCTTTAAGAAATATTGCATTTCCATTTGTTCAAATTCACGAGTTCTAAAAATAAAATTACCTGGAGTAATTTCATTTCTAAATGCCTTACCGATTTGGCAAATACCAAAAGGTAATTTTTTTCTCATCGTAGATTGCACGTTAAGAAAGTTTACAAATATTCCTTGAGCAGTTTCTGGTCTCAAATAAACTAATGAAGATGTATCCTCCATCGCCCCCATTTGAGTTTTAAACATGAGATTAAATTGTCTGATCTCTGTAAACGAATCCTTAGATCCACATTTTGCACAAGGTTTTGTTATTTCAATATTATCAGCACGAAATCTTTCCTTACAAACTTTACAATCAACTAAAGGATCAGAAAAACCATCGATATGTCCTGATGCTTTCCAAACCATTGGATGCATTAATATCGAAGCATCCACACCTACAACATCTTGTCTCAGTGTCATCGACTTCCACCAACGTTGTTTTAAATTATTTTTTAATTCAACTCCATATGGCCCCATGTCCCAACAAGAATTAAGACCACCATAAACTTCTGAACTTTGAAAAATAAATCCACGCTGTTTGCATAATGCAACCAGGTCGTTCATAGATTTGAGATTCGATTCTGTACTCACAAACACTCCTTGTACTATTAAAAATTCTTTACAAGGATACTGTGTTTTTATGATTTAAGCGAGAGCTCGTAGAGTTTTTTGTATTCGTTATTTTTTGAAATAAGCTGATGATGAGTGCCATGCTCAAGTAATTTTCCGTCTTTCATGACGTATATTTGATCATAATCCTGAATTGTTGAAAGACGATGGGCCACAGCAATAACAGTTTTATTTCCAGCAATAGACTCTAAGGCCTTTTGCACAACATTTTCTGATTCATTGTCCAGTGCAGAAGTTGCTTCGTCAAAAAGTAGAATATCAGTATTTTGCAAAAAAGCTCTAGCGATAGTTAATCGTTGTTGCTGGCCACCAGAAAGTTTAGCACCACGATCACCAATAATCGTTTGTAATCCTTGAGGCAATTTATCGACAAATTCAGAGGCATATGAGACGTCAAGTGCTGCTTTAATATCACGCTCCGAAAAATCCCCACCAACAGTCAGATTCTCTTTAATAGTGTCATGAAATAGAAAAATATCTTGAGAAACTAATCCGAAAAGTTTTCTTAAATTTTTTAACTTTATGTCTTGAATTCTCGTGCCATCAATCAAGATTTCACCTTTAGTAATGGGATAAAGTCCAAGCAGTAAATTAATTAAAGTAGATTTTCCTGATCCTGATAAACCAACTAATGCAATTTTTTGTCCTTTCAATAATTCTAAGGAAAAATTTTCAACAACATTATGATCTGTATAAGCAAATGTAATATTTTTTATTTCAATTTTATTTTCAAATGAAGTGATTTCCAATTTTCCATTATCTACTTCTTCTTCAAGGGATAAAATGGCCTGGATTCGATCGAAGGCCGCAATTCCTTGCCCAATTTTCACATTTGACTGGGAAAACTTCCTAATCGGGTCCATCAGTAATGCCATTGCCGTGATAAATTGAATAAAATCTCCAACGGTCATGGCGTTTGAATGAATTCGAAAATAGGCAAAAATAATAACAAGTGAAAATGCCACTGCTCCAACTAACTCGACAAATGGGTGGGCAATTTCTTCGACTTTTGAAGTTCGCATTGAATAATAAAAATAATGATCCTGAGAAGTTTTAAAACGAGACATAACAAAATTCTGAAGATTAAAAGCTTTTGTTACCTTATGAGAAGAAAGTCCTTCTGATAAATTATGAGTAAATTCAGCTCGCCCCTCTTGAACTTCACTTTGATTGGCCTTTATTTTTTTTCCACTAACCTGAAAAATTGCTATAAATAATGGACCTACTAATAAAATGACTAAAGTAAGTTGCCAATCACTCCAAAAAGCGAGACCTAAATAGACCAGACCTTTTAATGGCTCTCTGACGATATCAATCATCGCTCGAAATGACTGAGCAAATAATTCTACGTCGTTTAAAATAACAGAAAGCATTCTTCCTTGTTTATTTTGATTATAAAAAGCTGTGGGAAGTTTTTGTAATTTAGAAAATACTTCAATTCGCATATCAGAATTCATGCGCTCGCCTACTAATCTTAACCAATAAAAATGAAAAAACCTCGTTGGAAAATTAAGAAGTCCTAAGACAAACAATGTTCCCGCAAGAAAATAGACCTGATGAAGAGTTGCGGCCCCCGAAAGACCTTTGTCAAAAATTGGCTTAATCAGCTTTACCTGAGCACCTGTGATCGCTGCCAAAACAAAAGAAAGTAAAAAAGCAGAGAGTGCTAATTTTTTATATGGCCTAACATAAGGATAAAGTTCTTTTAATAATTTACTATACATCTTTGGATTATAATCCAAATGCCCTTAAAAGACTAGAGAAGCTGTTTTAAAATCTTTAATTTCAAAGTGAAACTGAAAACAAAAATAATGAAAAAGCATTTTCGGTAAAGATTTAAATTCTAATTTTATTTCGTTAATTTCACTGTATTTCGTATGAGCAACATGTCCCATCAATTCCCATAGCTCTCGCCCAGACTGAACAGAGTAAGATTTTCTCTGATTCATGCAAGTGGGGCAGGCAAATCCTCCCTCTTCGGCGATTAGGTACATATCATTTAATCCTTCTAAATTGATGCCGCAGATTGTGCAATTTTCGCGCTCTGGAAATACCCCGAGATGAAGTAAAATTTTGGTCAGAAATATCACAGCATGCGAGTGTGGATAAAATCCTTTTAGTGCAAGTGACTTTTCAATAGCAACTAAAGCATTACTTAAGGTGGCAAACAGCCCAACCATTTCCACATTATCATCATGAACTTCATGTAAATTCTCTGAAGGTGAAATTTTATTGATCACCTCAAGAAAAAAACAGACTAAATAAAAAGCAGTAAAATTTTGTCTTAAAAGATCATGATGCCAAACCAGACTCCATTCCTTGGCATGATAAATATCTTTTGCAGAACTAGTTTTCTGCAACTCAATCGATAACATAAAACCAAGTTCGATCACTGAAGATTTTTGTTTGGCCCCACCTCCACGACCACCGTAAAAAACAACTGATACTTTTCGGCCTGAACGCAAAAGCAGATGTGCGATAATATGCCTTTCATCGTAGGGGATTTTAGAGAGAACTAAACCTTCAATTTTTGTTTGCATCATTCTCAAATGATCTTAACCGGCCCCACGAGGTCTGACAAATAAATCTTAATTTTGTTTTTAAATAGCTCTTTTTTACTTAAATGAAAGGCATCAAAAGTATAAACTTCATAATTACTTCCTCTGCGCCCACCTCGACCAATCATTTGTAACCAAAAATCATAGTTTTTAACTTCATAGTTAATAAATACTTTTTTAATCTCTGGAAGATTCACCCCATGACTTAGAGTTGTGGTTGAAAAAATACAATCAATTTCACCTTTTGTTTGTTCTAACTCTTGGAGAAACCGCTCTACCTCACCCCCAACACAACCCAATGCCCGATATCCCTGCCTCCTGGCCCATTCAACTTTTTCATCTACCTCACTGCGATAGGAACAAAAGAAAAGAAAGACATCGTTATTGTTTTTATAACTCATTTCTCTGGCAAAACTTCTTTCAAGTTTGTTTTTTGTAAATCCTATAAAAGAATTAACCCTTTCAGGTTTTCGATGAAGTTGATGGTTACCATAGTCAATATGTATCCAAGTATCACAATGATAAGTCAGATCATTTGTTAATTTTAAAATTAGTTCCTCACTCATTGTTGCCGTCATTCCTAAAACCGGAACACCTGAGTTTAATATTGCTAAAAAGCGATCATGCAAGACCGGTCTAAAGGTCTCTCCCCAATGATAAAACAAATGAAATTCATCCAAGACAAATAATGTGGGATTAGTACTTTGGGCCACTGCCTCTAAAAATTCCTCAGATAACATTTCCATAGTTGTTACTAAAAATGATTTTTTCTTTTGCAAAAAATTTACACAAACTTCCTCAAATGAAATTTCTCCCCCCAATAGGAAAGTTGACTTTTCTTCCTTAAGTTTTGAGTATACTTCATTGGCAAGTGCCCTTAAAGGAGATACAAAAACGACTCTTACTTGATTTTCTCTATAATAATCAACAATAAGTTTAGTTTTTCCTTTAGCTACTGGTGCCGTTAGTAAGGTAAATAAATCATTTAAAAAAAGCTCAGGTATTAATTTCATATTTTGGATAATTACATTTCAATATACTTGTTAAAAACTGCAACTATTGAATATAAAGTTATAAAAAAGTGAGTGCAAAAAAAAAGTTTTAGTGAGATATACTTATTATGAATAGTATAATTATAAGTAACGATAATGGCATTATCACTGAGCCCAAAATTTTGAGTCACATGCATAATGTTTTAAGATCGAAGGTTGGTGATATCTTGCGCCTGGCCATCCTGAATCATGACATCTATTCGGGTGAAATTATTTCCCTAAACACTAACGACTGTCAGGTGAAACTAAAATTTCAACAGAAGGCAGCATTGCCTTGGTTTAATTTAATTGTGGGACTCTCTCGCCCGCAAACAATGAAAAAAATTCTTGAACATGGGACAACTTTTGGCGCATCCGGATTTCATTTTTTTAAGGCCGAACTTTCTGAAAAAAGCTATCTAGATTCTAAAATTTTTATAGATGAAACTTATAAAGAATATATGATTGATGGCCTATCCCAATCAGGCATCTATTCTCATTGTCCACTATTTTCATTAGAAAAATATAATCCCGCATCGCAATTTAAAAACCAATTGGGAAATAAGTTTATTTTAGATTTAAATACAGACAAAAATTTTCATGATTATCCCATTGATAACTCTGCACCAATCCATTTGGCACTTGGGCCAGAACGAGGCTTTACAAAATCAGATATTGCAGAATTTCATGATGCCGGTTTCCTAAGTGTTAAAATATCTCCAAGTATTTTGCGTGTTGAGCACGCCGTATATGCTTCTGTGGCCCAACTTGAATTACTTAGACAGGTTTCAAAATAGTCATTTTTTTTCTTTTAGGAATATCTAATTCTTCCGGCAATGATTCAAGAATACTAAGCTCTAAAGCATGTAGTAAGTTTTCTTTGTAATAATTTCTTGAAGTCACAATACTAATTTCTCTTACTGGAATATGATTTGAAAACTTACGAATATTTTCTTTGCGAGCATAACTTAAAGCTAAAAAAGGCAAAATTGTCATCCCATGATTTTGATCTACTAGCCTCATTAGTGTTTCTAAACTTCCTCCACTAAATACTGGTAAGGCAGATCGACGTTGCAAAGAACATAATTTTAGGATTTGTGTTCTTAGACAATGCCCTTCCTCTAATAACCAAAGTCCTTCTCCATCAATTTCACTTGGGTCTATTAAGAATTTTTTTGCCAGTTTGTGTGACTCAGAAATATAAGGAATAAATGGTTCGTAGTAGAGAACTTTCTCAATGAGAAAACTTTCTTTTAAAGGTGTGGCCAGTATGGCAGCATGTATCTCATCTCTTCTTAACTCTTCAATTATTTCATGAGTCTGCATTTCCTTAAATTGGATACTGATCTTGGGATAAGTGTTCAAAAAATGTGGCAAAAACAATGGAATTAAATAGGGTGCAACAGATGGAATAATTCCAATTATTAATTCTCCCTTTAATTCCTTCTCTTCTTTTTGATAAAGTTTTTTGTACTCAAGTAATACCTTTTTTGCCTGTTCAATAAAATTTTCTCCCTCTTCGGTCACGATCATGGGAGATTTAGATCTATCAAATAGGACATGTCCTATTTCCTCTTCCAGTTTTTTCAGCTGCATAGAAAGCGTTGGCTGACTTATATGACAATGCTTTGCCGCCAGAACAAAATTTCGCTTCTGATAAACAGCTAATGCATATTCAATTTGAGTAATAGTCATCTATATAGATTATCTCTATAGGAGTATAAAAACAATCGATTATATCTATTTTCATAAATAGACGATACTGATTTGAGAGAAAAACTACAAATAAGGAGCAATACATGAAAACAATTAAAACAGTACAGAATTTAGAATCAGCATTCGCAGGTGAAAGTATGGCCTATCAAAAATATTTATATTTTGCCAAACTTGCACGTAAGAAAGGACATGAAGAAGTTGCCATTGCTTTCGAAGAGACTGCCAAACATGAAATTGGACATGCTGAAGGACATCTAAGATTTTTATTCCCTGAAGATAGTTTATCGGTAGAAGATATTTTAAAGCTAGCAATAGCTGGTGAGACTTATGAATATACAGAAATGTATCCATCATTTGAGAAGACTGCTAAAGAGGAAAATCAACAAATGGCGGTTGGAGAATTCCAAGACCAAGCTGCTGAATCCAAAGAACATGCTGAGTTTTTTAAGAAAAATTTAGACAAAATTTCAAAATTATTTACAGGCCTTGCGAAGGTTGAGCAAGCACATGCTAAAAAATACGAAGAACAATTAGCAAAATTGGCAAAATAAATCTTAACGGGTTGCTAATAGCAACCCGTTGTTCTTCCTCTTTAAGTAAGATATTATTATCCCAGATAATAATCTTTAAAGACGGATGTACTTTTGACAATATATTTAGATTGTTCTCCATTAACTTCTTCAAAAATTTCAGGCATAGGAATTTATAACAAAAATTTATTTTTAGGTCTAAAAGCAATTTTAGGTGATGAAGTTAAGCCTGTTTTAAAATGGAATAGATGGAAGAAGAAAAATATTGTTCATCAACATTTAAGTAATGATGTCGACTTTCTTCCTCCTGCACTTCTAAGTAAAAAAATACTTTATCATGGCACAGATCATAAAATTAATACCATTTCAGCAGGTCCAAAAATCGTTACCATTCACGACATGCAACCCTTTGAGGATAAATGGTTAGACTCTGATTTTGCTGCTAAAAGAAGATTAATTATCTCCAAAACCTTAAATAGCGATCTTCAAAGAATTATAGCCGTCTCTCATTTTACTAAAAATGAAATTTTAAAACTATTTCCCACTTTAGAAGAGAAGATAGATGTCATTTATCACGGATGTGATTTTCATAATTCTCTATCTATTGCTTTAGAAAATCGCTTAATCAATATAATCAAAGATCGACCATTCTTATTATTTTTAGGAAATATAGAAGAAAGAAAAAATTTAATTAATCAAATAAAGGCCTTTGAAATTTTAAAAAAAAGCAATAAAGATTTAATTTTTATTTTGGCCGGTTCTCCTGGTTTTAAGTATGAAGATGTGGAAAATTATATTTTGGCCTCAAAACATAAGGACTCTATCTTTTTAACTGGGTATCTTAATGAAACTGAAAAATTATACGCCTTAAAAAATACAAGTTGCTTAATGTTCGCCAGCTGGTACGAAGGATTTGGAATTCCGGTTATAGAAGCACTTTCACTAAATGGCCGTGTACTTATTTCTCATTCAACTTCTTTAGTCGAAATTGCTGGCGAATATTGCCACCAGTGCAATCCTGCATCAATCGAAGACATTGCCTCTAAAGCTGAACAGGTTATTTCCTCCGGAAATCTTAAAATCATTGATCTTGAATTATGGAAAAACAAATGGAGCTGGTCAAAATGTGCAATTGAAACAATAAATTCATACAAAAAAATTCAGATTTGAGATACAATAAAATCATTCTAAAATAGCAAAGGTTTTCAATTGATTAAGTTATCTGTTGTAATTATTACTTTTAATGAAGAGAGAAATATAGGTCGTTGTCTTTCTTCAATCAAAGCAGTTGCAGATGAAATTCTGGTAGTAGATTCATTTTCTACAGATCGCACTGAAGACATTTGCTCTGATTTTGGTGCTCGATTTATAAAAAATAAATTTGAGGGTCATATCGAACAAAAAAATTATGCTCTTTTTAATGCCAAATATGATTACGTCTTAAGTCTCGATGCAGATGAAGCACTATCTCCAGAGCTTGAGAAAGAAATCTTAAAGATTAAAGAAAACTTCTCCCAAGATGGCTACCGCTTTAACCGTCTAACTAATTACTCAGGTCAGTGGATTTATCACTGTGGCTGGTATCCAGATACCAAACTTCGTCTTGTTAAAAAAAATTCGGCCAGCTGGTTAGGAACAAATCCTCATGATATTTTGACGATGAAAAATAATTTAAAATCAACTTTTTTAAATGGGGATTTATACCATTATAGTTATGAATCGATAGCTTCTCATATAGCGCAAACTAATAAATTTACCACAATTGCAGCCAGGGCCGCTTTTGCAAAAGGTAAAAAATCTTCACTTTTTAAAATATACACAAGACCTCTATTAAAATTTTTACGAGATTATATTTTTAAATTAGGTTTTCTGGATGGCCGTTATGGATTTATTATTTGCTCTATTAATTCCCTCTCTGCATTACTGAAATATTCTAAACTCCTCGATCTGCAAAAAGGTCGACCAATATGAAAATTGTTTTTTTGCACCACGGTCTACTCCCTGTCATTGGCTATGGCGGTATTGAGCGAATTTTGTTTTGGCATATGAAAGAATTAGTTCGTCTTGGTCATCATGTTGTTTTACTGGGCAACAAAAACTCAAAAGTTATTGAATATGGAATTGAATTAATACATTTACCAGACGATCCAAGTGCTGACTGGCAACATCTTATCCCACCTGATACAGACATCATTCATCTCAATATTAATCATACTGTCTCAGGAAAAATTCCGACTATAAATACTGTTCACGGCAATGGTAAAATTGGTGAAGTTTTATCAACAAACTCAGTTTTTGTTTCTGCCAAGCACGCTCAAATACATGGCTCAAATCAATTTATTCACAATGCAATTGATTTAACAGAATATCCCTTTATGCCAAAAGAAAAAAAATGGAATCAATTTTTATTTCTTGCCAAGGCTTCTTGGCGTGTAAAAAATCTTTCTCATGCAGTCTCTACATGTCGATCTGCTCACAAAAATTTGCAAATAGTAGGAGGACGTTGGTGGGGATTATCTCGCTTTATTCATAGTCATGGACAAATGGGTGGCGATGAAAAATTAACACTCATTCGAAACTGTGATGCCCTAATCTTCCCAGTTAGATGGCACGAACCATTTGGCATAGCAGTGATTGAGGCCATGAGCCAGGGACTTGCAGTAATTGCTTCTCCATATGGTAGTTTGCCAGAACTTATTACCAATGAAACAGGAATCATCGTTAAAGACCACCATGAGCTTCTTACTGTTTTAAAAAATCCTCCTAAAAAATTTGATCCTCTTGTCATAAGAAAATATGTCGAAGAGAAATTTTGCATTGCAAAGCATACTAGTGCTTATCTTGCGCTATATCAAAAAGTCATAAATGGAGAAAAGCTTAATCAAGCTCACCCAACTTACATTTTTAATGAAAGAGCTGAGAATTTATTACCTTTTTGAGCTTTTCAATTCACATCTTCACATCATATGATTTTGCAAATTCTTTGGAGTAACTATGTTTAAAATAATTCTCGTTCTTTTGTCGCTATCAACTAATGCTTTTGCCAGAACCCCATTAAATGAACAAAACGTCCTAGGAAGATATGAAATGAGAGGCATTGTTCACTTAAAAGCAAATATCCTTCCAAATAATATTATCGAAGCAACACAAATTGGTATTTTTACAGACACAGACTGTTATGGAACTTACCAGTATTTAAAAAAATCAAATGAAGTTGAAGCAAACTTAGACTGTGAAGGCGACAGATTATATCAAAAAATTAATCTTCAAGATAAATATCTAGAAGATTTAGAATACGGTACATCTGTTAATATATACCTTGAATATAAAGGCGATAGTTATAATTTCGATTTTGATGTCATTAAGGAACAATCTTTTCAGGAATTATTTTCAATATAAATTCTCTTTTCCCTGACCTGGAAAACTGTTCAAGTTTGATTGGTTTTCCAATAAAAAAATTAGCAATTCCCCCTGCGGAAAATTCCCTTTTGCCCTTTTTATCTATGATAAAAGTTTCTGTTTCTAGAGTTCCTCTATCACTTTCAATTTTTGTAAGTGTTAAGGCGTAGGCCATTTTGGTATAATTGATAGGGTATCTTTTATTAAGAAAAATATGATGTTTTGTTATAACAGGAGGCTTTGTTGCTTCTTGATATTCTGTACTAAAATACATATTTGCAAATAAACTTTCACTGAGAAAAAGAAAACTTAGTAAAATAAATAATTTCATCTTAACCTCTATTCATTAAAACTGAATGTCTAATTAATTCTATTCGAGTTAGATCCAAATCTACAACTTCAACTTTTTCACCCTCTGTTAAATCTAACAATACCTCTCCCCATGGATCAATAACAAGTGAATGACCGTAGGTTTGAATTTTTTCATTATGCTGGCCCCACTGACCAGCTGCTATGACAAAACACTGACTTTCAATGGCCCGGGCTTTAAGTAAAGTGTGCCAATGTGCTTTGCCAGTTGGGACAGTAAAGGCCGCCGGGAAGGTTAATATTTGGGCCCCAAGGTTTCGATAATAAAGTGCTTGTTCAGAAAATCGAACATCAAAACATATTCCAAGGCCAACTTTAACTCCCTCAAAATTAATCATTTTATATTCTGATCCGGCAGTGTAGTTAATTGCCTCTGATATTTTTTTATCAGGTAAGTCACAAGCGAATAAATGTATTTTGTCATAGTGTCCAAGATCATTACCAAATTTATCAAAATTAAGTGCGCGATTGACTACTTTACCATTTAGCGAAGTTGCTACAGATCCACCGATAAGTGCTATCTGAAAATCAACCGCTAATTTTTTAATTTGATTATAATGTACATTATCTTTTTCAACTAAATACGGGGACGGAGTTACCCCATCACTGATTGAATAAAACACTTCCGGTAAAAAAGCTGCAACTGCCTCCCTAGATTTTGCTATCGATAAAAAATTACGAATTTTTTCTAAATTTAATTGATAGTCCAGTGTAGAGGTTAATTGAATAATTGCTATTTTCATTTAATAAATTTCCCAACAGCAAAATAATCAAAACCTTCTTCTAAAATCTTATGTGTTTCATACAGATTTCTTCCATCAAAAATAACTTTTGTTTTCAAACGAGATTTTACTTCATTAAAATCAGGAGCTCTAAATTCTCTCCACTCTGTCATTGTCACAAGTCCATCACAACCATTAAGTGCATCATACTTACTATTAAATGCCTTGATCTTGCCTGTGCAAGTTGGATATTTATTCATTTCATGAATAAAATTTTCACTGGCAACAGGATCAAAGAAATGAACTGTTGCTCCTTCTTTAATAAGGTTTTGTGCCATAGTTATTGCGGAGGCTTCTCGAACATCATCAGTATTGGCCTTAAAAGCAACTCCCCAGAAACAAAAAGTACGATTTTTTAAATCACCTTTAAAATATTTTTTAATTTTATTAAATATATAAATTTTTTGTTCTTCATTTACTTCTTCAGTAGCATTAACAATTTTTAAATTGATTCCATGATCTTCTGCTGTGGCAATAAGTGCCTTAACATCTTTTGGAAAACATGATCCACCGTAACCGGGTCCAGGATAAAGAAAATGTCCGCCGATTCGCTTATCTGATGAAATCCCTTTACGAACTTCTTCAATATCAGCGCCAGTTGCATCACATAGTCTGGCTATTTCGTTGATAAAAGAAATTTTAGTTGCTAAAAAACAATTAGCTGCATATTTACTCATTTCTGCTGAAAGATTACTCATTCCATAAATGGGATTTCCTTGTCGAACAAGAGGTGCATAAAGTTCTTCCATTACCGCATAGGCCGCAGGATCTTGATGACCTATAATCACTCGATCAGGTCGCATAAAATCTTCAACAGCAGTCCCTTCTTTAAGAAATTCAGGATTATTAACTAAATGAAATTGTTTCTTGGTATTTTCAGAAATTAATTTACGTAATTCTACAGACACTCCAACTGGTACAGTCGATTTAATAACAATGATTGCATCGTCAGCTATATTTTGAGCAACTTGAATAGCTGCGGCCCGAAGATAAGTTAAATCGGCCCGACCATCATCTGCGGAAGGCGTTCCTACTGCCAGAAATACAGCATTGGCCTTTTTTACACTTTCATAATTCACAGAAAAGTGTAAACGTTCTGATTTAATATTCCGTTCAAGAATTTCATTAAGTCCCGGTTCGTATATGGGGGATTTTCCTGCTTTTAACATTTCGATTTTTTTGGGATCTATATCTATACATGTAACGTCGTGTCCGATCTCTGCAAAACATGTCCCGCTCACTAATCCAACATACCCTGTACCAATAACTGAAACTTTCATAAATTCTCCCTCAATTCGAAATGTAGGATAGCACCCGAGAAACAATTATGCTAAATTTTTGTATGTTGAAAATGCTACTAAAGTTTATTTTTGCCTTTGGCTTAATCTATTGGCTTATTTCAAGTGGAAAGCTTGATTTTTCACTGGTGGGTCAGTCATTTCATGTTGGCTATTTTTGGCTCATTGCAATTATGCTTTATCTTTTTCAATGCTTCATTGGGATTTATCGCTATAAAGTTTTGTTAGAAATTAAATCATCGCACAAAATTCCTTACTTCGAACTTGCAAAAATAAATTGGATTGGTTTCTTTTTCTCCTCCATTTTGCCAGGTGCCGTTACCGGCGACTTAGTTAAATTAGTTTACGTTAAAAAACTGGATTCCAAATTTACTAAAACTTTTCTGATCACATCTGCATTACTCGATCGAATTGTTGGACTATCTGGATTACTCTTTTTATCAGGATTTTTTAGTCTTCTTTACTTCAATGAAGTTTCCAAAATTTCGCCACAAATCTCACATATTATTTTACTAAATTTATTTTTATTTTTAGGAACAGCATTTTTTTTCTTAATCCTCTTGTCTCCAATTAGATACCAAAATAGTCTTTTACATTTTTTACCTAAAAAAATAAGTACTATTTGCCATCAAGTTTTTTCACTCAGAGAAAATAAAAAAGAAATTTTCATCTGTTTTCTTTTAAGTGTGGTCATTCAATTTTTTGGAGTTTTAGCGTTTTGGACAATTATTTCCCCATTTTATGTTGGACACTTACCATTGCCGTATGTTTTTACGTTTATACCAATTGGAATGATTGCAGTTGCTATCCCCATCTCTCCAGGTGGGTTGGGCGTAGGCCATGCCTTATTTGCAAATTTATTTACTATGGTAAAAATTCAAAATGGAGCATCCCTTTTTAATTTATATTTTTTAGTTGGTCTTTCTGTTAATTTATTAGGAGTTATTCCCTATTTAATGGCCGGAAAAAAGCCTAGTGAAAAAGAAATGGAAGAGTTTAAGTAAAATATCCCCGGAGAGATAAATGGATAATTCAGCAATTAGTTTCCTAGAAAAATTACACTTAACAAATAAAACTTTTGTTGATGTTGGAGCGAATGATGGAATTACGAATAGCATGACATATACACTTGAAAAAACTGGATGGTCTGGTCTCTTAATTGAACCGAACCCCATCTTAATCACAAGCCTACAAGCAAAACGTACTAGCAAAATTATCAATTGTGCTATTTCGAGTGTAGAAACTCCTCTAGAATTTAACATTGTTTCCGGCGAAGGAAATCTGCATGGACTTTCAAGATTTAACTACTCTCCAGAGTTTGAAGACTTGGTAAAGAAGAATTCCGGAACTATAGAGAAAAAAATGGTTGAATGTAAAATGCTTCAAAACCTACTTCCCCCAAATAATATTCCAACAGATTTTTCCTTTTTAAAAGTGGATGTTGAGGGCCATGAATTAGAAGTCTTTAAAAGCCTCAACCTCAATGATTTTCAACCAAGATTAATTGTTGCTGAAGATAATACAAAAGATAAAGATAAGGCAGTTCGACAATATCTTAAAAAATTTAATTATATTGTTATCGCAAGAAAAGGTATGAATAATTATTTCGTTAAAAGAAGCTATCTTTTAAGATTTTTACCAAGTTACTTATCAGCATTATTCACTTTTACTCGTTGGGATTTTAAAAGATTATTATGGAAATTAGTAGGTAAAGAATTCAACTCACAAAATATTTAATCTTGTTTATTTAAATCCATCATAATGGCATATTTTAACAAAGTATAAATTCCACCAATAAAACAAATAATAAATCCACGATAACCATCAAGGATCCCAAGTCTAAGAATGTAATCCTTAAAAAAATGATAAATCGGTCTTGTAACAAGTTTAACGATAGAGGCCCTTTTGCCTTTTTTAAATAAAGAATAGGCCTCAATCTCTGCAAACTTATTTACCTGCCGTATATGTTCCGAAATAGTATAATAAGAGTAATGATATAAGTCTCCATCGAGGTGAATCTCTGGTTGATTATCCTTCAAAACTAAAACATCGTGAGGATTAGTCCCAACCCAATGTGCAGCTGATTTTTTTACCAATCTGAGTTTTGTGTCTGGATACCATCCACAATGACGAATCCAACTATCACAGTAATTTGTTATCCTGTTAAATTTGTAGCCTTCACTGCTAAAATTTTTTTTAACTTTAATGATTTCTTCTAATAACTGGGGCGATAATGCTTCGTCTGCATCGAGGGACAATACATAATCATAACTTGCCAATTCAAGTGCAAAGTTTTTTTGTTCAACATATCCTAAAAACTTTTGTTCAATAAAGCGCACTCCATAATTGATACAAATTTCCTTGGTCCTATCTGTTGACAGTGAATCAACGACCAGAACCTCATCGGCCACTTCCTTAATAGACTCTAAACATCTAGCGATATTTCTCTCTTCATTAAATGTAATAATCACTATTGATAATTTAATCATTTGTTGTATTTCAATCCAATTTTTTTTTCAGATAGTTGCAGAGTTAATCTGCAATCATTGCTCCATTTTTCTTCAAGAAATGAGTTAGTAATGACGGCCTGAGATCTATAGTTACGAGGTATCTCTTTTTCTGAATCTACCCAAAAGATTTCATTAACATTGATAGAGTTAATCATTAATTCAGAATAATCTTTTTTACTGCCTAAAATATAAATAATTTTTTGAGCTGGTAGTTCCCA
The DNA here is from genome assembly GCA_036171615.1 of Bacteriovoracaceae bacterium. Classification (GTDB taxonomy): domain Bacteria; phylum Bdellovibrionota; class Bacteriovoracia; order Bacteriovoracales; family Bacteriovoracaceae; genus Bacteriovorax. The sequence continues at coordinate 27,998 of JAVHRK010000122.1, forward strand.
AACATCATGCATTCTTAAAATTCGATCTTTCATCACGAGTGGATGAGTCCCATAATATTCAATTGCTTTCTGCTTCATCCGATCTAATCTATTCTTCAATCGTTTTCTGTAATAACGAAGCCCTTTAAAATGAAATGAGGCCTGGAATTGCATTTTTTGTTCATACGCTTCGGCCACTCGAACATGGCCATAATGAAAAATCCTGGACTCTGAATTAAATACTTTTTTATAATTAGTAAACGACTGTCCATCTCCGCAAGAAACTATGTCAGAATCAAGCTTAATGATTCTGATTTCTTTAGGGTACCAGTTTTTTGAAATAGCTATATGGTGATGAGTTTTCCAAAAGTGTAAATATCTAAACGTTATGGCATCACATCCTAGGGCATCTGCTTTTATAATATCACTTTTAATTAAATCATAATCATCTTGGTGAAGTACTTCATCTGCTTGTAGATAAATCCCCCAAGAATTTTCTAGCTCAATTGATCTCTTTAAAAAATCAATGGCCTTATTGGTTTCTACTGAAATGACCAGGCCATCTTTAAGGGAAGCATCCCATGTCGAATATTCAGTTAAACAAAATTCAAATTTTTTAAATTCTTCATTGGTGTTATCTACACTATCACCTAAGACATAATAGGCTTTATCTACCAGAGATTTAAAAGAGAGCAGACTCTCCCTAAACGGAAAATCAAACTTAACTCCATTTTTTAGAATTCCAAAACCATAGAGCTTAAACGAATTTAAAGATTTTTGTTGCATCGACATGCCCATAACGAATCCATTTCGTTTTAAATGATTCAATTTTTAAAAGAAATTTTAATTCTTCGTTGGGATTTTTGAGATTTCGAACTTTTTTACATTCTTTTTTAAGAATTGATCTCACTTCTTTAGGAATAACACAAAGGCCCGTCATTAAGTGATTTTTGTCTTCAAAGCTTAAAACTCTACCTACAAAAATATCATCTTTGATAATAGAAGGCAGAATTCCCCCTTTCGGTAGCGGAATTTTCTTGTCATGAAGCATGTCGTAAAGGACGTCGGCACCTCTTAAATTTTTTCCTACATATTCATAGAGAGAGTAATTAACAGATGAAAGTGATTTTGCCAGAAAATCATTAATTGGATTATTGATTAAGTAATCACTAATAACAGTACGTGTTCCACGTTTTGAAATAAATTGTAAAACATACCATTCATTAAATGAATTCATACGAGCTTCAAAATCATTATCATCATCATTGGCCTGACCAGTGATTTCAAAATATTCTTTTTTTGCTTCTAATAATGTCTCGTAATGTACACCTTGAGTGTAAATATCGAGTGCTTTTTCAAAATGCTCTCTGAGTTCAGTATTCATAATTACTCATCCACTTGTAATACTGCAAGAAATGCTTCTTGCGGAACTTCAACAGCTCCAACCATTTTCATTCGTTTTTTTCCTTCTTTTTGTTTTTCAAGAAGTTTTCTTTTACGTGAAATATCACCACCGTAACATTTTGCTAAAACGTTTTTACGTAGTGCTTTTATTGTTTCACGAGCTACTATTTTAGCACCAATTGCCGCCTGGACTGCAACATCAAATTGCTGTCGACCAATTAATTTTTGTAATTTCTGCACCAAATCCCGGCCTTTATAGAATGCATTGTCTCTATGGCAAACAATAGAAAGTGCATCAACATTATCACCGTTCAATAAAATATCGACCTTTACAAGATCTGCCTGCGCATAATCTTTAAATTCGTAGTCCATTGAAGCATAGCCTTTTGTTAAACCTTTTAGTTTATCATAAAAGTCAAATACCATTTCAGACAAAGGTAAATCATAAATTAATAAAACTCGTTCAGCAGTTATATATTTAATTTGATTTTGAATTCCACGACGTTCTTCACAGAGAGTAATCATCCGTCCAACAAATTCATTTGGTACGTGTATAGAAAGCTGAACCATTGGTTCACTAATATTATCAATAAGACCAGGCTCAGGCATCTGACTTGGATTAGAAAATGTAACTTCTACTCCATTCGTTTTTAAAACTTTATAACTCACTGATGGTGCAGTTGAAATTAATGCAAGATCAAATTCTCTTTCAAGGCGCTCTTGAATAATATTCATATGCAGAAGACCTAAAAATCCACAGCGAAATCCAAACCCAAGAGCAGCTGAAGATTCTGGTTCATAGGTAAAAGAAGCATCATTAAGTGCTAGCTTTTCTAATGACTCTTTTAAATTTTCGTAATCAGGAGAATCAACAGGAAAGATACCACAAAATACCATGGGTTTGCTTTCAGTGTATCCCGGAAGATTTGGAGTCTCTTTTTTGTTGGCATGAACAATAGTGTCACCAACATGAACATCACGAATAGTTTTAATACCACAAATCACCATTCCTACTTCACCAGCAGAAAGCTCATCTACTTCTGTAAAAAAAGGAGAATTAACTGCCACTTTTAAAATTTCATATTCTTGACCAGCATTTTTTAAAAATATTTTTTCTCTTTTCTTTAATGTTCCTTCCATTACCCTTACTAAACACACAACTCCCTGGTAAACATCAAACCAAGAATCGAAAATTAGTGCTTGAAGTGGATTAGTGGCAATTCCTTTAGGAGGGGGAATTCTTTCAACAATTTTTTCAAGTAAAAGATCAATACCAATTCCGGATTTAGCCGACACTTCGCAAGCATCACTAGTATCAAGACCAATTATATCTTCCACTTCTTGCTTCACTCTTGGAGCATCAGCATGAGGTAAATCAATTTTATTAATAACAGTTAGAATTTCTAAATTATTATCAAGGGCCATATACACATTGGCTAAAGTTTGTGCCTCAACGCCTTGAGAGGCATCGACGACCAAAAGTGCCCCATCACATGAAGCTAGCGATCGTGAAACCTCGTATGAAAAATCAACATGACCAGGAGTATCGATTAAATTGAAATAATATGTGTTTCCATCCTTGGCGGCATAAGCAATTCGAACTGCCTGTGCTTTGATAGTTATTCCACGCTCACGCTCCAAATCCATATTGTCTAATAATCGATCTTTTTTTTCTCTACTGGTCACCGCGTGTGTAGCTTCCATGATTCGATCAGCAAGTGTAGATTTTCCATGATCGATGTGTGCGATAATAGAAAAATTTCGAATAAATTTTTGATCCATTGAAACCTTGATTGAATTTAATATCGAAAGAGCTTATCATTAGTAGTTATAGAATGAAAATAGACTTTAATATCGAACATATTGATCCACTTGGACAAGGCGTATCTAAAAAAGATGGATGCGTTACGTTTATTAAAAAGACTCTTCCTGGAGAAGTCGGAGATGCTCGCCTATTATCCAGCAAAAAGGGTGTTCAATTTGCTGAACTACAAACTTTAACCTCGACTTCACCTGAGCGAATTACTCCAGCATGTACTCATTTTAATCAATGTAATGGTTGTGATTTTCTACATACAACCTATGAAAATGAAAAAATATACAAATTAAATTCTCTTAAGAGACAGCTTACTAAATTTTCGATTGAAGACATTGGATATGTCGAGTCTCAAAGTCGGATTGGTTATCGAAATCGCCTCCAATTGCACTACGACTTAGATCAAAAATTACTTGGATTTCGTAACACTGAGCTCAATATCATAGAAGTTCCTAATTGCCTCATGGGAATTCCTGAAATTAAAGCTGAACTTTCTAAGCTTTACTTAAATCAGTACTGGATTTCATTACTTCATGGTCAACCCAACCAAGGCCATATCGAAATTTACTTTAAAGATAATTCTATTCAAACAAAGGTGAACGGAGCTTATGCAGACGGAGGTTTCACTCAAGTCAATGCCGAGATGAACCTAGAGCTAAATAATCTAGTTACTAAGATTTTACAAATCTCTCTCAAGGAACAAGATTTTGTAATTGATTTGTTTGGAGGAAATGGAAATCTTTCAAAAAACTTATCTCAAAAATCACTAGTTGTTGACTTCTATACTCAGACTCCAAAACCAAATGATCATCAACAATTTTTATCACTAGATCTTTATAATTCCCAGGCACTTACCACTCTTAAAAAATCCTGTAAGAAAGCAAATTGGTTGATAATTGACCCGCCAAGATCAGGCTTAAAAAATTTATCTGAATTTATTTTAGAGTTCGCACCACAGGGATTTATTTATGTTAGTTGTCAAAGTACAAGCTTTGCAAGAGATACACTCCCACTCTTGTCCCTCTACGAATTAAAAAAAGTTTCACTTGTCGATTTATTTCCTGCTACTCATCATTTTGAAACAGTAGGCTTATTTACAAGAAGAAACCATAGCATGTAGGATATAAGTATGAAAAAAATAATTTATTTAACAACATTTTTACTCATTATCACTTCATGTTCATCTAACAAAATAAAGGATCAAACTCCCGAAGAAAAAAAAGCAGAGCTTTACTATACTCAAGGCACTGGCGAACTGATTAAAAAAGATTATCTCGGTGCACTTACCAATCTCTTAAAAGCAAAAGAGTTATCACCCAATGACTCTAAAATTAGAAATAATCTAGGTATGGCCTATTATTTTAGAGAAAAAATGAATTTAGCAGAAATTGAATTAAAAGAAGCTATTTCTCTAGATGATAAAAATTCTGATGCTAAAATTAATTTGGGTTCAATTTATTTTGAAAAAAAGAAATATAAAGATGCCCGCAATCTTTATGAAAAAGTTTTAAGTAACCTCACATATGAAAACCAATATAGAACATATTACAATTTGGCGATGCTTGATTTGTCAGAAGGTGATCGCAAAAGCGCATTCGAAAATCTTAATAAATCTATCAAAGAAAAAGATGATTATTGTATTGCAAATTTTAAACTTGGTGAACTTTACGCGGAAGAATATAAATTTAAAGAGGCCCTACACTCATTTAGACAAGCTGGCCTTGGATTATGTGTAAGTGAACCCGCTCCACTTTACCAACAGGCAATAACACTTTTAAATCTTGAGAAAAAGAAAGATGCTAAAATAAAATTCGAAGAAGTCATTTCAAAATTTCCCGATAGTAAGTTTCAAAAAATGGCTACAAATCAAATAAAAAGATTGGCACAAAATTCAGATTCTGAAGAAGATAATATATCAAATAACAAACAGCAAACTGAAACCATTTCAGATTCGCCAAGATTTTAATATATGAATACAAATGAACAACAAACAAATATGACAATTGGAAGATTAATTCGTGAAAAGCGCGAAGAAAAAAATCTTTCATTAAAAGTGATCTCTCATCAAACTAAAATTCACTTAGGATTACTAGAATTATTAGAAAAAGATGAGTTATTAAAACTTCCAAGTAAAATTTACGTACGCGGCTTTGTTAAATCAACTGCAAAAGTTTTAGATATTGAACTAAAAATGGCGTTATCGCTTCTGGAAGAAGGCTATCAGGAAAATGCACCTACAAAAAAATTAAATCCGACTGATGTCTATCTACCCAGCAATTCACAGGGATATTTTAATTCCTTAAAAAATAATGCCCTCACTTCAAGCAGCCTGGTCGCAAAAATATTTTTAGGATTAATTTTTATTGCCATATTAGGGATCAATATTAAATCATATCTAGACCGCCCATCAGAAGATACACAACCTAAGCTTCCAACTGTTTTAACGACGGTGCATCATAAAACTAAATCTGTACCAAAACCAGTTGTTGAAAATGTTCCAACAGCACTAAAAGAGAAAATTAAATCTTCCCCACCTATTATGCCTGTTAATATTATTCAAGACAGCAAACTGGCCCCTGCTCCCACCCCAGCAAAAATAGTTCCCGTTAAAACAACAATAATTGAGCTTCCTCCAGAGGAACAAAAAACAATTATTGAAAAATACTTACCCGCAAAATTTCAAATTTTGCCTCCCAAGGGTCAAGAATTTGTTTTTTTAAATGCCGCTGATGGAGATTCATGGGTAACCTATAAAGTAGATAAAGCAGAAATTAAAAAATATGTTTTACGCCAAGGAAGAACACTATTTCTTCATGGATCAAACATTCGTTTGTTCCTTGGCAACACAAAAACAATAAAAATGTTCCACAATAAAAGCTTAATTACCTTTAAAGAAAAATCAGGTCCCGTAAATTTAGTTTTTCCAGAAAGTTTAAAATCTCAATATACTGAACCACTTTTTATTTTTCAGACAGATGGATCAGTTGTTACAACTGTCCCTTAACTGGCCCAGTCTAATTTTTTATAATAATAAATTGATACAATCATTAAAACTATAGATGGAAGAAAACTTGCAATCCATGGATCAAGCTTTCCGCTCTTTGAAATACTTATACCAACAAAATAAAGTATAAAGTGACTTAAAAGTATTAAAATAGCGCGAGTGCTATTTCCACCAGAAGGCCCTCTTCCTCTTTTCATTCCCAATGAAAATCCTAATAAAATGAATAATACAATCTGTGGAAAAACCATATAGCGCGAGTAAAGCTCAATTTGAGAACCTATCATATTTTTTTTCAGGTTTAAAAAATCAGATGTGCCTCGGGCCTTTATAACTGCAATATTTTTCAGAGCAATACTAGCAATTAACTCTGCATTAGTTTTCATGCTATCTTTATCTAGAAACTGAGTTGAAAAATTTGCATTCAGAATAGGAAAATCATATTCCTTAAATAATATTTTCTCGACTTCACTTCCATCATCAGCAATTCGTACTATATTTCCTTTATTCAAATGCATTCTGAGTCCTGGAGGGTGCCAGTCATCAGCATAAATTTTAATTAAAGTTCCTGTTTTCGCAAAAATTATACGCTGTTGATTTTTTACTCGATCTGACAAATGAAGAAATACATTTTTAAAACCATTTCCATCCTCAGAGACATCAAATGAGAACAAAGTAGCATTAGGAATATCAGTGAAAAAATGTCCTGACTTAATACTTGAAAGCATGCCTGCAGAAGTCAGCCTTAAAATAGTATTTTTAAAAGTAGCATTCGCCTTGGGAATAAAGACACTATAAAGAGAGTGAATTGTGAGAGCACTTACTAAGCTGATAATCAAAAATGGAGTATAAATTCTAAACTTAGTCATCCCAAATGAGCGCATGGCAATGATCTCAGAGTCTTCACTCAGCTTATTCATACTATAAATAGTTGCAAAAAAAGCAGCCAATGGAACAGCCAAGGGGGTAAAGGTCATTCCTAAATTAATAACCATCTGTATCACTGTTAAGAAATCTACGCCCTTATTCACAATCAAAGATAAAATTCGAAACATATAAAATGTTATAAGAAATGTGACAAAAAATAATAATCCCAAGACAAAGGGGGGAATAAAATGAGCAGCAAGATAGCGAGTGGTTACTTTTAACATAGGTTGTGATATTTTAACTCAAATTTAATAATAAGAGGAGATTTCCCAATGAAAATTGCATTAAGTTTCACACCAAAAGAATCAACTACTGAACTACAAATCCATTCATGCTTTAAAGGGGAAAAAGCTCTTTCTCACACCCATTGGCCTGAAGATATAAAAGAAGGTTTTTACCATTCTGTTGCTTCAAAACATTTCAAAGCTGAATTTGGAGAAATTTTCAAGTTCACTCTTCTTAACGGTCAAACGGCCATGATCGTAGGTCTTGGCGAAAAGGCCAAACTGACTAAAGAGATTTTGCGTAAAAAAATAGCAACTGTTTACAAGGCAATTTCAGCAAAATATGAAAATGCAACAGTGCACCTAGATGGATTTGTTGTAAAAGGCCAAGCAGAGGAAAGTATCACGGCGCTAGCAGAATCTATTTATATGGCCGCTTATGTCTTTGATCGTCACTTATCAGTTAAGAAAAAAGCGAAGTTATCTGAAATTACTTTTGCAACTAGTGAGAAGAAAACTTCTGCTAAAAAGTTTGAAAATGCTCTTGAAGAAGCTTACATCATTGGTGATGCAATTTCTCTTGCACGAAATTTTGTTAATGAAGCTCCAAATTTTGTTCACTCTGAACACTATGCACACGAAGTTGAAAAAGATGCAAAAACTTTAAAAAATGTAAAAATAAAAATACTAGGTAAAGCAGAATTAAAAAAAGAAAAAATGGGAATGTTTTTATCTGTAAATGCAGGTTCAGGCTATGATCCTCGCTTAGTCCATTTAACTTATACTCCAACTAAATCAAACTCTAAAACAAAACATATTGCTCTAGTTGGTAAAGGTGTAACTTTTGATACAGGTGGATACTCATTAAAGCCAGGCCCTAGTATGATGAATATGAAATTTGATATGGCCGGATCTGCAACTGTTTATGCAGCTTTTAGAATTGCAGTCATGATGAAATTGCCAATCAAAATATCTTGTTATTTAGGTATTACAGATAACGCCATTTCAAGCTTTGCAACAATGCCCGATTCAATCGTTACAGCTCGAAATGGAAAAACAGTTGAAATATTAAATACAGATGCCGAAGGCCGTTTAGTCTTAGGTGATGTCGTTAATTATGCTTGTGACCAAAAACCTAATGCAATTATTGATGTAGCAACTCTTACTGGAGCTATTCTAGTGGCGTTAGGAACAGAAGTTTGTGGATTATTTTCTAATAACCAAAAACTTGCTGACTCATTATTAAAATCTGCAAAAAATTCTGATGAATATATGTGGCACTTACCAATCATTGATGAACATAAGAATGATTTAAAAAGTGTTGTCGCTGATTTTAAAAATATTGGCTCAACACCACACGGTGGATCAGCTAAAGGCGCAGCATTTATTCAACACTTTTTAAAAGATGATATCGCTTGGGCCCATTTAGATATTGCTGGTGTAGGTGATTCTCAAGGACATTTACCATACTGTCCAGCTAAAGGCGCATCTGGTTTAGTCATTAGAACTTTAGTTGATTACCTAAGAAATATTTAAGACATGTCAAAATTTAAAATAGTATTAGTTGCGCCTGAAATTCCCGGTAATACCGGGAGTATCGGGCGTACTTGCGTCGCTCTTAATCTTGAATTAATTCTTATAAAACCATTGGCATTTGATATATCTGAAAAGGCCGTTAGACGTGCCGGTCTTGATTACTGGAAACATGTCAAACTTACTACTTATGAAAATTTTGAAGAATTTGTCCAAACAGAAAAACCAAATGCTAATAAATTATTTTTCTTTTCTAAAACAGTTGATAAGACTCTTTTTGAGGCTAAATTTTCTGAAAATTGTTATTTAATATTTGGCTCTGAAACTAAGGGTCTTCCAAAAGAAATTATGGATAAATATCATGACTCACTTATCACTTTGCCTATGTTTTCTGAGCATATACGATCACTGAATTTGTCAAATGCAGTGACCGCAGCCGCTTATGAGACCTTAAGACAAATTAGTTTTTAGCTTTAGGAAGAACGCATCCAGGAATACTTAAATCAATAGTAAATGCTGGAGTCAAACATGAATAAACATTATAAGTTTGTTGTCCATATTTACGATCTTGCATAACTACAATGTCACCAGTTTTACTAATTTCACATGGATTATTAACAGTACAACGCTGACCTTTTTCATTGGCAGTATTATTAATTGCGATAACTGTACGAGTTCCTCTTGCAATAATTGGAGATCCTGAAGTTCCACCAATAGTTTCGCAACCATCTGCATAGCGAATTGAATCACTAAATGACCAGTCACCTTCTTTTAATTTAAAAATAAAAATTTCAATATTACATGCATAACCACGTTCCCAGTATCCTGAAACAATATCAATATCTGTTCCTATCATTGGTCTCACAGTATCTAAATCAAATGAACGAATATTATATTTTTTTAAAATTTCAGCATAGGTTTGAGACAATTCATAGTATGCAACATCAGTGTCAGTCATCGCTGCAAATAATATGCGAGTTGTATTAATTGGAAAAGTATTCATTTCTTTATCAAATATTTTCATTGCTCGTGAAACTGATTTGTTAACAATCACTTCACCAGGCTTTGGCATTCCTCCACCAAACATTCCTGCTAAGCAATGACCATTTGTCATTACAACTCCCTTAGCAGAATCTGGCTGTCCAGAAAATCTAATTAATGAGCCAGAACAATTAGAAAGTTTTACGATTCCTTCAAAATCAAAACCTGCAGTGTTTGAACTTGAAACTTTTGTCGTTAATGCATCAAAAGGTGCAGTGGGAATTGCAAATGCAGTGGTAGCTAAAGTAAGAGAAAAGAGAATTGCGAGTAACTTCATAGAGACCATCCTTGGTTATACTGGATGATTATTGTAGAATAATATTTTTATATATGGAAATGATCTTTATCAAATAAATATTGAAGAAAGCTTACATTTAACTACAGTCTAAGCCACTTGCCCTGGCTGCACAGTAATACTTACTGTTTGCCCCAATTGATAAATAATTTTAATTATCCGATCAATTGAGAAACGCTTGATACTTTGAATTCTTATTCGAGAAATATCAGATCGATCCAATCCGGTCTTCGCAACAATCTCTTCGACTGTTAAAGTATCAAATATTTTATTTAGTTGCGCAGAGAGTTTGTACTTTAGTAGCACCTCAGGATCAGTTATCTCAGTAGATAATGGAATGCTGTCAATATCAATATCGTATGGGTTAAAATCTGTCATTTTTATCTCCTCAATCTATGTAGGGTAATTATGCCCAAAATTCCTTTACGATCAGTGCACTCACAAAATACCAATTTATAGATTTTTCCATTCAATGCTTTTACTAAATAATAATATTCGCAGCTATCGTCTCCATAATCTCGTTCCGCATGTGGAGCAAAAATTCTTGTATCTAGCAAACTAGTAACCAATATTTTAATTTCCTCTACTGTTAAGTCTGTTTTTCTTGTAAAGTTTTTTCCATAGTTGATATGGTTCAAATCAATTTCAATCTTATAATAATTTTGTAAATTAAAGTTAATCTCAACATCAATAATGACTAAATCATCTGGCCGAATCACTGCCATACATATACCTCTTCAGAATAACATACTTTGGGCAAATTTGCCACAAGCCTTTATTCATACAAATATATGCAAGTCATAATAGAATTTTTATTTCACAAGATTATGATTTTATTAAAGAAAATTAATCAAAAGGTAATAAAAAAGGCCTGAATTTCTTCAGGCCTTATATAAATTCTTTTGTTGTGTGAAAAAAAAACAGATTAGAATTTGTAAGTAACTCCGACTCTTGTTTCTAAGTTGTCTAGAGCTAGAACACCTTTGTTAGTGTTGCTTGTAGTTCCTAATGTCCCAGTTCTAGATCCTGGAGTTGCACCAATATTTCCATCAATTTCAAGTGAAGCTAGTTTAAAAGTAGCACCTGCATTTACAGTTGTAGAATTTGCAAGTGTTTTCTTTCCACCATTACCAGATGTAGAAGATCCATATCTTCCAGCTGCTAATAATCTAATAGATTTACCCATAGTTGTAAAATCAGCTGCACTTCCTGGCGTTCCAAAATTATCAGTTAATCCTTCATCTTTTACTGTCCCATAAAGATTTTGAACTACTGATCCTCTTAATACTAACCATTCAGTTGCAGCATGCTCAAAACCAATTGAAACGGGGAAAGCCAATCTATCAATTTTAGCAGCAGCCAAAGAACCAACACTGTCTAACTGAACGTGTGTAATTTCACCTTGAAGTTTAACAAACATTGTTGAACCAGCTGATACTTCTCGAGTATGGCCTAAACCAAGTATTCCCTTAGAAAAAGTTCCTTTTCGAGTTGCAGTTGTAGCGTTTGTTTGGTCCCAAGTATAGTTTTCATACATACCAAAAACTTTATGCATTGGAGACATGTCGTACCCTCCACCAATTCTGGCTCCAAATTTTCCTTTGTAAGTTGGAGTTGAAGCAGCGTTTGGACGGTCAGCTTTTGCACCCAAGGCCATTAATAAATGCGCGTTCCATGCATCTTGAGAAACACCTAATCTCATAGCGTATGCATTTTGATCGTGTTTTGTAGAAGCAGTTGTTTCATCTTTTGTTTTAGAATATAAAAGATTTGCTCCCCAATTTACACTGGCTTTACCTGCTACGAATACATCTATAACATTATCAGCAGATTGAAGTCCTGTTCCATAAGCACCACCATTAGAAGCTAAAATTCTAGTAAGTGCAGCTACATCAGTTTCATCTCCTAAAACAGCGCCAATTTTATATCCATTAGATAACGAATACAAAACTCCACCTTGTGCTTTAGTCGCATTATCAAAATCTAAACTAGAGCCACCTAATGCTCCATTTACAGTTGAACCCGAGTTTCCCCATTCAAGTACGGCCATATTACCCATAGAATTTAATTCTGCTGGGTTTATATAAATATTTCTATAATCAGAAATATAATAAGATCCATCTTTATCTTCACCAAGGGCCTGTAATCTTGCCTTAGTTGCAAATGCAGAAGTTGAAATAAGCATTAAAGCTGTTCCAACTAATATTATGTTTTTATTCATTGTGTGCCTCTTCGTAAAAATAGGCCCTCCAAAAGAGGGCCCGTACATAAATTAAAATTATGAATTAGAATGCGTAAGTTACACCAACTCTTGTAAGTAGGTTATCAGTTGTTAGGGCACCATTTTCAGTTCCAACTGCTCCAGTTCCTCTTGCTCCACCAGTATTACCGATCATACCGTCAACTTTTAACTTACCAAAGTTAAGAGTTGCACCAGCATTTACATTTGTAGAATTTAATTTTGATTTAGTTTTTCCAGCTACATCTTTTTCTTCACCAAGAATGATGTTTTGAGAAACTGAACCACGAACTACTAACCAAGAAGTTGCATCAACTT
>JAVHRK010000123.1:0-2490 GCA_036171615.1 Bacteriovoracaceae bacterium
AGCCGGAATACCGGCTATATGAAAAAATTAACTGGAAATTATTTTTACTGAAATGATAAATAATAACGAAGACTTCCCGCCGCCGCCTTTCGCCTTATCCCCTGGCTCGTCCGTGACCACTCCCCCCCAACGATGTTGATGGAAAGTGGTCACGGACTGGGGATAAACGACAGGCGGCGGCGGGAATATTAAGAAGTTAGGATGTAGGTATGAATTTGGATAAGGAAAAAGGAAGAGAAAAAAATACGGAAAAAGAAAAAGATATGGATGTTGGTTTTGGTCTGGGTAATGAAAAAAATAATACTATAAATAATAAAAATGGTTATGGAAGTAATGAATTCAAAGAAAATAAAACTGAAGAGATACAAAGAATAACGGTTTCAAAATTAGGACAAGATGCTTTAACGGCCATTGTAGAACGAGTGAACGATGGGTTCATTGGTGGTAAAATTAATCGTACTCTGGCGGCTAATTGGATAATGATGCGTTTTAATGAAAATCTAAGTGATGCGGAAATTAGGGAAATTCGAGCAGAGCATTTTGATGAAGTTGCAGTACTTGAAGCTATTTTACGCAAGGCTAAAGAGTCTGGAAAAGTACCAACAGAATTCAAGGCGTTGCTTTTAAAGCAACTAGAAAGCAATGACCAACCAAAGAAGAAGGCTAAAAGTGCCTTGACGAATAAAAACATCAATGATGTTATCTAAATACCGATAAATAATTTGTGAGGACTTGTGAAGGCAGAAGAAGTTAGACGTATTAGAGAAAAACTGGGACTGACTCGCGAAGAGTTTGCAGAGCTTGTCTGCCTTTCAACCTACAACGGCGTGATGAATATCGAGACTGGTTTTAGAAATGCAGGAAAGCTTACAGCAAAATTACTTCGCTATATTGATTCACTTCCTAAAGCTAAAGCGCAGGCATTTATTGAGGAGATCAACCGCCATGAACCTTAAAATGTTTTTCCAAAAATGGAGTAATTTAATGGCCCGTAAGAAGATCAATTCTGGGAATAAAAAAGCCAGCGATCATCTGCGCGTTCAATTGATACCAACTAAATTTAACAAAGACGAAGCCACTCAGGCGAAAGCGTCCGCTCAAAAAATATTGAGTGTAATGTTCGCGGCCCTTTATAAACGTGGACGTCCAGCAAAAGAAATAAAGGAAGAAACGTATGTCGTTTAAGATTGCAACCTACATAAGAGTTTCCACCGAAGAGCAGGCAATGCGCACTGAAGGTTCGCTTGAAAGCCAAAAACATAGACTCAATGGTTTTGTTGATATTAAAAATATGCAGCAAACCAGTTGGGGAACGGTTATTGAATCCTATATAGATGAAGGCCTTTCAGCTAAAGATACCAAAAGACCAGCTCTGCAAAGGATGTTAAGAGACTTAAAGAATGGCCGAGTTGACATGGTTTTGGTTACAGATATCTCTCGTCTATCCAGAAGTATTCGCGATTTTTGTGACCTGATCGACATTTTCAAGGATACCAAAACACAATTCTTGTCACTCAAAGAGCAGTTCGACACAACCACTGCCGCTGGCGAAATGATGCTTTTTAATATGATTAACATGGCACAATTTGAGCGCAGACAAATTTCCGAAAGAGTGACACTCAATTTCCATTCCCGCGCATTGCGAGGACTACGTAATGGTGGTTCTGCAATCCTTGGTTTTGAAATTGATCCTAATAACAAATCCACTTTTAAAGTTAATGCCAGCGAAGTTTTATTGGTTAAAAAAGTTTTTGATATTTACATTGAAGAGGGATCACTTTACAAAACGGCAGAAAAACTAAGAGAGATACAGATCCCATTTAAGAGCAGTAGTAACGGAAACTGGAACGTTCAAAGTCTAAGCAACTTGCTCAGAAATCAAAGTTATATTGGCATCAAAGAAGTTAATAAAGGGAAGAAGGGCCTGGATACAAAAGGATTAAGTTTGCATGAAAAATACCAAGTGGTGAAAGCTTCTTGGCCTGCAATTATTGATGAATCAACATTTTATATAGTTCAAAAAATGCTTGATGATAACGCCCAGAACGAGCGCATAAGATTAAGTGATAAACAAACGAGAATTTATTTGGTTTCAGGAATTGCGACTTGTGGCGAATGCGGGCGGGCACTTGTTGGTTCTGCTGCCCACGGCAGAACCAGTGTAATTCGATATTACACCCACAGACCAATTGAAGGTCAAACAGTAAAATGTTCAACTAAAAGAATTCAAGCTAACCTTGTTGAAACTACAATCGTAAATCATTTTCTCCATGTCATACAGAGAGAGGGATATTTGGATGGCATTGAAGATGCTATTACAAAAAATCTTTCTGGCACAAGTGAACAACTTCAAGGCCAAAGAAGTGAAGCACAAAAAAAATTAACAGAACTTGATTCTGACAGAAAAAAGCTAATGAGGCTCCAAATTCAAAACGAAGATTTGGTATTACACACTATTTATTCAGAACAATTATTGGAGACAAAAAACCA
>JAVHRK010000124.1:0-2428 GCA_036171615.1 Bacteriovoracaceae bacterium
ATCGAGTAGCAATTTCTTTTGGTAAAATATTCAAAAGTAAGGTTTCAGATCTTTTGGTGGTGTAAAAAATCTTGTGTAAATTGAGTTTTTAGAGCTTTTGGCCAAAGTAAGGGGTCTCTGTTTAAATATTTTTGCGAAAAACAATTTTAACAGGAGAACCCGATGCTTCAGCTTAGCGTGAATTTACCAGAACTGCGTGAAATGGCCAAGAAAATCCCTCAAATGGGAGCCTCTGGAATTATGGAATTAATGAAGTTTGATATTAAATCCCAGGCGACAGATTTTGTTAACGGCCTGATGGATTGTGAGTTTGAACTTTTTCTGGGCCGCGAAAAATATGCGAGGATTTCTGGAGTTGAAATTTCAGATCGTCATTTAAGAAATGGCCATTACCAAAGAACCTTCGCCGTAAAAGGCCTTGGAAAGCTTAACGTAAAGGTTCCGCGCGATCGCCAAGGAAATTATCAGACAAAAGTACTGGAGCCTTATAAACGGAATGAGGCTTCTCTAGAAGAAGACGTTGCGATTTTATATTTGCTAGGACAAAGCACTCGAAGCCTTGCCTTAATATCAGAACGGTTACTTGGTACGCAAATTAGTGCGAGTAAAGTTAGTGAGTGCTCAGGTCGATTGATTGAGTCAGTTGAAAAATGGCGATCACGAACTTTCACTGAAACTTTTAAATATTTGTATCTCGATGGCACGTATTTCTCAATGAGAATTGATAAAAAAATAGTTAAAGTTTGTGTCCTGGTTGTGATTGGAGTTAATGAATTTGGAATAAAACAAGTGGTCGCTTTACAGGCTGGCGATAAAGAATCTGCTAGCACATGGAGACAATTGTTTAAAGATTTAAAAGCAAGAGGTTTGAATCGTCAGGCGATAAAACTTGGAATTATGGATGGCCTTCCAGGATTAGAAAAAGTTTTTAAAGAGGAATTTCCTGGGGCAAAAATACAGCGATGTCAGGTTCACGTTGCGAGAAATGTTATCTGTAAAGTTCCGCAAAACATGAAACAAAAAGTTGCGGACGATATTCGCTCAATTTTTTATGCCTCTACCAAGGAAAAATCGATGGAATTTTTTAAAGATTTCAAGCGTCGCTACGAGAAAGTTCTGCCTTCAGCAGTCAAATGCTTAGAGGGATCTCTTGAATCAACGCTTTGCTATTTATCGTTTCCAAAAGAAGAGTGGATTTCTTTAAGAACGACGAATCCGATTGAGAGGCTAAATAAAGAATTTAAAAGAAGAACAAAAAGTATGGAGATCATTGCAGGTGAAGCAAGTTGTTACAATCTGCTGGCCGTGATTAGTTTAAGAATGGAAGTTTACTGGAAAAGACACCCGATTACTTTTCAGAAATCCCTTCCTTGGTTCAAGAGCTAAAATGAATTTACACATAAAACTTTACAGTACCAACGGCCTTCATATGTATTCAATTAGTTTAAAAGACTAAACAATAAAGCTCAATTTATTTCATTGATAAAACCTGCTAAATAAAAATGACATATGTCTTATTCTCACAAGGTGAGCCATTGTGGCGGTTAAATCAATTCAGTATTATATGGCATGTTTTTTCTAGAGCTGTTGCTTTCTTGATGAAATATTATGATTCACATCATAAAGCTTGCACTATTTATTCCGAAGAGATGATCAATCAAATTAAAAGATTTTAGATTTAGATAATACATAAATTGGAGGATTTCTTGAAAAAATGGTTTTCTGGAATAAGAGTAAAATTATTGTTGGTTAGTATATTGGCATTGGTTTCATTGCTGATTGTGGGAATTACCGGATTTATTGCTATTTCTAGCTTGGCAGAGAAATTAGATGTTTCTTACAATCAAAGAGAAAAATTGGTTGAGAACTTAGGACACTTAGAATCTGGAATTCATGCCAGCTTCAGATGGCTTTGGGTTTCTTATGGTAACGATAATAATCCTAAGGAAAGACATAAATTTATAGAAAAAACGAAATTGATACTAAGTGATATCGATGTAGCGAGTAAAAATTATCTTGCCCTTCCAATAGTCCCAGAGGCTCGTGAATTATTTAATCAAAAGTTTAGCCCCAATTGGGAAAAATCCAAGAAAATATTTGAGCTAATATTCTCTGAGTTAGAAAAAAACAATCTTCAAGCTTCAGAAAAAGCCAAGCTGATGATCACGACGGAGTTGCGCCAAACTCTCGCCCCTGCCAGTGATGCAGTTGATAAGCTTCAAAGAACAGTCAATGAAGTTAATAAAAAAATTGTGGCCGAATCTATGAGCTACGCTCGTTATGCAAAAATAGTGTCAATGGTTGTAGTTTTTGTGGCAGGTATCCTCTGCTTTATAATTAGTATATATATAGCACAGCAATTGGTAAAAGTTTTATCAACAGTATCAAATGAACTCAGCAATTCAAGTATGCAAGTAAGTGCAGCGGC
>JAVHRK010000125.1:0-39524 GCA_036171615.1 Bacteriovoracaceae bacterium
ATGGGATTTAATGTAACTGTAACCATGAGTAAATTATTAATGAGGGCTCCAGACTCTCGATATAAAACGTCAGGAGATATAGATCGCTTACTAAAAGATTTTCATCAGCACTACCCAGAACTTACAGAGATAAAAGAAGTAGGTAAATCACTACAAGGTAGATCGATATGGGCCATAAAAATATCTCAACAGGCCAATCTTCATCAAGCTAATAAGCCTTCTGTCTTATTCAATGGAATGCACCACGCTCGAGAAGTTATGGGACCAGAAGTCGCGCTAGATATAATTGAAACACTTCTTACTAACTATGGAAAAAATTCTAAGATCACTCATTGGGTTAACTCAACTGAAATTTGGGTACTTCCTATGTTTAACGTTGATGGAAACAATATTGTCTGGACGGATAATAATATGTGGAGAAAAAATGCTCGTGGAAATTTCGGAGTTGATATCAACAGAAATTACCCTTATGCATGGGGTACATGTAATGGTTCTAGTGGACTAAAGTCAGCTCAAGACTACCGAGGAGCAAGTGCTGGCTCAGAGCCAGAAACACAAGTTATGATGAATTTCGTAAAAGAAATTAGACCTGTTTTTGATATTTCCTATCACTCGTATTCAGAGTTAGTTATTTATCCCATGGGCTGTAAGGGACAACGGACACAAAATGCAGATGTAGTTGAAAAAATCGGAAAAGAAATTGGGACAGGGTTGGGTTATACTGCAGGTACTGCATGGGAAACGCTCTATTCAGTTGATGGCGGAGATATCGACTGGATGTATGCTGAGTATCAAGTTATTCCATATGTTATTGAGGTGAATTCTAGCAGTGATGGATTTCAACCTGATTATTCTAAACGCAATGCTACTGTCGAATTGAATAGAAAAGGTTGGCAATTGTTACTTGATAGACTAGATGGCCCAGGTATACATGGACTAGTTTCTGTTAACTCTAATCCAGTAACCGATTTTTCTGTTAAAATTCAGAGAAAAACAGGAAAGTCATATTCAGATTATATGACTTACAAAGGAAACATGGATGGTTCATATCATCTTATACTTAATCCTGGAGACTATCGGTTAACAGTTGCTGGTCAAAACATTGAAACTACGATTAAAGATGTGGCGGTAAATACATTACCGAATACTCTTAACTTTAAATTTTGAAATATTTTTACTATTGCTATTTTTCTCCAATCGGAAAGCTTCATCTTTATGCTGATGAAAAATTTCTGATTGGAGTATATTTCAAAAATAACATTGAACTTACTCCCTTTAAAGAGTCAATACCAAGTAAAATAATTCAATTAGCTTGCCATCAATTAGATGAGTATTTTTCTTGTAAAAGAACTGAATTTAGTATTCCTTTGAAAGTGATAGGAACAACTTTTCAAAAAGATGTCTGGCAATCCTTAGTTAAAATTCCTTACGGTAAAACAAAAAGTTATGGAGAAATAGCGAAAGATGCAAATCATCCCAAAGCAGCAAGGGCCGTTGGTACTGCAAATAAAATAAATACTTTTCCTATTTTCATACCCTGTCATCGAGTAATTAAATCATCTGGAGATGTCGGTGAATATGCTGGAGGCCGAAAAGTAAAAATTTTTTTATTGAAATTAGAAAAAACAAGGGACCTGTTTTAAGATCCCTTGTTTTATAAATAATTTATTATTAAAGTGAGCATCGTTTCCACTGAAATTTATATAACATACCCGCTTTAAAATCTGCAGTATCAACAGTTGCAGTAGCTTCATCCCCATAGCGATTAGTTTTCACTAACATCGCTGCATTTACACGTAATATAGTATCAGCTCCACAAGCCGACCATACAACTGCTTGAGCTCCAATTACATTTGAAAAATTATAATCAGAATCAGTTTGACCTATAAATAACTTGTCATATTTCGGTCCAGCAGATCCTGCTAAAAAATATTCTGCTGTTAATCTTGCTTGTGCCCCTGCAGGAAGAGAAACATATCCCCTATAATCAACATCGATAATAGAAACACTAAAGCCTTGTGGAATATGTACAGGAATAGCGACATTACAACTTTTTCTCTCCATTGTTCTATTCGCTTTTCCTGCTTCTACAATAAACTGATCAAATATAATTGATAAAGACTTAGCATCTTGACTTAAAGTAACTGAGGCCGTTCCTCCTGGACATCCATTACCACCATAGGCAGGTGTTCCAAGTTGAATGTCATTTAAATCTGCAAATGCAAGTTGCATAGTTGATAATGTAAGTAATAGTGCAACTCTTTTAAAAACATTTAAACTTAATTTCATTTTATTCCCCCTCTAATTTGTTTCGAGTTAATCATTGATTACTCGTCATAAGAAATTTTTAATTTATTTATTATATTTTTTAAAGTGAAAATTACTAAACCTATAACTTTGGTCGCCACATGGTGAATTTGGATAAAGTGCATCGCCAACTGGCGATCAATTATCACTTTAGAGAATATAGCGATTGTATAAGATGAAGAATTTTATTATCTATATAAATACAGGGGGGCCTTTATGAAACATATCTATTACGTGGCTATTTTATTTTTATTCGCATTCTCTATACAGGCAAAGGCCAGTAGCTTTCAACTTCAAAACATAAGAGTTGGTGGTATAGGATGTCCAAGTGACGTAACTCAAATCATCATGGCACCAGATAATTCAAGCGCCAGTATTCTATTTCAAAGTTTTGAGTCTCATGTTCCCATGCTTTCTCCAAATGAATCTGGTAAATATGCGAGAAATATTTCTGAAATTAATTGTAACGTCTTTTTAGATGTGCGTTTGCCAAAAGGTCAGAAGCTTGATTCATTAGAAGTTAGCTTTAATATGAGAGGACATGCATATTTCACAAGAGGCGTAACTGGGAGTTTTAAAAGTTTTCTAGTTGGCCAAAATGGTTTAGGTTCAGAACGAAATCAAGGTGTCCGATTAATTCAGGAAAAAAACTGGAATAATACCAACGTAGACCAAGATGAAGATTTTCTTATCCAAGCTAATAATGCTATTGCTATTCCTTCTAATTGTCATGGTGATGAAGTTGAAGATAAAGTTTCTATTCATTTACAACATCATCTAAGCAGTCAGATTTTACAAGGAAATATATTAATGAATGCTGAAGGTGCACTAACCCTAGATAGCTCTGATATCAACGGAGGAATTAGAATTCGTGCAGTAACATCTGCTTGTAACCCTTCTCGAAATGAGAACAGTAATCGTAGAAATTGTAGAGTGATTAGAGTATTAGGTAGATCACAAATGGTATGTATCTAAGTAATGGTGCCGTAATGGCGCCATCTTGTTTTAAACGTTCTTCAAAATCTTATTCTTTCTTTCTTGCGGTAAAATTTTCTTTTCTTCTAATATGGCGAAAGTTATTTTTATTATATATGAATGCAACTACTCAATCATATTCCAATGTAAACATACAACTTAAAGAACTAGTTAATCATTATTTATCAACGCATTCAGGATTAACACTCAATGCACTTGCTGTACGCAGTGGAATACCAGCAACAACCCTTCGACGAATCATGTCCGAAGAAAACAGAACCGAGCTTGCTCCGC
This sequence comes from Bacteriovoracaceae bacterium, assembly GCA_036171615.1. GTDB lineage: Bacteria > Bdellovibrionota > Bacteriovoracia > Bacteriovoracales > Bacteriovoracaceae > Bacteriovorax. Next base: position 3,577 of record JAVHRK010000125.1, read on the forward strand.
ATTCTGTCCTATCGCTAGTTTCGTATTTATTAAAAGAAAAACGAATTTCATTTCTACTCACAAAGGTAGAGGGAGCAATAGGAGAATTACTTCGAAAAAATTTTGATCAATATATTTTTAATGAATCTAGTTCAGACCATAAATTAGATCATGACCTAAATGCCGAATTGAATGACAAAACATCATATTTAATATACAAGTTGGCCGCTAATAAATGCGGTACTTCTATAAATGAAATCAAAAATCTTTTTGGACTTACGGGAATGCAAAAACTTAACTCCTTAATCGAAAAGAATTGGATTATAGCCGACCAAAGCGAACGTTTTCACGCCAAGGAGAAAAACTTTTCAATCGCATTAAATCTGGCACAACAACATGCTCACACGCTAATTGATTTTTATAAATCACAAGATATCGACAAAGGACATAATCTTTTTTACTCATTATCTGAAGGTATGAATATTGAAGGAATAAAAAAAATCAAAGAGGTAGAAAAAGAAGCTGTGAAAAAAATTTTCGACATAATGAATGACCATGAAATGCAGGGAAGTTTGCCATATTTTGCAATTATACTATCTGATATCTTAGGTTTTACACCATCACTAAATGAAGGAGTTCTCCAATGAATACATTTTATATTTGCTTATGTCTTATCTTATCTATTCAAAGGGCGTACTGCCTAGACCAAAATACGATTGATAGCTTAAACCGAAGTGGATACCAAGTTATAATGGGTGAACTTACTGGTGCAGGTTCAAAACTTTCAATTCAAAGATTGGCCGGTTTTATCCTAAATGATGGCATTTTACTTAAAGAGAAATGTAAAAGCATTGTTATTAAAAGCAATTCTAATACCGACATTTCTAATATAGTCAGAGTGGTATTTGAAAACCAAAACATTGAGGCCAGTGACTTTGAAGGAATTATTGTAAAAAAATAAACTTTAAGTTATTATCCGACCATGGATAATTATTTACTATTTAAAGCTCTACATATAATTTCAGTTGTTACATGGTTTGCTGGCTTATTTTATATGCCCCGCCTCTTCATTTATCATGAAGAGGCCAATGAAAAATCTGCAATTGAAAAACAAATACTACAGGATCAATTTAAAATTATGCAACGCCGCTTATGGTATGGGATTACTTGGCCCTCTGCCATTGTTGTCTTTTTATTTGGTGGATCTTTAATTCAATTCTTTTGGCCGTTAAATGAAAATCCGTGGCTCATCATTAAATTATTTTTTGTTGCTGGGCTTTACGGCTATCAATTTTACTTACATAAAATATTCTTGCTTCAAAAAAATAATATTAGTAAATATTCATCAACAAAACTTCGAATAATTAATGAAATTTCAACTGTCTTTTTGGTGGCAATTGTATTCTTAGTAGTCTTAAAAGATACACTAAGCTTACTTTATGCACTAAGTGGATTAATTGTATTTATCCTTATTTTACTTGTAGGTATAAGGACTTATAAGAAAATACGCACCGCAAAGGTCAAAAATTAAAACATTTGTTTGAAATATTCAAACAAATAAAGTAAACCTTAAATTGTGAAAAATTCTAAGAAATGTTTTATTTTTGGCTCAAAAGCGGACACTCCCGACAACACACGAGAGCTTATCCTTTTTCATGCTAAAAAAATTTTTGCAGATCATGGATATGAAGGTGCTTCGTTAAGAGAAATTTGCTCCGCCGCTGAAGCAAATGTCAGTGCTGTGAAATATCACTTTGGAGATAAAGAAGGTCTCTATCGAACCTGCTTAAGCGAATATGCTGAAAGTCGATTGGCCGTTGTAAGCAATATTCTCACTCCTGTAAGTTCAGAAGAAGAATTAATAGTTAAATTAAGATTATTCTCTGAAGATTTCATCAATGAGTCTTTTATCAATTTTGATATGAGTCGCCTAATTTTGAGAGAGATTGAAAACATGAACTCCATTATGGAGGGAATTTTTGAAGGAACTTTTCTGCAACTCTATAAAAAACTTGCATTTATTTTAGAAGATGCACAGAAAAAAAAGTTTATAAATAAAAATATTAATATTGAAACTACAACAAGTATTATCTTTTATTTCCTTAGCCAAACAGTCAGAACTAACCATATTGCGAAAAAGTTTTTCAAAAAAGACATGACCGAACTGAATACTCAAAAAGAACATATCAATAACCTATTAATAATTCTGTTTCATGGAATTAAGCCACAGGAGATAAAATGAGAATTACACTTCTCTTCTTAATCATGACATTCAATGCCTTTGGCGCTGAACTAACCTTAGAAAACTACTTAAATCAAGTTAGTGAAAAAAATCAAATGCTAAATGCAAGCAAAATCTCAAGCGCTTCGGCTGAAAAAAGGAAAGATGAAAAGAAACTTCTTTTTACTCCAAGTATTTTTGCTCAAGCACAATCAGTTGTTGATAAAAAAGCAACTACCGTTGTCTCTATGATGGGAGATAGAACCGACGCCAATATGTTTACAACAGGACTCATGCAACAATTTGATTTTGGTTTAAAAGGTAAACTCAGCTATACCCTAGCTCACACAAAATTACGAAATGCTGTTGCACTTACGCCTAATGATTTTAATGAAACATCGGTTGGATTAGAACTTTCCCAATCACTTTGGAGAGACTTCTGGGGTAGCGAAAGCAAAGCTCAATCTGATTTAATTGAAGGTCAAAGTAAAATTCAGAAATTTTCTGAAGATTTTAAAATTAAAAACATTTTATCAAAAGCTGAAGCACTATATTGGGGACTCTCACAAATGAGAAAGATTATCGCACTCCAAAAAGATAATCTTGACCGAGCATTAAAAATAAAATCATGGGCCCAAGGTAGATTAAAAACTGGACTTGGAGAAAAATCAGATTATTTGCAAGCGGATGCTTCCGTTAAATTTAGAGAATACGAGTTAAAAAGTGGTATTCAAGATGAAAAGACTCTTCAAAGAACTTTTAATTCACTTAGGGGTCTTGAAAGTGAAGTAGTTCCAGAGTCACTAACTGCAGTTGATAATTTACAATTAAAATCACTTATTATTCCGCACAAAGAGGATTTAAGAGATGATACAAAGGTAGCGAGAGAAGTTCAAAAAATATCAATAGCCAATGCAAATCTATCTATTGAAAGAAATAAGCCGACATTGGAATTATATGGGACGTATATCTTAAACGGACGCGATGCTCTTCGTTCAAATGCAATTGATAAAGCATTCACAAAGGATTTTACAACACAAGCAATTGGAGTCAAGTTTTCTGCACCTATCGATTATTTTAATCTTAAAAATAATATTGATAGTTACAAACAAGATCAAATTGCAGCTGAACTTAACTTTAAGCAAAAACTTTTTGATGAAAATCAAGAATGGACTGATCTCACAACAAAGTTTAAGGACGCGCAGGCGAAACTGGTCCTTGCTCAAATAATTGAAGAAGCTCAAAGAATAAAAGTTGTAAATGAACGAGAACGACTCACTAAAGGTCGAACCGTAACATTTCAAGTTTTAAACTTTGAACAAGATTTTGCACAATCAGAGCTTTTAAAAATTAAAAGTGAAACTGATGTCTTAAATATTTATTCTCAACTTAAAATTTTTGCGAATGGAGATAAAAAATGAATTTGGCAAATCTATCAATAAAGAGGCCTGTTTTTATTACCTGTATCGTTACTGTCATCCTCGTTGTTGGATGGCTTTCCATGGGAAAATTACCTGTAGATCTTTTTCCCAACGTTGCTTTTCCAATAGTAACAGTATCGACAATTTACCCAGGTGCCGGCCCAGAAGAAGTTGAAACATTAGTTTCAAAAATTTATGAAGAAGAATTATCAAATTTACCTGGCATAAAAAAACTTTCTACTACTAACTTAGAGAATGTTTCAATAGTTATAGCTGAATTTAATTTTGATGTAGATATTAAATATGCAGAACAACAAGTACGAGACCGTGTTTCAGCAGCAAAGAAAAAACTTCCAACAGATATTCAAGAGCCAGTTATTCGTCGTATTGACCCCGCAGATCAACCGATATTAACTGTTTCTGTTAAATCTAAAATTTCTGAGGGAGAACTCTTCCAAGTTGTTGATAAAAAAATTAAACCTCTAATTGAACAAGTAAACCAAGTTGGGTTAGTAGAAATTCAAGGTGGGAGAAAAAGAGAAATTAAAGTTGAACTTGACCGAAACAAACTAAAAGGTCATGAACTTTCTGCCTCTCAAGTTGTTTCTCGATTACAAATTTCTGGTCAAAATATTCCGGCCGGTAAAGTCTCAAATGATAAGCAAGATACTGTCTTTCGAACTTTGGGTGAATTTAAAAATCTTGAGCAAATTAAAAAAACTATCGTAAACTTTATTGGGAATGATATTCCAGTAACAGTTAATGAAATCGCTACTGTTACCGACTCTCTTCAAGATCGAAAAAACTTTGGATATTATAACGGAGAAGCAGCAATTCTCCTCAGTATCTACAAACAATCTGGTTCAAATACAATTGCTGTTTCGGATGCCATTAAAAAGAAATTAATTAAAATTAATGAAACTTTAAAAAATGAAAATATTGAAATTGAACTAAAAATCGTTCGTGATGGTTCTAAGCCCATTAAAGATAACGTTGATGATGTTTATGAAACAATTATACTTGGTGTGATTCTTACCATCTTTGTTGTTTTCTTTTTTCTAGGTTCAGCACGTTCTACTTTTATAACTGGATTAGCACTTCCGAACTCTCTTTTAGGTGCCTTTATCCTTTTATCCTATGCAGGTTTTTCAATCAATATTATGACTCTCCTGGCACTTTCGCTTGCAGTAGGGCTTTTAATTGATGATGCGATTGTTGTACGTGAAAATATATTTCGACATTTAGAAATGGGGAAATCTCCAATCGATGCTGCAATAGAAGGAACTAACGAAGTTGTTCTTGCAGTTGTTGCCACAACCTTAACTGTTATTGCAGTTTTTGCTCCTATCGCATTTTTATCTGGAGTAGTAGGTCAATTTTTCAAAGAGTTTGGTTTAACAATTTGTTTTGCAATGATTATTTCATTGTTTGATGCTTTAACTATGGCCCCAATGCTCTCTGCTTATTTTGCGGGAAAAATTCATGATAAAGACGCTAAGCCACACGGAATTTACGCAAATACGATTGGTCGTCTATTAGAATATTTTAACAAATTTCAAGATGGACTTGAAAATACTTATGTCGGTGTTTTAAAATTTACTCTTAAAAGACCTTTTATCATTCTTGGTAGTGCTTTCTTAATTTTTGTTCTAAGTTTTGTTTCACTAAAAAATGTTCCAAAAACTTTCCTGCCTCCGCAAGATACAGGTGAATTTATGGTTGGTCTTGACCTACCACCGGGAACCAGTTTAGATCGAATGAATGCTCTCGCTCTAGAAGTTGATAAAGTAATTCGTCAAAATGCAGAAGTAGACCATGCTGTCCTAACAGTTGGAGATAAAAATGAGCAGCCAAATAAGGCCGATTTTTATGTTCAATTAGTTCCTTCCAAATTAAGAAAAGTTAATACTTCTCAAATGAAAGAGATTATACGAGGTCAATTAAAAACTTTTGCATACGCCAACCCTGCCGTTAAAGATTATGATGCCGTAAGTGGAGGTATGCGCCCATTTAACATAAATATCGTCGGCGAAGACATGGCCGAGATTGAAAAATATTCAAATCTACTTTTTGAAAAATTAAAAGTACATCCAGGTCTTAAAGATCCTGATATTTCATATCGTCCAGGAAAACCTGAATTTCAAGTTGTGCCAGATAGATCAAAAGCTGAAAGCTTAGGTGTTTCAACTTCAATGATGGGTGCAGAACTTAGAAACTTAATTGAAGGAGCTACTCCTGCTGTCCTACGTGAAAAAGGTGAAGAATATGATATTCGTGTACGACTTCAAGAAAATCAAAGAGATCTAAAATCTGGATATAATGACACTTATGTTCCGAATATAAATTTTTCTTTAATAAAACTCTCATCAGTGGCGACTCAGCTTGAAACAACTGGCCCAGCGAATATAACTCGACAAAACCGTGGAAGATATATTCAAATTGCAGCCGACATTGCACCAAAAGGTCCAGGCATGGGTGGAGTTATTTCTGATATCAACAAAATCATGAAGGACGAAATTCATATGCCACCTGGTATGAGTTATCAGTTTGTAGGTCAGGCAGAAAATTTTCAAGAACTCGCTCAATCTATGTTGAAGGCCGCACTGTTAGGAACAATGTTTATTTATTTTGTTCTCGCCTCACTTTATGAATCTTTTGTTACACCATTCACGATTATGCTTGTTCTTCCTCTAGCGGCCTGTGGAGCTTTCTATGCTCTAGCCTTAACAGGCTCGTCATTAGATTTATTTTCAATGATTGGGTGTATCATGCTTCTTGGGGTTGCTACAAAAAACTCAATTCTACTTGTTGATTATACCAATCAAAAGGTACAAGAAGGACAAAGTATCAGCGATGCCATTATCGAAGCTGGAAAAGCAAGATTGCGTCCAATTTTAATGACATCATTTGCTTTAATCGCAGGTATGATTCCATTGGCGATAGGCTTAAGTGAAGCTTCAAAGTCTAGAACTTCTATGGGGATTGCCGTTATCGGTGGATTAATATCATCGACCTTACTTACCCTGGTTGTAATACCTGCTGCCTATACCTACATAGAGCATTTTAGAGTTTGGTCTGCAAAAACAATGAAGAAAATATTCGTAGAATAGATAATCTTAAATCGAGCAATTAACTTATAATTGCTCGAGTTCGTGATCATATTTTTTATTTAAGAATTCTATACAGTCGTTAGTGTTAGTTAATTTTTCAAAAAGATTTTCAATTAATTGATTAAGTTTTCCAACTGCATGAGTATAGTCATTTAATTTTGCAGAATCTTGAGTAATGGCCGCTTTCTCCAGCTCTCCACTAATTCGTAGTAATAAATTTTCATTATTTGTAATTTCAGTTTCAACTCTTTCGATTTCTTCTTTTAAAGGTCTCAATAATTTAGCTCTATCAGTCGCTATCTCAGCACGACGTTGCTTAATTTCTTTTTCTGTTAATTTACGTTTAGGAGATTTAGTTGTTTTACTTTCCTCACTCTCCCAACCAATTTTTTCTAGGAAATCATCATAATTTCCATTAAAAAACTCTGCATTGCCATTGTGAAAAATAACTAATTTGGTTGCTAAGTTCCGTAACATAATCTCACTATGAGTAACAATTACAACTGCACCTGGAAAATTTCCAATTTCTTCAGTTAAAGATTCAATCGATTCCATATCAAGATGGTTAGTGGGCTCATCTAAAAGTAATAAATTTACAGGTCGTGCAAGAATTTTACCTAGTAAAACACGTGCTCGCTCTCCCCCTGATAAAACCTTTATTTTCTTTTTGGCCAGATCACTTTCAAACATCATGGTTCCGCAAATATTACGAACACCCGAAATTGAAAGTTCACTATTCTCTGCCTGAATTTCTTCAGCGATAGTATTTTCCATTGTCAGTCGATTAATATTTGTTTGACCAAAATGACCGATTTTTGAAGATGGATGATAACCAACACTTCCAGAGATAGGTTCTAAAACTTTTCCGATAACATTTAAAAGTGTAGATTTTCCTTTTCCATTTTTTCCAATTATTCCGATGCGATCTTCCCTATTAATAGGAAAACTTAAATTATGAAAAAGTGCATTATCTTTACTTCCATCATAAGAAAAACTTAGATGCTTTACTTCTGCAATTTGTTTCCCGGGACACTCAATAAATCGAAATCGAAACCCTAAGATATCAACATCATTTAATTTATCCATGGTACTCATTTTTTGCAATGCTTTCATACGAGATTGAGCTTGAGCGGCCTTAGATGCTTTGGCCTTAAATCTTTCAACAAAAGCTTCCATTTCTTTTCGCTTTTTATCTAAATTTTCTCGTGTTTTTTCATACATTTCCTCTTCTTGAAGAATTAGCTCGTAAAACTTTGCAGTATCACCTTTTATTTTTTTTAACTGTTGACGATGAAGACCCATCGTATGAGTAACCACATCATCCATGAATTCACGATCATGCGTAATGAGCATGATTTCGCCAGGAAAATTTTTAAGAAATGATTTCAGCCATCTAACACTGACAATATCTAAATAATTTGTAGGCTCATCTAATAATAAAAGATTTGGCGATTGTAATAAGACCTTGGTCAAATTAATACGAATCTGATATCCACCCGAAAAACTTTGCGGGTCTTTCTGCATATCTTCATCAGAAAACCCTAATCCAAAAAGTATCTTTTCAGCTTCATGCTCTAAAAAATCATCAGGATTTAAAACCTGGATACATTCTTCTAGAACAGTTTTTTTGGTAAAATGGATATGTTGCTCAAGAGCACCGAGTCTATACCCCTTTGGGATTGAAATTTCACCCGAATCTGCAGACAACTCACCGAGTATCAACTTGAAAAGTGTTGATTTTCCTGAGCCATTTCGCCCAACCAACCCTACTCGCTCGCGGTTTCCTAACTGAAAACTGACACGGTCGAATAATTCTTGACCACCAAAGTGTTTAGATAAATTTTTTGCTTGAATCATTGTTATCTCGCTTAAATACGCATCTTATGCTAAAGTCTCCGGAAATTCATTATAATTTTTGCAACTGACCAACCAAGGATTGATACTCATGTCTAAAGTTTATAGCAAATTAAAAAACATTGCCGTCGTGGCGCACGTCGATCATGGTAAAACTACCTTGGTAGATTGTCTTCTAAGACAGTCTGGAACATTTGATGAACGTGAACAAATGACAGATAGGGTAATGGATTCAGGCGAAATTGAAAAAGAGCGCGGAATTACAATTACTGCAAAAAACTGTGCTTTCATTTGGAAAGATACAAAAATTAATTTACTCGACACTCCTGGACATGCTGATTTCGGTGGAGAAGTTGAACGATCATTAATGATGGTTGATGGAATTTTACTTCTGGTAGATGCATCTGAAGGACCGTTACCTCAAACACGATTTGTTCTTACAAAAGCAATGGAACAAAATTTAAAAATTGCAGTTGTTATTAATAAAATCGATAGACCAGATGAACGCATTGAAGAAGTTAAGCACGAAATTGAAGAGCTTTTCTTAGAGCTTGCCGACATTCTTAATATTCATGATTTCGATTTAGATATTCCAATAATATATTCGTCAGCAAGAGCTGGTTGGGCAACCCATGATCCGAAAATTGTTAGAACAGACATTAATCCTATTCTTGACATGATGGTTTCAGATTTTTTCCCTCAACCTAGAACTTCAGAAGGCCCGGACCTTCAGCTTTTAGTTACCAATCTTTCATACTCATCTTACCTTGGCCCATTGGCGATTGGACGTATACAAAGAGGATCAATTAAAAAAGGTTCAAACTACACACTTTGCGACTTAGATAAAAAAAATAAGGCCTATAAAATTTCTGCTATTCAAGAATTTTCGGCACTAGCAATCACTGAAGTTGAAGCTGCAGACGCAGGAGAAATTGTTATTGTAGCAGGTATAGATAATGCTAAAATCGGTGACACTATTGTTTCAACTACAAAAATTGAACCACTTCCGCGAATTACCGTTGAACCACCGACAGTTGGGGTTCAAGTTTCTGTTTCGACATCTCCAATGTCTGGACAAGAAGGTGAATATTTAACTTCAAGAAAACTTGAAGAATTTTTACAAGACTCAATTAAAACTAACGTTGCTCTTCAATATGAACCAACTGAAGATCCAAAAGTTTTCATCCTAAAAGGACGTGGAGAGCTTCAACTTGCTATCGTTTTTGAACAGCTTCGCCGTAAAGGTTTCGAATTAATGGTTGGTCGCCCACAGGTACTTTTCCAACAAGATGCTGAAGGAAATCGCCTTGAACCATTTGAAAAAGTCGTGCTTGATATTCCAAATCTATCAACAGGAGCTATTACTGAAAGACTTTCATCTAGAAAAGGAATTATGGAAAACATGATGCCACTAGGTGAAGACAGAACTCGTATGGTATTTATTATTCCTTCACGTGGACTTATTGGCTATAGAGGAATCTTCTTAACTGATACTCGTGGTGCAGGACTTATGTCTTCTGAATTTATGGGATACCGCCCTTATACTGGAGACATGCTAGGTAGACAAAACGGAGCATTAGTTTCTGATAGAGCAGGTAAAATGACTCCATATGCACTATATAATCTTCTTGCCAATGGAAAACAATTTGTTAAGCCTGGTGAAATGACTTACGAAGGTATGGTTATCGGCGAAGCAACTAGACCAAACGACCTAGTTCTTAACTGCGTAAGAGAAAAACACTTAACCTCAGTAAGAACTGCAGGTAAAGATGAGCAACCAATTCTTCCACCTATTGTAAATAGAACTTTAGAATGGGCACTAGACTGGATTGATAATGATGAATGGGTAGAAATTACACCTCAATCAATTCGAATAAGAAAAAAAGAACTTCAAGGCAGTAAGCGCTCTGTAGTAAGGAAATAATTTTATAAAATCATTATTATTCTTTATTTTTTTATTTTCCATCCAGCTTCAAGCTGCTGAAAAAGACGGAATTAATTTTTCGGATAAAGTTACAGTTGAAGGTAAAGAATTAATTTTAAATGGTATCGGAATTCGTAAGGCCACCATATTCAAAGTTAAAGTTTATTATGGTGGTCTCTATTTAGAACAAAAGACTAAAGACCCAGCTGTTTTTTTATCCTCCACTTCTCCTAAGCAGATAGTCATGAATTTTGTTCATGACGTAGATGCCAAAAAACTAAGAAATGGGTTTAACGACGGTCTGGAATCTGCCAATAAAAACTATAGAGATTTTGCGATACCTATGGAAAAGTTTAATTCTTCGCTTGAGGATGTTGTCAAAGGAGACAAAGTTATCATAACATTTTTACTTGATGGTGTTCTGATCAATGTAAAAGGTAAAATGAAAGACAAAATAGTTGACAGTAATTTTTCTAAAGCATTATTAAACATCTGGTTCATCAACCCGGGTGATAGCGGATTAAGAGACGGGCTCCTTTCACTTTAGGAAAATTTTATATGCATGTAACTATAGTTGATGACTCAAAAGAAAATCTAGAAGTTTACAAGGGAATTCTCGAAAACGATTTTGAGTTAGAATTAATTCAAAAACCACTTAATATTTTAGATTTTTTAAAAAGACATAGAACTGATCTTATCGTCCTTGACTTACATATGCCTAGTATTGACGGGTTTGAACTTTACCAAAAGATTAAAAGCTCATATTCCATTTTCCCTGTAATTTTTTTGAGTGGTGATAGTTCGGAAAATTCGATTGTAAAAGGTTTAGATCTAGGTGCTAATGATTATATTATTAAACCGGTTTCACCTGCTGAATTGATTGCACGTTTTAAAAATAAAATTAATTCTAAAAATGCACTCCAAGCTTCTGATACGCAAGTGATAAAATTTGATGGATTTAAGCTTTACTGTGAAATGCAGACAGCTGAAATTAACAATGTCAAAATTCAACTAACACCTATTGAATTCAAATTTATTCAGCTTCTTGCTAAAAATCCCAATAAAGTGTTTAGCAGAGAGTACGTTACTGAACACATTTGGCCTAATATAAAAGTTCAAAATCAAAATATAGATACCCACCTTTCAAATCTTAGAAAAAAACTTTTACCATTTTCAAAATATATCAAAACTATTAAATCTCGTGGCTATATCTTACGGGTTGGTTAATGAATTTATTTGAAAATATTGGTACAGTTACCGTTTCTAAAATAATGCATACACAAGTAATTTCAGTCAGACCTAGTTATTCTATTAAAACAACTATTGAAACTTTTAAAGTACATAAAATAAGCTGTGCTCCTGTTACAAGCGAAGATGGCAAGATATTGGGCATAATATCAGAGCACGATCTCCTACTTCAGGCCGCTTCAAAAACGATGGGACAATACATAGACTATAACTCAAAAGTAACGGCCATAACTCCTGAAACTAGTATTAAAGAGGCCCTGGTGTTATTTTTTTCTAAAAAATTAAAACATGTTCCAGTGATTGATAATAATCACTATATAATTGGAATTGTCTCTCGAATTGATTTACTAAATTATCTATCTGAAAATGATGCCTGAATTTCTTTTACAATAAAATCTAAACTATTTTTTTGCTGACTTATTTCATGAGGTTTACGAATTAAGATATCTTTAACCGCGGTTAAAATAACTTCACTATTTAATTCAGCTTCCAAAATAATGACGGAGCCTAATAATTTTTTTGCCTCTAAGGCGTTAAAGTATTGTTCATTTTTTTGAGCAATCTTTAAAGGAATAAAAATAGATCTTTTTTCTAATGCAATTAATTCACAAACTGTCCCTGCTCCTGATCGAGAGATTACACAAGTTGCTAATTTAAATAAATCAATGATTTCTTTTCCTACAAATGCAATTGGAAGATAACTTGAATCAATGATTTTTTCGTATTCATTTATATAGTTTTTCCCAACCTGGTGAACAATGAAAAACTGTGAAATTAGTTCCTGGAAATTATTTTTAATTAATTCATTTAGTAAAAAAGATCCATTTCCTCCACCTGTCACAAATAAAATAGGCTTTGTTACTAATTTTAAATCTATTCCATTAATAATGACCGATCCTATTACAGGAGAATAACATTCATCTCTTAATGGATATCCTGAATAAATTGTTTTACTCGAAGGGAAATATTTCATTGAATCTTCAAAACTGACTAAAACTTTATTGGAAACAAAAGAGCATATTTTATTTGCTAAACCTACTCTGCTAGTTTGTTCATGAATATAAACCTTAAGCCCAAGACATTTTGCTGCTAGAACTACTGGTACAGAGACAAAGCCACCTGTAGAAAATACTAGTGAATTTGTTCTAGAAAATGAGAATAAAATCACCAAGGACTCAAAAAATCCTATGAATATTTTAAAAATATCTTTTAAATTTTCAAGTGAGATATATCTTCTAAGTTTTCCCGTATGGATGGGGTGATAGACTAGGGCATAATCTTTCACAAGTTCACGCTCAATACTTTGGATTCCTCCAATGTAATGAACGTTATACTCATCTTGTGAATTAATTTTTTTAATGATGGTGAGGGCCGGCATAACATGGCCCCCACTTCCTCCGCCTGTAAAAATTAAACTTTTTTTCATAATTATGAACGGAAAGTTTTTTCTCTAAAGCTTGGTTTACGATCTCTATAATGAGGTCTTTCTTGTGCAGCTGACTTCGTTAATTCAAAACGGACTTTTCTTTCATTTATGGTTGGTCCATTCATTTTTAATAAAGCATCACTGTAGCGCTCTGGTACTTCTAAGAATGAGAATGATTCTTTTAAATCAACATTCTTAATCATGCGTTCTTCAACATTTACCATTCCGGAAACTGAACTTAATAACGTACTCAAAGTTACGCCATGCTCTCTTCCTACATTCACAAAGAATCTCACACTTCCAGAAGCACTTGTTCTTCCTGGAGGTCCTTCTGATCTACGAGAATCATTTCTACCTTCTGGTCTATAATCCTGGCGTGAATCATTTCGTTGCTCTGGTCTTCTTTCTTGAACTTCTAAAGAAGGTCTTGATTCGTAACGATCAATTTGTGGCTTCAATAAATGATTGTAAACTATTTTTAACAAATCTTCTTTTTCCATTGAAGCAAATTTTTCATTAAAAATTTTATTATCTTCTAATGTATCAATACCTTCGATTAATTTATCAAATTGCATTAATTCTTTTTTCACTAATACATCTATTAATTCACTTGTTGTTGGCAAGGTGGCTTTTGGTATAAGTGCTCTTGTATTATTTTCAACCTGTCGCAATCTATAACGTTCACTTGGTTCCACAATTGTAATTGCAATACCTTTTTGCCCCGCACGTCCAGTACGACCAATTCTATGTACATATGATTCAATATCTTGTGGTAAACCAAAGTTAATAACATGAGTAAGGTTGTCTACGTCGATTCCTCGAGCAGCAACATCTGTACAAACAAGCATTTTAATTTTTTTATTTTTAAAATTCTTCATTGTAAGATCACGTTGCTGTTGAGACATATCACCGTGCATAGAATCTGATGGATATCCTCTAGAATTTAATTCATCAGCAAGACATTTAGCATCTACTTTTGTACGACAAAAAATCATTCCGTAATAATCTTCAAGAGAATCTAAAATTCGAGTAATTGCTTCAGGCATATGCTCAAATCTAACGACATAATGTTTTTGCTCAATACTTGCATTAGTTGAAGTTTTCTTCTGAACTTTGATGACTAATGGATCTTTTAAATATGTTTTAATAAGATTTAAAATTGGCCCTGGCATAGTAGCTGAAAACATCCACGTTTTTTTTGCCGGCCCAAGATTTGATAAGATTTGTTTTACATCATCTATAAATCCCATATCCAACATTTCATCTGCTTCATCCAGAACAGCAAACTTTGCATGTTCTAGAAGTAAAAATCCTCTGTTGATAAGGTCTAAGACTCGCCCAGGTGTTCCGACTACAATTTGTGGTCGATCTTTTTTAAGCCCTCTAATTTGTCCATCAAGAGAAATACCGCCGTAAACAGCAAGACTTTTAATTCTTTCATGTGTTGCAAATTTTTTAATCTCATCGTTGATTTGATTTGCAAGTTCTCTTGTTGGAGTAAGAATTAATGCTTGAACATCACGTTCTGAAGAATTAATTTTGTGTAATAAGGGAAGGACGAATGCTGCGGTTTTCCCTGTACCGGTTTGTGCTTGCCCAACAAAATCTGTATCTGTTGTTGCAAGAGGTGGGATGGCCAATTGTTGAATCTCTGTTGGATCAACATAACCACGTTCTGTAATAGCTTTTAGTAATGACTCGCGCAGTGGCAACTCTAAAAATGTCACTTTTTACTCCGTTTGAATAGGGTCTCACCTTGTAATGTGCTTTGAATGAAACCCTGAACCAAAAAGACGCAAAAAAAGCTTCAACAAGATAAGAACGATTAATTTATTAAGTTTCTTCTACGACATAAAATACGATCTTACTAGTGGTGTGTAATTATTTTACACCTATAGCACTTTTAAGTTCAGAAATAAGCAATTGTGCTTTAGGACGAACGCGTGATGCAGCTTCCTCTAGAATATCATCAATTTTATGTGTATGACTCATTAAGTCTTCGTAAATTATTCTCGGATTTTCAAGTGTTTTGTCTAGAACTGACAAAAGTTCAGCTTTGGCATCACCCCAGCCAATACCTCTCAAATATTGTGCATAAAGACTTTCAACCTGTTGAGGTGATGCAAATTCTTTATAAAACTCAAAGATTAGTGATTCCTCTGGAATTTTTGGAACTGATGGCAATGAAGAATCCGTAACAATTCTATTTATTAATTTTTTTAAATCTTTGCTGCTAGAAAAAAGCGGTATGTGATTATTATAGCTCTTGCTCATCTTACGACCATCAAGTCCTGTGACTAACTTTCCCCCCTCGCGTACTTCTGCTTGAGGCAGCTTTAACTTGCTCCCATAATGATGATTAAAGCCATTGGCAATATCACGAGCAATCTCTATATGCTGTAATTGATCTGAACCTACGGGAACTTTGTCTGCAGCAAGAATTAAAATATCTGCAGCCATCAATATCGGATAGGTAAATAATCCCATATTGATACCCTGATCTGGATCTCGACCTGCATCTTCATTATCTTGCACAATTGCTTTATATGCATGGGCCCGATTCATTAATCCCTTAGATGTAAAACATGAAATAATCCAGTATAGTTCTAAAATTTCGGGGATATCACTTTGCTTATAAAGTGTGATCTTTTTAGGATCAAGGCCCATGGCCAACCAGCTGGCAGCAACTTCATAAATATAATTTTTCATGAGTTTTTTGTCATGAATTTTTGTTAATGAGTGATAATCTGCAATGAAAAAATATGAGTCATACAGACCCGAATTTGCCATTTCAATGGCCGGCTGAATGGCACCTTTATAGTTCCCGAGATGGGGCATTCCAGTAGCTTGGATACCTGTTAAGCAAATTTTTTTATTCATCTTATTAAAATTCCGTTATTAATTTTTAGAGAAATCTAGATTACACCATATTAAAATAATAAGAATGGCGCTGGTTGGCAAATTTTGGCCCTATTTTGCATTGTCCGCTATTCTAAAGTAACATTTAGTGTGATTTTACACGAGGTAACTATGCTTAAACGTCTCTTATTTTTATCATTAATTAGTACTAACTTATGGGGAGTTGAATTTTCCAATTTAAATATGAAAGATTTTAATCGAGACATTATTTCACCTAAGCATTTACGATTCACTAATAAAAATATTGTTATACATCTTACGCAAGAAAATCGATCGAAAAAGCAAGAATGGAAAAATGAAACTTTAAAAAAAGAAATCGAAGTAATGTTTAATACAAGAAAAAAAATATCAAATTTAATGGGTTTTAAAGAAATGAATTTTGAAAATTATAATTTATCCAAATTTAATAATCGATATGATCAATTAAAAATCTGGGGACAATTTAAAGATCCGAGTAATAAAACTAAATGGTTTTTAGAAGATAATATTTATTTCTTAAAAGATGTTATACAAGTAAAACTTTACAGCGATACAGAAAAGATAACTGACGATTACTTAACGCAAACATTATCTCAATTAAAGCTAAATACATTGGAGATCCAATAATGAAAATTTATATATTTTTAGTATTGGTATTATTTTCTATCCAATCCCATGCAGCTCCTGATTGTTCAAATAATATAAAACTCACTTTAGATATGACTCTCTCAGCTGAACATCTTTGTAATAATATCGATGATATTATCTGTCGTAATGTAGATCGAACCGAACGTCGTGGATGTAATGAAAAAGATGATACAATTTTTAAAAGTCAAATGACCTCATCGGAATTGTATTCATTCACAAAGACTTGCTTTAAAAGTAGTATTACTTCCATAGAAGAATTTTTCACAGAATTTATTCCTGAATTATTAAAAGGAATGTGGAACGCCATCCATAATACTTCGCTTACTTCTGCTGCAGAAAAGTCGAGTGGCTTTATTGAATCTATTATGTCAATGAGCAGTGATGCTTATGAAGCTGCACATGTAGACCCTATTGGATATTTTCAAAAACAATTCCTTAAACTCACAGAGATTATTGGTCCGGTTATTGCCAACTATGACTGTCTAAAACCTGAGTTAAAAGTAGAAAAATTTTGTGGTATCGCTGCCAGCTTAATTATCCCGCCTGCAATTCTAGCAAGAGTACTGGTAAAAGGTGCAGTTGCCTTAAAAGAATTAAAGTTTTTTGAAAAATTTTCAAAGGCATACAAAATTCAAAAATATACAGTTGGAGAATATGGAAAAATGTACGAAAAATTAAAACGACTTGGATATTCACCAGCAGAGATGGATCATATCTATGAGACTGGAAAGCTAACTCCAGAATTTGTGGCAAATTTAAAACCTTTAAATACTGCCGAAGGCCTCGCACAAAAAAATGTTTTTATTGATCCCAAGATTATTGCCCAAAAAACACAAAAAGCCGAGGCAGAAGCTAAAGCAGCAGCAGTTCTTGCAAAAGCAGCATCTCCTTCTCCTGTCACAATAAAACCATCATCCAATTCAGCTTTAGACTTTACAAGTAATGGAGAGCAATACCAAATTATCAAGGCGCCTGAAGTAAAAGTTGCTAAACAAAAGCTAGTTTCAACTTTATATAAAACCAATTATTTAGAAATTCAGTCCACAGATATTTATGGAGTTACGACAAGAACTCCAGTACTTCTTGAAAGCAAATATTCAGATGGTCGATTGGTAGTACATTATTTTGATAAGGCAAAAGGAACAATGGAAGGAAAAATTATTACACCTGCAGAATTAAAAACTCTCAAAGTTAGAGAAGCCCCAGAACTAGGAAAAGAAATAGAAAAATTAAAAAAAGAAGCTAAAATTCATGATTCAGGCGAATAAAATATATTTCGGAGGACAACTTGTATAATCATGCTTATCAATCTAAACCTCTCGATGCTGAAGGTAGAGCGACATATACTGAAGAAGAAACAAAAACGTGGTCTTTTCTCTTTCGGCGACAAAATGAACTAATTAAAACTCGAGCTTCTAAAGATTTTATTAGAGGTGTTGAACTTTTACAGTTTAATGATGAAGTTCCTCAGCATAAGGATATTTCTGAAATCCTGCACAAGCACACGGGATGGGGTGTTGAGCCAGTGCCTGCAGTTATTCAGACCCAAATATTTTTTGACTTATTAGCGCAAAAAAGATTTCCTGCCGCCAATTTTATTCGAATACCTGAAGAGATGGACTATATTAAGGAGCCAGATATTTTTCACGAAATATATGGCCACTGTCCGTTGATTACAAATGAAGCTTATGCCGATTTTATGTATCAGTTTGGAAAATTAGCAGGAACTGCTGACAATAAAACACAAAGAAGATTATTTAGATTATTTTGGTTTACCGTCGAGTTTGGTTTAATAAAAGAAGACAACCAACTAAAAGCATATGGTGGTGGCATTCTTTCCTCAATTGCAGAAACAGTTTACTCGGTAGAAAGTGATATTCCTGAAAGAAAACCTCTTGATCCAATGGTTGCACTTCGAACACCATTTAGAATCGATATTCTTCAGCCTGAATATTTTGTAATCGAAAGTTATGATGATCTATTCAAATTAATTGCTAAAAATCCAATAGAATTGGCAAAATTATCAATGACTATGCCTGACTTTCCGGCAAAGTTCCCACAGGCAGAAAAAAAATGCAAAAACTAGAACAATTAGATGGCTGGATATTTAATGAACAAAGAAATTGTATTGAGAAAGAATATCTTTTTAAATCATATTTAAAAAATATTGGTTTTGTAAATGCGATAGCGTGGATTGCCAATAAAGAGAACCATCATCCAGATTTAGAAATAAGTTTTAATAAATGTATAGTAAGAATTACAACCCATGATGATAACGGAGTGGGAGAAAAAGATTTTTCACTCGCACAAAAAATTAATCAATTATAATAAATTTATTTTTGTATTTGAGCGGCCATTAGCCTATCGAGTGCAAATGTATCATGACATCTAAAATAATCATTACCAGCGCCTCGTCCAACAGGGTGAAGTTTTTGAGTATTAATTCTACCATTTTCCAAGATTTCTTCAGCGACGTGAACCCTAACAACTTCTCCTGTGATAATTTGACCTGCACCTGCGTTTTCACCATAGCTAAGACGATCTCTAAAAATACATTCGAAATGAATCATGCTTTCTTTGATTCTTTTGGCCTTAACTACTACTGAATCAAGTGGAGTCAAACCTGAATATTTAAATTCATCTTCGCCATATGGAAGTTCTGTAGAAGTTAAATTAATTTTTTCCACAATACTTTCACTTACAATATTAACTACAAATTCTTTTTCTCGAAAAATATTTATAGGTGTGTCTTTCAAGAGATTAGTACTTGTTCTTATCATTGGACAAAAAGCAATTATCATTGGACTAGCGGACACAGCGGTAAAAAAAGAAAACGGGGCCAAGTTATTAGAGCCATCTAGATTGCGAGTAGATATCACCGCAATAGGACGTGGTAGAATTGATCCAATGAGAAACTTATAGTTATCCGCGAATGCACCGTTTGTTTCAAACGTTCTCATTTTTTTGCCCCTACTCTATTAATCAATTTTCCAATCTGTTCAATTTCAAGTTCAATCACATCACCTGTTTTAATCCACTTATCAAGCTCTAGCCCACAGCCAGTTCCAACTGTTCCGGAACCAAAAAGATCACCTGCTTTAACCCATTCATCTTTAGATACATGTGCGATCATTTGCGCCCAAGTAAAATGAGAATCTCCTGAAAATCCGCGAGACCATTCAACACCGTTTACTTTGGCGGTCATTAGTAAATTAGGTTCTCCTGACTTGAACTCATCAATGGTTGTAATAACAGGGCCAATTATAGAACAAAAATCTTTACCCTTGGCAGGACCTAGACGTACTTGCATCTCTTTTCTTTGAATATCTCTAGCGGAAATATCATTAAGAATTGTGAAACCAAATATATGTTTATGGGCATTCTTTTCTGAAATATTATAACCATCAAGGCCTATTATCATGCCAAGTTCAAGCTCATAATCAAGTACGTCTGTATATGACGGCCACAAAATTTCTTTCTCAGTTCCAATAAATCCTGCAGTCGCGCCTTTATAGTAAGCCGGGATTTCATACCAAGCTTCAGGTATTTTTTCTCCACGTTTTTTAAATCCCACTTCAACGTGTTTTTCATGTGCATAAAAATCGCGGTACGTTTCTATTTTATCTAAAGGGCAATCAAGGGAAATCTTGTTCTTTGATAAATCAATTAAATATTGAGTACTTTCGCTCATAGCTATAATACCATTTAATTCTACCGCATCTTTTAAAACTTTTAATGGATTAGTTTGTAATGTCAAAAGCGAATGCAACGAAGATGGACAGTAATGATCGGCTCGCTCTTGAAAATTATAAAAGCCACCAGCTTCGAATGAAGCTGCAAAAATTCTATTGGGATCAAGAATTGTATTTTCGTCAAGAAGAATTCCTAAACGTTTTACCAATCCAAGGTTATGATGATGTATATAAGTAACAATTTTCATATAAAATTTCCTGTGCTTTCTTTGATTAGTCTAAATAGCCTCTTTTTTGTTGATCTTTTTCAATTGATCTAAAAAGTGCACCAAAGTTGCCTTCACCAAAAGAGTTGTGATTTTTTCGTTGAATAATTTCAATAAAAATTGGACCTACTAAATTTTTAGTAAAAATTTGTAATAAGTATCCTTCGGCATCACCGTCAATTAAAATATTATATTTTTGTAGAACTTTATGATCTTCAGTAACATTGGGTACTCTATCAAACACTTCAGCATAATATTCGTCATCAATATCTAACGTATCTATCTTTGTTGAACTAAGGGCATCCAAACTTTTAACAATATCTCTGGTGATAAAAGCCAGATGCTGTATGCCTGGTCCATTATATTCTTCAAGATATTCGTTTATTTGAGATTTTTTTTCTGTTCCTTCATTAATTGGAATACAAAATGTTCCACAAGGAGATTTCAATGCATAGGAGACTAGTCCTGTTTTTGCGCCTTTAATGTCAAAGTATCTAACCTCGGTAAAACCAAAAATATTCTTATAAAATTTGGCCCAAGAATCCATTGTCCCCTTCTCTACATTATTAGTTAAATGATCAATCGCCAAAAATCCCTTATCTGCAACTATTTCTGGTTTTTCTAATTTTTTAAATCCTAAATTTTCATAAAAATCTTTTACTGAATATTGATCAACGAAATATAATAATGAATCCCCAATGCCGTAAATTGCGGGAAGTTCTTTTCCTAAATATGAATACTCACCTTTTACACTACGAGCTCCTCTTTCTAGTGCTGCATCGTAAGCCTTTTGGGCATCTTCAACTCTAAATGCCATAGATGAAATTGATGGTCCATGAAGTTTAGAAAAATCAAAAGCATGACCAGAGTTATTTCTATTTACAATAAAATTAATATCATTTTGCTTATAGTAATCAGAATTACCATTTTGAGCTGTCATCAGTTTTGAAAAACCAAAATCGATAAATAATCTATTTAGTTTACTTGTATCATTCGAGCAAAATTCTACAAATTCGATTCCCCTAAGGCCTGTTGGATTGATATTCATTAAGTTCTCCCATAAAAAAATATTGTCTCTATTTTGATAGCTTTGAAAGAATTTGACAAACTCAATGCAACAATGAAAATGTTAAAAATACCATTTTCAAATCAGGAAACTTATATGATCAACATTAAACAAATTCACCATGTCGCTTACCGGTGTAAAGACGCTAAAGAAACTACCAAATTCTATAAAGATTATCTAAATATGGAACTATTGGTTTGTATTGCGGAGGATTTTGTTCCCTCAACTAAAGAACCAAATCCCTATATGCATATTTTTCTAGATGCCGGAATTGGAAATGTTTTAGCTTTTTTCGAAATTACTGGTGAAAAAGAGATGAGTCGGGATCTAAATACTCCTCTATGGGTCCAACATATTGCCTTTGAACTTGACTCAATGGAGGCCCTACTTGCTGCTAAAAAGGAATTAGAAGATAAAGGACTTAATGTACTTGGTGTGACAGATCACTCCATTATCAAGTCCATATATTTCTTTGATCCAAATGGGCACAGACTCGAACTAACTTGTAGAACAGGAACAGCGAAGCAGATGCAGACCCTAAAAGAAATTGCCAACGAGATGCTTGAAGAATGGAGTGTCACAAAAACTCCGCCAAAACATGCGGCATGGCTACATGAAAAAGAATTTGCTGATTAAATACTCAATTTACCAATTTGTTAATTCTATTAGGATTTGATTAAGACTTTGGCTAATGATTGACGTCTGAATGTAATCAATTGAAAATTAGCTAATTACTTATTCGCTAGGAATCAAAATGAATTACAAAATCATTATATTTCTTTTTAATCTATTTAGTTTTGCAGCTTTTAGTGCTGTCTCACCACTCATTATTGGACACAGGGGAGCAT
This sequence comes from Bacteriovoracaceae bacterium, assembly GCA_036171615.1. Lineage (GTDB taxonomy): Bacteria > Bdellovibrionota > Bacteriovoracia > Bacteriovoracales > Bacteriovoracaceae > Bacteriovorax. The sequence goes on from JAVHRK010000125.1 coordinate 26,178, forward strand.
GCGGATATAGACCAGAGCATACGTTAGCGTCTTATCAACTTGCTATCGAAATGGGAGCAGACTTTATCGAGCCTGATCTTGTCATGACTAAAGATGGAATTCTAATGGCCAGACATGAGAATGAAATTTCTGGCACAACTGATGTGGCATTAAAATTTCCAGATCGTAAAACAACGAAAAGAGTAGATGGTAAAGAAATAACTGGATGGTTTATTGAAGATTTTACTTTAAAGGAAATGAAAACGATAAGGGCCAATGAACGATTAGAATTTCGTGATCATTCATATGATGGTAAATTTGAAGTTGCGACCTTAGAAGAAATTTTACAATTATTAAAAAAACAAAAAAGAATTGTTGGAATTTATCCAGAAACAAAACATCCAACTTACTTTCATAGCATAGGACTTCCTTTAGAAGAAGCACTTATTAAAACACTAATAAAATACGGAATGAACAAAAAGACATCCCCTGTATTTATTCAATCATTTGAATTATCAAGCTTGAAAATATTAAAAAAAATGTCTCCCTTGCCTTTAATTTATTTAATTGATGATCCTGAATTAGTTCCTTTTGATCATTTTGTTCACGGAGACAAAAGAACGTATTTAGATATGCTTTCACCTCAAAACTTAAAAGAAATTAGTGAGGTCGCAAACGGCATTGGCCCCTACAAGCGTTATTTAATACCTGAAGATAAAGATGGCAACTTACTTCCAGCGACCAGCTTGTTACAAGATGCACATGCTGTTGGTTTAAAAGTTCACCCTTACACCTTTAGAAAAGAGGCAAGATATTTAAATAAAGCATATCAAAATGATCCTCAAAAAGAATATAACCAATTTTTTGAACTTGGTGTCGATGGTGTTTTCACTGATTTTTCAGATTTAGCGGTTAAAGCTAAAAAAACTTTTTTACAACATAAACATATGGAAATTAAACAATGAAAAACTTTATACTCTTCATCATAATCTGTTCACTTATTGTTGCCTGTACTAAATCAAATAATAAAGAAAAAGTTTGGGTTTACACTTCTCTCTACAAAGATACAATAAATGATATAAAAGAAAATCTGGACAAAGACTTTCCGAATCTGGATATACAATTTTATCAAGCAGGCTCTGAAGATGTTGCTTCAAAAATTCAAGCTGAGCTTTTATCTGGAAAAATTCAAGCTGATATCGTTATTGCTTCAGATAGATTTTGGTATGAAGATATGGCCAATAAAGGATTATTACTTTCTTATCGACCAATAAATGCCGATCAAGTAGATTCTGCATTTAAAGATACACTCGGATTTTTCACAACGGTTAGTTTCCCAGTTATGGTTATGGCCTACAATTCTGAATCTATTACAAATGCACCTCTATCTTTTAGTGAACTTAGAGAATCAAAATGGAAAGATAAAATATCATCAGGTAGTCCACTTGCATCTGGAACAAATTTTACCACAGTTGCATTTCTTTCAAACAATTATGGCTGGGATTATTTTAAGGAACTTCGTAAAAATAACTTTATTGCGGAAGGTGGAAACTCTGGCGTTATACGTCGGCTTCAAAGTAATGAAAGACCAGTTGGAATTGTACTTCTAGAAAATCTATTAAGATTAACAAAGACTGATCCTCGAATTAAAATAATTATTCCCACTGATGGAGCAATTATACAAATGAATGGGCTGTCAATAATTAAGAAAGAGGGTACTCAAGAGTCGGCTAAAAAAGTTGCAGATTGGATGTTTGGCAAAAAAGGACAAGAGGCCATGGTTAAATCGTTTATGTATGCAAGTGTACCAGGCCATACCGCTCCATCAGGTGCACCAGAATTTTCGTCATTACTAAAAAATGCTCGACCATGGTCAACTGAATTTATAAACGAAACGATGAAGTTAAGAGATAGTATAAAAAATCAATTCTCGAAAATAATTTTCTAATTTTAAATAATGAAAAAATTATTTTATATTATTAGTTTATTGATTATCGTAATTGTTTTCATTGCACCTTTTGTAAACTTGTTTATTATCCCCACCCTTCACGACTTTGCTTTGGTCTTGAAAAATGAAAATACGATAAAGGCCATAAAAAATTCAATTCTAGTTTCAAGCAGTGTTGGAGGTCTCTGTATTTTATTGGGTCTCCCACTAGCATGGATTCTTACGCGAACAGATTTACCCTATAAAAATATTTTCCGTACCTGGTTTTGTTTACCCTATGCGATTCCTCCCTTTGTTGGAGCAATTGGTTGGATCATTTTAGCCAATCCCACGAGTGGTATATTAAACCAATGGTTTGGGTTACATTTAAATATTTATTCTTTTACTGGTTTAGTTTGGGTAGAGACCAGTTTTCTTTTTACCTTTGTTCTGCTTTCTTCACTTACTATTCTTGACCATATGGATTCTTCACTAGAAGAAGCTGCTCGATTATCAGGAGCAAGTGGATTACGTGTTTTTATAGATATTGCAATTCCGCTGCTAAAACCTGCAATTATTAGCGGTTTTATTCTTTCATGTTTGGCCACTGCTGCAAGTTTTGGCATTCCCGCTCTCATTGGAGGTCCTGCTAGAATTTATCTAATGACAACTCAAATTTATACCTATCAAAGAATGGGAACTGCTGAAGGAATCCAAATGAGCATTGCTCTCTCTGCTATTCTTGGTCTCACTACTTTAATTATATTATATGGAACACAATATTTTTTTGGTTCAAATAAGAACTTTACAGTCGGTGGAAAAACTTCCAGACCCTCTTTAGTCAAATTAGGAAATCTTAAAATTCCAATACTCACGACTCTAGTTCTTATTTTATTTATTATTTTTATTCTACCAATATTCGGAGTTTTACTTTCGGCACTAAGCCCGATTCAAGGTTCATGGAACATAAGTAATCTCAGTTTAAGTAATTTTTCACGAGTACTTTTTCACACAGAAGAAACCGCAAGAGCACTAGGACAATCATTGCTCCTCGGTTTCCTAGCTGCACTTATCTGTACATTTTTTGCATTTTTCTTTAATTATTTTATCTATCGAACAAAATGGATTGGACGTGATTTTGCTAGTATAGCACTCAGCCTTCCCTTTTCTACTCCGGGAACAATTCTTGCTCTTGCTCTGATTGTTTCTTTTAGTCGTGGATTTTTTGGATTTGGTCCATCCCTTTATAATACTTTATGGATAATTCTCTTGGCCTATATTATTAAATATCTTAGCCTCAGTCTTAAAACGGTTGGCGATGGGTATCAGCAAATTCATCCTTCTCTTGAAGAAGCTGCAAGAATATCTGGCGCTAGTTGGTTGGCAGTAATGAGAACCATATATTTGCCTCTCTTGTCATCAACACTTATGGCATCTTCTTTTTTAGTCTTCATGCCGGTCCTAAGTGAACTTACAATGACAATACTACTTACTGGACCAGGGTTGGAAACTATTGGCCCTCTTCTTTTTCAATTTCAAGAATATTCTGATGTAGGCGGTGGAGGTGCAGCTGTGCTCTCTACAATAATTATTGCATTTATTTTTATTTTAAATTTCACATTAAAAACTCTTTCAAATGGTCGGTATGGATTATGAGTCATGTAAATTTTGAAAACATTGGAAAAAAATATGGTGACGAACTCTGGGCCGTTCAAGATTTAAATTTTGAAATTAAAGATAGTGAGTTTATTAGTTTTTTAGGTCCATCTGGTTGTGGAAAAACAACAACTTTAAGAATGATCGCCGGCCTTGAAGAAAATACACATGGAAAAATTTACTTTGATAGTGAAATCGTTTCAGACCCACTCAATGGGTATTTTTTATTACCAGAAAAAAGAAATGTCGGAATGGTTTTTCAATCTTATGCTGTTTGGCCTCACATGAATGTATTTGATAATGTTGCATACCCCTTAAAATTTCAAAAAATGAATAAAGATAAAATCCATGATGAAGTAATAAAAATTTTAAATGCTGTCGATTTAAAAGGTTTAGAATTAAGAAAATCTCATGAATTATCTGGAGGTCAACAACAGCGAGTTGCCTTAGCGAGGGGTTTAGTAATGAAGCCGAGAATACTTCTACTCGACGAGCCACTTTCTAATCTTGATGCAAAACTTCGAGAGAAAATGAGAAAGGATATTAGACAACTTCAGCAAGAATTTAAATTAACGATGGTTTATGTTACACATGATCAACGTGAAGATTTTCAAATGAGTGATACAATACTGGTAATGAACAGAGGGAAAATTGAACAAATTGGTACACCAGACGATATTCTTAATAATCCTAAATCAGAATTTGTTACTGACTTTATAAGATCAGGAGAATGATTACCTATCACAAAAATTAGTACTAGTCTAATTACACTCAAAAACCAAATATCTAAACATGATGTTACTGAAATAAACTCAAACATTTTTATCATTCATCACTCATAATACTGATCTATTGTTAATTATTCTCATTTATGTATAATTAAATAATGATAACAAATGATTCTAAGTCTCAAAAGTATTTTTCTGTATCAAGAGCTATTTTGGAAATTATTGAAAAAGGTAGCTTTAACGATCTTACTCATTCAAATATTTCTCGTCACTCCAAAGTCTCTCGAGCTTGGATTTACGAATATATGGGAAAAGAAAAACAAGATTTAATTCAAGCTGCATCTGATATCTTTGCCAGTTATTTTACAAAAATTGATACTTTTAAAAATGTACTTACCATTGAGGACTTTAAGGCAAATTTAAATGAAGGGCATGAACAAGCTTTTTTAAAACTAAAAGATGACCCCATTATTATTAAATTATATTTTCGTTTTAAAGGATCTAACACGCCAATTGGTAGTTCCATCAAGAAATATGAGGATAGCTGGCTTGAATTTATGGCAAATAATTTAAAGACTATTTTAAAATTTGATCATCAAAAAGCTATTAATGCTGCTCGAATTATTTTATTTATACGTTTGGGAAATTATCATCATGTCGCAAGTTCTAATAATTTCGAGATTGAACATCCACTTGCCGTCGAAGTTTTAGTCCAAGCTTATCAGTGTGTTATTAGATCGTGATTGGATAAGCGCACACTTATTGAATGAATGAGGTCAATCTGTGAAAAGTTGAGAAGCTAGGTTACTATTCCGAGGGGGATGGTATTTACGAATTTAGAAATGCCGGAAAGTCATTGGTAACTAATTTATCTTTGGATTAAGAAGCCTATTAAAATTGATTCAAAATTTTTGCCACCACTTCTGATTTAGTTGGATTGATCACTTCGTCTTTCGTTTCAGTAAGCAAAACATCACTTAAAATTCCAATATCATCAATAATTGAATTATCAATTAGTCTATGAGCATGTCTAAAGGTAAAGCGAGTGTTAATATATTTAGGGACATCAACATTTAGATAAAAACCTACAATATTGGCATCACCATAAAAATTTGCAGCTGAGCCAAAAGTAGTACTATCAGTACCAAATATTTTTACTTGTGAATTATCTTTCATTGCGGCCGTAAAAATTTCACAAGAAGATATGCACTCACTATTCGTTAATAAAACAACTTTTTTAAAATATTTTTGCTCCATTCCTTCTAAGTCAGACATTGGTGCTGGCCCTGCAATGGGACCTTCGTTCAAATGCTCTAATACAAAATTGGCCCATGAAAATCTGCTGCCGCCGCCCTGATCATCAGGTATCTCAATATCTTGCAAGAAATGGTATATTTCTTGATTTGCTTTTATATAAAAGGGAATTTCTTTACGTAATGAATTACTAAATAATGCAGCCATTTTTTCCGAGAGTGGAATTTGCCCACCGCTATTATCACGAAGGTCAATAACTAATCCTGTAGTATTTTTAAACTTTATTTCTAAAATATCACTTAAGATTTTAAGCATCAAATCTTCGTCTTGATCACCTGTCAAATCAAAATCAATTAATCTAAGGTAACCAAATTGTTTTCCAGAATAATTAATAATCTTATATAAGATAGACTTCGATTTCGTAATTATAAGATTGTCTAAATTAACAACACTTGAATTACTTGATGTGTTTTTTAAATTAGTGTTGATATTTAAAACTTTATCACTTTTAACATGATACATATTAAGCAATTGATCGCTCGTCGAATCCGTTGGAAGTGAATTTAGGCAAGTTTGATCTACTTCTCCCAGCCATGGTACAGTTACAGAATAAATTTTTCCATTTGAATTTTTCAGAGTAAGTTGCGCTTTATTTTTTTCAGGCAATAAATTATACAGTAAGGGTCTGTTATAGAAGTTGATTATTGACTCGGAATACATAGAATCAGCAGTTGATCCAGAAACATAGACTTCTCTCATTTTTAAATATTGAAGAGTACTAAGGCCATCAAACTTTATGAGCTCATCACCCAATGCGATTTTTTTGATTTCAGGAAATATTTTTTTATTGGTGGTAAAAAATCTCGAGACAATAATATTCCCTGCACCATACTTTTTAAATGCAAATGGAAGCTTAGCAGAATAGCAACTATAAGGAACAGGTAGATAATAATTTAAATGTTGGTCTCTAAGGCTATTATAATTTTTTAAAACTTCATCATGGAATTGGGTGTCGTTTAGTGTTTTTAGCTTCAACTCTATCTTGTTGAAATCGGCAATCGGATCAATTTGATAAAATTTGACTTTGTGTTCGTAATTCACATAAGCCTTTTCAAAAAGTGTTTTGGAAAAGTTTAAAATATCTAATTTATCTTGAAATCCCATAGATGGCATTTTAATTTGATCGCGAAGATCTGATAATCGGTAAAGGAAATTTTCGTCTGCACTGGCTATAATGGGTAAGCTTGCAGTTGCGAAAATAAGGATATAAGTTCTTAATGTTGAAATCATGTAATCCTTAGGATGTAGAATTAGCAATTAGCTTATAATTTCTAGGAAAATAAACAAGCTCAGTACGAAGAAATTACATGCCTAATGACGTATTGATTGTTGGTGTGCCACTGTTAAAAGAGTAGATCCATTTATAGACCAGCGGGATTCTAATATGCCTGATAACTTAACAATGTTAGGTAGTTAAAAAAGATGGTGCCCTGCGAGGGACTTGAACCCCCATGCCGAAGCACTAGATCCTAAGTCTAGCGTGTCTGCCAATTTCACCAGCAGGGCGAAAATCTATTTATTTTTACTGAAAATTCAGAGAACTGACAAGATAATTCTGATTTTAGGCAACTTTTTTTTCTAAAAAAGCTATTCGTTTTTCTAGTTCATAAATTTGGCCTAGCAGTTTTGAGTTTTCTTGCTTCACCTGTAAAATTTCTTTTTTCTTCTCATTGTACTCAAGGGTGACATCTGCCACGCGCTTACTAGCGTGTTCAAGCTGTTTAGCATGATTCTCATTAGTTTTGGCACCTGTTGCCGGTGCTGTGAGTTTTTTGACGAGGCCTTCAATTTGGGATGTCATTATCTTAATTCTTGATTCGCCTTTTTTAATTTCTGTCACTTGCTCTTTCATTTTAGTTTCATAAATCAATTTGATTTCATTTAATTTTGCGATCTCCAAGTCCAAACTAGATGTGTCTTGAGAATTAACTGCTAGACTTAACTTTTCAGTTAACTCTTCGTTAGTCTTTTTAAGTAATTCAATTTCTTTTTCTAGTTCAAAATTTGGTCTTACAAGTTCTTCACGTTTATCCAAATTACTATCCATAATTTGAAGTTTACGATTTGCAAGCTGAAGCCTTGCGTTGATATATTTTTTTTCATCTTGCAATTGTTGATTTTCTAAAATTAACAATTTTACTTTATTTGCTAATTCTGGATTCTCACTTTCTGGAAACTCGGCAGAAGACGTGTTCTGTTTTTGTTCTTTCAGTTGTTCCTTCATTTTATAAAGCAGATCCTTCATGCGAAGCATCTGTTGCTCCATTTGAGTATATGCTTTAAGAGACGGTACGAATGCTTGCTTTGTTATATTTTCTTCATTATTTTTTAAGTCAAATTTGATTTTTTTAAAATAAAAATGAATATCTTTTAGGCTTTTCTCATTAAACCATAGCGCCGAAATATTATAATACGTTTTATTTTGCAACTCTGTCACTTCTACAAAATTTGTTGCATTGATTAGACTTTCTGACAATTCAAATCCTTGAGAATGAATTGTCACCTGTAATGCAAATCCACTAGGCGTGTTACCATAATTAATTTCAATTGGATGAAACTCTTGTTTGTCAGCATAAGCAAAAATTCCATTTAAGAAATTTCTAATATGATTAAATGAATTTTTATACTTGTATGCTTCAATCGTAACAGCATCAATAAAGCTGCCACCGTTTAAACTGTCATGTATTTTAAAGCTCAAAAGCTCTTGCTTAGAAGCAGATAATTCCTCAAATATATTAAATTTTTCAATTGCATTGAAATAGGACTTTAATAAATATTTAATTTGTGCGTTCTTTAAAACCAAAACATCAGGAATCATGCAATCAGAAATTTTACACGTTGTCGCTTTATCAAATTCACTTATAGAATTATCAACTAACTCAATATTTATGTCTGAAAAAAATGTGGCCCAAGAAGTTTCTTGCAACTTCTGTGGCACTATAATTTTTTTTAATTCCAACTTGCTCAAGTACACTCCACAAAATAAATCGTAACAATTTTTACTTAATTATTTATTGCTACTTTTAAGCTAATCGGTAATTTTTTTAGAATCTAAATGAAAAAATACCCAGAATTATCTGGGTACGATTATTGATTATTGAATTGGATTGAAACATCTATACTGGTGTGTTTCAGTATGATTTGTAATAGGCGGAAAACTGGCACGGCATTCAGGTTTTGCATTCCAACATCTAGGATTAAAATGACAACCAGTTGGTGGATTCATTGGACTTGGAATATCACCTTCTAAAATAATTCTTTCTTTATGCCCTTCTGGATCCGGGTGAGGAATAGCTGAGAAAAGTGCTTTGGTATATGGGTGCTTTGCTCCGCCATATAATTCAGATGAAGCAGCGATTTCAACCATATTTCCTAAGTACATAACAGCAACGCGATTTGAAATATATTCAACAACTTTTAAATCGTGTGCAATAAAGAGGAATGTCAGGCCCAATTCTTTTTGTAAATCCATAAGTAAATTTACCACTTGAGCTTGAACAGATACATCCAGAGCGGAAACAGGTTCATCACAAACAATAAACTCAGGTTCAACTGCAAGTGCACGAGCAATACAGATCCGTTGTCTCTGACCACCAGAGAACTCGTGTGGATATTTATTTAAAGCATCTTCAGGTAATTGAACCTGACTTAATAATTGTAATAAACGATTTTGTCTGGCCGTTTTATCAGTATGTAATTGATGTATTTCCATTGGCTCTGAAAGTATTTCACGAATAGTCATTCGTGGATTTAGTGAAGCATATGGATCTTGAAAAATAATTTGCATTTTTCTTCTAACAGAACGCATTTCGTCTGCTGAAAAATTAAGAATATTTTTTCCTTCAAAAAGAATTTCACCTGAAGTAGGTTCAATTAATCGCAATATAGAACGGCCTAAAGTTGTTTTTCCGCAACCCGACTCTCCAACAAGACCGAGAGTCTCACCTCTTTTAATTTTAAAACTAACATTATTGACAGCATTAACAGCGCCAATTTCACGTCCTAATAATCCACCTTTTATGGGGAATTTTTTTCCTAAATTATTAACTTCTAATAGATATTCGCTCATAATTTTTTGTCCTAAAAAAATATTAGTTAAGTGGATTAAAACAACTCACTTGGTGGTTATTTGCGTGCTCTGTGAGCGTTGGTCCTGGATGTCTTTTACAAACTTCAGTTACATTGGGACAACGTGCTTGAAAACTACAACCAACAGGTAAATCAAATAATGAGGGCACCATTCCCTCTATTGTTTGCAATCTTTCTTTTTTATCGCCAGTTGTTGAATCAAATGAAGGAATTGAGTCAATCAAACCTTTCGTATATGGATGTCGAGGATGTCGAAATAATGTTTTTACATCTGCACTCTCTACAATTTGCCCACAATACATTACTGCTACATCATCACATGTCTCTGCAACAACACCAAGATCATGAGTAATAAGTATAATTCCCATCCCTAATTCTTTTTGTAATTTCTTCATTAGCTCTAATATTTGAGCTTGGATAGTTACATCAAGTGCGGTTGTCGGTTCATCAGCTATCAAAACATCTGGTTCACATGAAAGTGCAATGGCTATCATTACTCGTTGTCTCATCCCACCTGATAATTGATGGGGGTACTCCTGCACTCTTTTTTCAGGAGAAGGGATACCAACCAGTCGGAGCATCTCAATTGCTTTTAAATTTCTTTCTTTTGAAGAGAGGTGAGCTTGATGAAGTTCTAAAACTTCCTCAATTTGATTTCCGATAGTAAATACTGGATTCAATGAAGTCATCGGCTCTTGAAAAATCATGGCAATTTTATTACCTCTGATTTTTCTCATATCACCAGGTTCAAGGTTTAATAAACTTTTACCATTGAAGAGAATTTGTCCATTGGCAACTCTTCCAGGAGGGTTAGGAATGAGCCCCATAATAGCCAGCGCTGTTACAGATTTACCTGACCCCGATTCTCCAACTATACCAACAGTTTTTCCTTTATAAACATCAAAGTTAACACCATTAACGGCCTTAACTGTACCTCGATCAGTTCTAAATTCTACAACGAGGTCTTTAACTTCTAAAATTTTTTCGCTCATTCTATTTCCCTTTCAGTTTTGGATCGAGTGCATCTCTTAGAGCATCTCCTAAAATATTAAAAGCAAGTACAATAAAAAACATTGCAAAAGTTGCAGCCGCTAATTGCCACCAAACGCCTCTAGATAATTCTAACTTTGAATCATCAATCATCGTTCCCCAGCTTGGTCTCCCCTGTACTCCTAGCCCCAAAAAGGCTAAAATAACTTCAGACTTAACCGCCATTTCAAATGTTAGTGAAAAATTAATAATGAGAAGATGTGAAATATTTGGCAATATATGATGAAATAATTTACGTGTATGGCCGGCACCAATTGCAGTTGCTGCGTGAACATACTCTCTATCCTTGTGTTTCATTACTTCACCGCGAACAACACGGCACAAGCTTACCCAACTAGTAACTCCAAGTGATATAAATACAGTGGTCATTCCCTTTCCTAAAATATAGGCAATCGCTACAAGCAACATAATACTAGGGATAGATGAGAAGGTTGTATAAAACCAAACGATTATTTCATCGACTTTTCCACCGAAATAACCTGCAACCATTCCAAATAAAGTTCCAATTACGATAGTAATAACTGAAGTTGCTAGTCCAATTGCCACTGCGCTCTCTACACCTTTAATTGTTTTTAAAAATACACTTTGTCCAAAAATATCTGTGCCAAAAAGAAACTGTGTACTAGGTGGAGAATATGAGGGTCCAACTTCCTTGGCCCAATCAGAGGCAAGTATTCCCATCGATGTGAGAAGTGCTACTGTAAAATAAATAGTCACAACAGAAAGTGCTATTAAAGATAATTTATCTCGAAAGATTTTAGAAATGGCATACTGAAAAAGTGATTTTGATTGTGCTACATTACTCATTTGAGTCTCATTCGTGGATCTACCACTGTATACATAACATCCGTAATCACACTGAAAACAATGTACCCCATAGCACTTAATATAGTCATCGCTTTGATAACTGGAAAATCGCTAGTGTTAATTGCTTTCATTGTCATGGCACCAAGGCCCGGAATGCTAAAAAATGTTTCGGCCAATAAAAGACCTAAAATCAAAAAAGGAATTTGAATAATGATAAATGTTAAAATAGGGACAAGAGTGTTTTTTAAAACATGTTTAAACATGATCACAAATTCGCTTAAACCTTTTGCTCGAGCTGTTCTAACATAGTCCTGATAAATTTCATCTAAGACTACTGCACGAAAAAAACGTGTATCAGGTCCAACACTTATCACAACATAAATAATAATTGGTAACAACACATAGGGTACAAACTGCGGAAAGCCTTTTTCATAACCTGCAATTTCAAACCACCCTAACTTGTAAGCAAAAAACCATTGCCCAAATAAAATATAGGCCATGCTAGAAATACTCATTAAACTAATAGAAGTAACTAAGACAAACTTATCTAAAAATTTACCTCTATAAAAAGCGACTAATAATGCGATTGAGATTGATAAAAAATTAGAAATAAAAAAAAGTGGAACGGTAATACTTAAAGAAGGGCCAGCTCCGGCCTTAATCATTTCAAAAATACTTTGTTTTGATGACCACGAATATCCAAAATCAAATGTGAAAGCTGATTTTACAATATCAAGATACTGAACAAGTAATGGGCGATCCATACCTAGTTCATGATGAAGTTGTGCTATCTGTTCAGGAGTTGAATGCTTTCCTAAAAGGGTGAAAGCTGGATCTGGGGCCACCAAATTAAAAAGGACAAATATAATTAAGCAAACACCAAGCACTACTGGTATTACATAAAGAAGTCGTCTAATGACATATGTATATAAATTCATGAAACTAAAACCTCTAAAATTTCTTTAATAACTCAGCTTTTTTAGCTGTATCAACATCTAGATATTGAATCAGATCGTGATGAAGGTCACTGAAGTGATAATTTTTTACCCAACCTTGTTCAAGTGTATATGCTTGACGATGAAAACCAAAAAGCGAAACTGCTTCTTCTGCTAAGAATTTATTTAGTTTTTCATAACGAGCAGTTCTCTCTGGTGAATCTTGCATTTTAACTGCTTCTTCAAATTCTTTATTAAATTGTGGATTATCGTAATTTGTTCCGTTAGCTCCGGGAGACTTATTGGGTCCATAAAATAATTGCAAAAAGTTTTCTGCATCTGGATAATCTGCCATCCATGCGAGTCCAAACATCTCAATAGATTTCTTTTTTACTTTAGCAGTAAATTCCGGCCAAGGACTTCCAACGATTTTAATATTAATTCCAATTTGTTCCATTTGCTTTTTAAAGTATTCACTAATTTGTCGAGAAGTAGTTGATTCAGGATAGTCATATTTAATTTCAGGAAGCCCTTTTCCGCCAGGATATCCTGCTTCTGCGAGCATTTTTTTTGCTGCTTCTAAATTCTGACCTTTATTTGAATTTACATAACCTTTTATATTACCAGCAACTCCAGGAGGTATAATCGATTGAGCTGGAAAAGCAGTATTATTATAAAATAGAGTATTTGCTTTTTCGCCATCAAAGGCCAAATACATCGCTTTTCTGAGTTTTGTATTATGGAATAATTTATTTTCATAATTAAACCCTGTATAGGTAACATCTAACTGAGGACTAATCTCTAGAAGTATTCCTTTTGTAACTAAGTCATCTGTTAATTTATTATCTTTTACCGCAGTTGC
>JAVHRK010000126.1:0-39052 GCA_036171615.1 Bacteriovoracaceae bacterium
GCCGAAGCAAGCTTCGGGGAATTAAACCCAAGAGATTAAACCCAAGAGATTAAAAACGGAGACCCTTTTTTATCCCTTTCCTTAGGATAAAACGCTAACAAATATTCTTCAAAAAGACACTATCTGGTAGCAAAGAGGTACTACGAAGCCAGCTTCTCCGCTATCTCAATATCATTTGAAAGGACTTCAAGTAATCTAGCTGCTGCTCCATCTGGAGTTCGCTGGCCTTGCTCCCACGCTCTTACGGTTGCAGGTTTCACATTAAGAAGTGAAGCAAATATAGGTTGGCTCATTTGAAAAACTTCTTCACGTAGTTTCTTAATGCTTTTCTTGGTCCATTTAGGAGCTGGACGTGACAATGTTCGAGATGTTTCACGACCATTTAATTTGCCCGTTTCCATTTGAACAGCTTCTTCCAAGCTATTTAATAATTCATCTGCAATTCTTTTCTTTTTCATTTTCATCTTCTTTCTCCCTTGATTTTTTCTACCAAAGCCTTGAATACTTTTTTCTCATCATTGGTCAAGTCGTCGGCTTCATCTTTGCCATATACATAAAGTAGATATGTAATTTCTTTATCAGGTAAATCTAAGTAAATAACCCGAAGGCCACCGCGCTTTCCTTTCCCACGAGATAAATCAGGCATTCTAAATTTTTTAATTCCACCGGTTCCAGCAATAGTATTACCAACGGAAGGGTTTTCTAAAATTACATCTTGAATAGACTTTAATAAGGTCACATCATCATATGATTCAAGCTTTTTTGTAAATATAGGTGTCTCTTTAAACAGCCTCTTCATAAGACATAGTATTACATAATACATTGTATTAGTCAACGAGAGTTATAAGATTGGGAATTGGCACTTACAAAGGCATATTTCTAAGCTAAAATTAATGAAGATTGTTTGGACGGCTCGCTTCATTTACTCATTTAAAATATCTAGTCACCCTCATAAACTTATGCGAAGTTCAATGTAGCAATAACAAGGTGTTGGGAAGCTGTGGTTCGCTCCCGCCATTTTAACTTGATCAAAATATTTCTAAAATCTATCAATACAAAAATTTAATTAGACATCATATCTGCAACAATCTTTTTCAATTGCTCAGCAGTTTCCCCAACGCCCTTTGCAGCACCTTGGGCGTTGTTGGCATCTTTACCTGTCATAGCTGAGGCTTGAGAAACTTGTGATATATTTTCGTTAATTTGCTTCACCCCTTCAGCTGACTCTAAAACGATTCTTGTTACTTCATTTGTTGTCGCTGCTTGCTCTTCTACCGAAGCAGCAATATTACTAGTAAATCCATTAACCTTATCTATAGCAATTGTAATTTCTGCAATGGCCTCAACCGCATTTTTTGAATCAAGTTGAATAGTTTCAATTTTTTTTGTAATTTCGCTTGTTGCAATACTAGTTTGATTTGCAAGTTCTTTAACCTCATTTGCAACAACTGCAAATCCCTTGCCTGCTTCTCCAACACGCGCAGCCTCTATAGTTGCATTTAAAGCGAGAAGGTTTGTTTGTTGAGCAATGCTAGAAATAACCTTAATCACATTACCTATATCCATAGATGATTCACCAAGCTTATTAATTATTGTATTAGTATTTTTAGTTAATCTCATTGCTTCGGTAGTCATGGCCGCAGCTTCATTGGTTGTTTTTGTAATTTCCTTAATGGCCGATACCATTTCGCCCATATTGGAAGCAACTGTCTGCACACCTGTATTTACTTCCTCAGAGGCCACACTGGCCGTGTTGGCTTGAGCTGAAGTCTCTTCTGACGAAGCACTGAGATTTGATGAAATTGAAAGAACATTTGTTGCAGCATCTGTTAAATGATTAGCTGCTTGATTGAGACTATTCATCATATTAACTCTAGCAGTAACTACAGACCAAGCAACTGTTGCTCCAATATATATGCCCTCAGGGTTCATTACTGCAGAAATCATTAATTCCGCTTTTTCTGGCCCTATCGAAATAATTGCTTTGTGGGGTAGATTAGCAGGATTGCTTATAATTTTTTTGGGAAAAGCTGGATTTTTGTGAAAAATATCGATTGATTTTCCAATCAAGTTATCAACTTTTTTTGGAAGATGAGATTCAAGTTTTTTTAAAATTACACTTGAGGCTGGATTTAAAAACGTTAAAATCCCATTAGTATCACACATCATAGTAGGTGTGGGTGAATGTTGGATCATACTATAACTTTTCTGTGCTTCAGCTAAAGCCTGATTAATTATCAATTGATTTTTTGCAACTGCTTTAAAAATCGCCCAAAAAATTATTATAAAGGTCATTAAAAAAATAACAATTCCAACGGTTAGTAAAAGGGTCGTATTTTTAATTATTTGATCAGCATGATTTTCATCATTTTCATGTCTAGCTGAAGCTTTTTCGACAACAGTATTTATTTTTAAGCGATGCTCATCATATAAATTTTTTAATTTTCCGTTTGCCAATTCATCAGTGAGTTTATAATTTTTAGCTAATATAGCCGGAAGGAAATCTTGGTTTAAAATTTTATATAATTCATCTGCCGGTTTATAAGAATCAATTATTAAACTATTTTTCAAGTCACCATCTGGCAAATCTTTAATCCAGTACTCATGTCTTTCATAATATTCTTTTTCTAATCTTTTTAAATTACTAAGTAATAAATCTATTTTTTTAGAATCTGTTTCTCTAGAAAGTTGTAAAATATTTAAATATGTTTCAACAATATACTCAGGTGGAGGAAGTATATCGGCGATTAAATCTGCACTTTGTAAAATCTGATTGTAAGCAGGGCCTCTGACAACCGTTTTTTTGGCTTCTACATATGTAAACATTTCTAAAACAAAAAAACCTAATAGAAAAACACTTAATAATAGATAGAGCATTTTTGAAATACTTAGATTTTTTAAAACATGCGTTGGAGCTCCTGAATTGAAATTTATCTAAAATAATATACTTGTTTGGATTTTTTACAAGTTATTAGATTAACCTAAATGGAGTTCGCCTAAAGAACTTATGATATCAAGGCCAAAAATTTTTAATCAAAATATTTTGTTGAGCATTTTTTGGACTTTACTTAGTAAAGAAATAATCCAAGTTTAAACTCGCCTGTAACTTCTTAGGTTTTACCACCTGAAATTATTTTAAGTGACTCCAGAAAAAACACATATTAAGAGTGTGTAAGAAAGCAAACTCTTTAAAATTTGATGCTCCCCCATGTCCTCCTAATAAATTCTCATAATAATAAAAAGGATGTCCGTATTCTAATAATTTTGCGGCAAATTTTCGAGCGTGACCTGGGTGCACTCTATCGTCTTTGGTAGAAGTATCTAGAAATATAACTGGGTACTTTATAGCTTTTTTAATATTTTGATAGGGTGAAACTGATCTAATATAGGCTCCGTCAATTTCATCGTCTGGATTACCATATTCGGCAACCCAGCTAGCACCAGCTAAAAGTTTGTGAAATCGATACATGTCTAAGAGAGGAACTCCGCAATTAATTGCAGCAAATAAATCTGGTCTTTGGGTATAACAAATGCCCATCAAAAGACCACCATTACTTCCCCCCATCGCACCAAGGTGTTTTGCTGAAGTTACTTTTTTACTAATTAGATCTTCAGCAACGGCAAAAAAATCTTCATATGCCTTATGCCTTTTTTCCTTCAGTGCAGACTGATGCCAATCGGGGCCATACTCACCTCCGCCGCGAATATTGGAAACGACAAAGACTCCACCTCTTTCAAGCCATGAGGAACCAATGGTATTACTAAAATATGGTTTCATTGAAATTTCAAAGCCACCATATCCATATAAGATTGTGGGGTTTGTGCCATCGAATATTACATCCTTATGATAAATTAAAAAGTAAGGTACTTTAGTAGCATCAAGACTAATTGCAAAATTCTGATCAACTATGACATCTTGATGAGCAAAAAAAGAGGGTGCTGATTTAGCGATGCAAATTATTTTATCACCTTCTCCATAATAATAAGTTGAAGGCCTATTAAATGAACTATAACTTACAAAGAACTTATCATGTTGATAGTGAGTTTCAAGATTACTAATATTTCCATTATCAGGTAATTCAATCTGTAATTGTTTCCAATTGCCGTTTTTCTCAATGGTAAACTTATAAAACTTACTCTTAACATCTTCATCTATAACCAAATATATTCCAGTCTTTGAACTTTTAACTTCACTAATCGATTGATTTTTTTTAATAGAGAATATCTTTTTTGATGTGTGGGAATCTAAATCATAGGCGATAATATCACCATTCTTAAAGTCTCTCCAATCAGTTTTAATCATAATTATATATTGATTAGCAACGATTTTAAAATCTTCTCTCATCGTCGGTAGATCAATCTTTTGCCATGCTCCTTTTTGAAATATCAATTCTTCTATATTAAAAAAATCAATTGCTCTGCCAAGAAAATGACTTGTTTGTTTATCTGTTTTGATTTGTTTAGAAAGAACATTAATATCTGTTTTCTCAATTTCATAAATAACTTTTGCATTAACAAGAGGCTCCCCTCGTTTGAATTCACGAACCAGCCGAGCATAACCGCTATCCGTGATAGCATTTTCACCATGGGAACGAACAAATCGAATTGTATCCTTATCTAACCAGTACGCGCTTCCTTTTGCTTCTGGAAGAAAAAAACCATCATTAACAAATTCATTTTTTAGCATATCAAATTCACGTACAATATCTGCATCACTTCCACCGGGAGATAGAAAAAACAAAGCACGAGACTCATCAGGACTTAACTCAAATCCGTGAAATACCCATTTCTCATTTTCTACTTGTGATAATTTATCTAAATCAAGAATTGTTTCCCAAACAGGATTAGGCTTTAAATAATCTTCAATTTTCGTACGTCGAAACAAACCTTGAAGATGATTCTCATCTTCCCATTCATTATAAACATACTCGCCTTCAATAGTTATAAATGGAATTTTTTTTACGGATGAGAAAATTTCAAGAGCTTGTTTTTCTATATCATTAAATAGACGATGAGACTTTATAGCTTTTGTAGCCTTTTCGTTTTGTATTTTTACCCAATCAATTGAATTTTCACCCAGGACATCTTCTAACCAAAGATATTTATCTTCCATAATTTATTTCTCCTCGTTGAGTATATTAATACAATGAAGAAAAAAATGAAAAGTTTATTTACAATTACAACCTCAAGCTCAGTGTTACCAGATCGACGAGATCCATCTGGATAAATAAAATCATTATCTCTTTTGATAAGTATGCTTGATCCTTTCAGAATCATAACACCATTTGAAACAGCTTCAAATGCATTAGCAGAACAAGAGATTCTTGTGAAAACTGATTTAAGAGGATGAACATCTCGCGGTGAGACGATTATAGCTTCAGAGAAAGATTGTCCAACTTTCTTTTTTACATCTAAAAATCACATGTGGACTTAATTTTGAAGAATTAGAACCATCTCCATATTTATATTCTAAATCTCTATTGACTTTTGAATCTGGTGAGAGCAATTGACGATAAAAGTAGTGTATTTAATATTCTTTTCATTTCTTACCTCACCTGGCCTTTAATATATATTTTCTCTATGGTACTTCTTATAAAAATTACTTAGTATAAAAGGCCTGATTTGAATAAAACTTTCATTTTACCCAAAAAGGTAGACAGTTTTTAGTAAGGGCCTACTATGCAATTTCTAACGATTAGGAGAATTTTATGTTACTTGAAAAAGAAATCGCCCATGAAGTTATTGCTTATGCGGTAAGCTTAGGAGCTGATTTTTGCGAATTATTTATTGAAAAAACTAGCATTCAAAGAATTTTCTATAATTCAAAACAAGTTAAAGATATTTCCTCGGGGATAGATTCTGGTATCGGCGTGCGCTTACTTTTTGGAGAACTCGCTTTATATGCTTTCTCCAACTCTAGTAAAAAAGAAGATTTACTAGATATGGTAAAAAAACTCAGCTCACAATTTCAATATAAGACATCAAATATTTTACCACAAAATTTTAACTTTACTCCTATGCAATACCAACAAATCTCTCTTGTTCCTAAAAAGGACGTACTTCTAAATGAGAAAATCGAATCTCTAAAAAAAATAGATTTATTAACGAGAAAGAAAAGTGAGCTCATCTCACAAGTTTCTGTTTCATTTTTACAAAAAGAACAGATGATTGAAATATTTAATTCCGAAGGTTTATATGTCTCTGAAACTAGGCCCTATATCAGACTTTACACCGAGGCAGTAGCTACTGATGGAATAGAACAAGCGACAGGTTCAGACTCACCAGGATGTCTGGGTGGATATCAATTTATTGAGAACTTAGATTTCGAAATAGTGGCCAATAAAGTAGCAAAGCAGGCATTGGCAGTCTTAAAAGCTAAGCCGTGTCCGGCCGGAGTGATGCCGGTAATAATTGAGAGTGGATTTGGTGGAGTTATTTTTCACGAAGCATGTGGACATTCATTAGAAACCACTTCTGTCGAAAAAAAATCTTCTGTTTTCTGGGACAAGAAAGGGCAGCACATAGCTAATTCAGTTGTGAATGCAGTTGATGATGGAACGAATAATTACTTATGGGGAAGTCTTTCAATTGATGATGAGGGAATGCCTACTCAAAAAACTCAATTGATTAAAAATGGAATATTAGAAAATTTTATTTGTGATAAACTTGGAAATATAAAGACAGGTCATCCACGTACTGGCTCTGGACGAAGACAAAATTATCGTTTTGCTCCAGCTTCAAGGATGAGAAATACTTATATAGATAAAGGTAATTCACATTTAGATGAAATGTTATCATCTATTGATAATGGGTTATATTGTGCAGCGATGGGAGGTGGCTCTGTTAACCCCGGCACAGGTGAATTTAATTTTTCAGTAAGTGAAGGTTATTTAATCCAGAATGGTAAAATTGCTCATGCGATTAAAGGTGCAACTTTAATTGGCAAGGGAGCTGATATTTTATCTAAAATTAGTATGGTTGGTGATAATTTAGATTTTTCAGCTGGAATGTGTGGTTCAGTTAGCGGAAGTGTGCCAACCACAGTTGGACAGCCTGCTCTAAAAGTTGATGAAATTTTAGTTGGGGGTCAAGTATGAAAAATTTAATTAAAAATGCCATAGACTTAACAATGAATTCAGGAGCAGACGCTTGTGATATTCTAGTCAGCACTGGTGAATCTATTAATTTGTCCTCTCAAGCTGAGAAGCTAGACAAATTTAAAATCGCCAAGACATCTATACTCGGAATAAGGGTTATTAAAGATAAAAAAATAGGACTCGCCTACTCTGAGAGTTTCGATCAAGATGCAATTTTATTTGCCTCAAAAAGTGCTCTTGAAAATGCACAATTTTCGGATGTCAATCAACACGAATCAATCGAATACAAAAGCTCAACTGATTTTATCCAACAGACACAAGAAGTAATTGACACTAGTACAATGGAAGAAAAAATTGATTTTACTTTAAAACTAGAAAGTGAAATTAAAAGAAAAGACCAAAGAGTTTCTGTCGTGCCTTATAATGGTTTCACTTCATCAAAACAGAATTTCTATTTCCAAAACTCTCTCGAAACTTATACTGAAGAAAATAGAAGCTATATTAGTGCTTACACCTCAGCACTATTAAAAACTGGAGATAAAACGTCAACACATGCTATTTCAATGATGGGCCTAACATTGGCTCAATTAGATCTTGATCAATGTGTGGATGAAGTTATAGATCATGCATCATCATGGCTGGAGGCAACTCCTGTACCTACTGGTAAATATGATGTTATATTTGATACAGACTCATTAGCAAGTATTATCAGGGCATTCTCAAGTTGTTTCTCAGCTAAAGATGCGATTCAAAAAATAAATCCATGGGAAAATAAATTACACAAATCCGTTGCTGCAGAAAAATTTACTTTGATAGATTCACCTTTTTATCAAGATGCCTTATTTAAATACCATGTTGACCATGAAGGTATTGCTAGAAAAGACTTAGTACTTATTGAAAATGGAATCTTAAATTCTTTTTATCACAATACTTCTACAGCAAAATATTTTGGAACAACCACAACTGGACATGCTTCAAGAGACCCCAAATCATCGCTTAATGTCTCTTCTACCAATTGGATAATAAGGCCTGGTCTAAATACCAAGGCAGAAGTTACCGATGGCGTGTATTTGGAAATCATCGACTTAATGGGACTTCATTCTGGTTGTGATAGTATATCAGGAGAATTTTCATTAGCGGCAAGTGGATACTTATGTAAAGACGGAAAAAGAATTCAACCTGTAAAAGGTATCACGGTCGCAGGTAACTTTAATAAATTACTTTGTGAAATAACGAGAATGGGCAATGAACTTAAAAGTAATTCTTCACGTAGCACTTTTAGTCCGTTGATAAGGTTTGGTAATCTTGCAATCGCTGGTAAGTAGAAAAAGAAAAACACTGGATCCTTGCCTACAATGTTTCCTACATAAGGATCGATGTATTTGTGCCTTGATCCCTTCCCTTTCTCTTAAAACTAAAATATCACTTATAATTCATGCGAAGGAATTAAAACGAACAACAAATACCGGAAGACTTGCACTCTTAGCACTTACCAATAGCGAAATGAAAGTACGAGGAGAAAGTAAAGAAACACTCGACTTAGGCGAATTACTATCTGCAGATTACCGCACGTTTCTATTTTATCCATCACTGAATGCAAGAGAACTTGACCATAAACTCTTATCTGAAAGCACTCTACCAATTCAACTCATTGTCCCTGATGGAAATTGGCGTCAGGCAAGTAAAGTAAATACTCGTCATAAAGAATTGGAAGGAATTGTTCGAGTTAAAATAAGTACGCCCAACTTAAGTCACTTTCATCTTCGAGCGGAGAATACCGAATCAGGAATGGCCACTCTGGAGGCCATTGCACATGCACTTGGAATTATCGAAGGTGAAGAAGTTAAAACTATCTTAATGAAATTCTATCATGCTAAATTAGACGCTACTTTAAAAGGTCGTGGTAACCCCGGAGCAAATATATGAATCAATTTTCTAAATACTTAATCGCCGAAATCATAACTATTATCCTGGTTACATTAAGTTTTATTTTTATCTCACCACCTTTAATCGCAGGAAGAATAGCTGGAAGTTTTTTTATTGCCATGGGATTATACATCTGCCTGAATGCAATACAAAACTCAAAACTACTTCGCTCTGCCTCTTTTTCTGTTGCATGTGTTCATTTACTTCTTTCTTTTATGATGGTCTACACACGCTTTACGCACCCTCAAGGTAGCTTTGCTGAAGTTAATATTTTAGGAATGCCTGGGCCGATTTATCATAAAGTGGCCACTTCCGTATATATTGTTTTAATTGCTTCAACTGTATTTGATTATTTTTTAAGCCGTAAAAAACTTAACCAACTCAAACCAAATAATTGATAACAAACCAATTAAAATAGAAAGACTAAATTGAAAAAAAGTTAAAGAAGAAAACCTAAATACTTCCTGAAGAAATGGAATATATAAAACTGCAATTAAAAAAATACAAGTTACTACTGCCACTGTCCATAGAGTATTATTTTTTAATTTAAATGAAGTTAATAGTTTCATATGTCGTGATCGATTCGAAAAAATCAAAGATAAATTTGAAATAACCATAACAACAAAAGCACTAGCGCGAGCATCTGGTTCAGGCATCTTTTCAATCCCCAAATAATAAACAACAAAAGCAATAATTAGCGCACCAAAACCTTGTAACAATGCTGTCGTTAAGACTCGCCCACTCATTAAAAGTGCATTGGTATCACGAGGAGGACGATTCATAATATTTTCTTCTTCAGGTTCGTTTTCAAATGCCAATGAACACGCTGGGTCGATGACTAGCTCTAAAAAAGCAATATGCATAGGGAAAATCATTGCTGGTAATTTAAATAAAATAGGCAATAATGCCATTCCAGCAATCGGAATATGAATTGCTAAAATATATGTCATAGACTTTTGGATATTATCAAAAATTCTTCGGCCTAACTTAATTGCCTTAACAATTGAAGAAAAATTATCATCTAACAAAATAAGTGAAGCGGCCTCTCTGGCCACATCAGTTCCTCTATCCCCCATAGCAATACCTACATGTGCGGCCTTAAGTGCTGGAGCATCGTTAACTCCATCCCCAGTCATGGCGGTAATTTGGCCATTTGCTTTTAAGGACTCTACTATTCTTAATTTTTGCTGAGGGGAAATGCGAGCACAAACATTGATTGTTTTCATTTTTTGCTGAAGCTCTTCATCTGACATTTCCGAAATAAGATCTCCAGTCAAAACCATATCAACCGTAAGCCCGGCTTCTTCAGCAATTTTTTTTGCAGTTAATGCATAATCGCCAGTAATCATAATTATTTTAATTCCAGCAGCATCACAATCTTCCACACTACTGACAATTTCAGATCGAAGTGGATCTGCTATTCCCAAAAGCCCAATAAAATTAAATTCAAAATCATGTTCGGAATCTGGAAAATGTTCCCCTTTATAAATTGCTTCCGCTACACCTAACACTCTTAGCCCACTACTGGCTATTAAGTTAACTTTTTCTTCAATCAAATTTTTATCAAACTTCTCAAGATGACATAATTCAATAATCGCTTCAGGTGATCCCTTGGCAGCAACTGCATATGAGTGGCCCTTAGTTGATTTCCAAACATGGGCCATTGCTCTGAGTTCCTGAGTCAGACCGTATTCTTGAACTAGTTTCCAGTCATGATGAAGATGTTCAGTATTTACTAGAAATTTATTTCCTAATTCATGAAAGGCTTTTTCCATTGGATCAAATGGATTTTCAGCACTGGCTAAAATAGATAGTTCAATTAACGAATGAAAAGATTCCGGCAATTCTAAAACATGACTATTATCAAGTTTTAGTGACTCTAAATTTTGATTGTACATTGCAGTTACGCTCATTTTGTTTTCTGTTAAGGTGCCTGTTTTATCAACGCACAAAACAGAAACTGCTCCTAAAGTTTCAATAGATGGTAATCGCCTAGTTAAAACATTTTGTTTTGATAGTCTCCACGCCCCCAATGCAGGAAAAAGCGTCATGACTACTACATATTCCTGAGGGAGCATTGCCATTGCTAAAGCAATACCTGCCAAAACAGCTTGTAGCCAGTTTTGATATATGAATCCATAAATGAGAACTAAGAGAAAACTGATCACTATACTCAATATTGTAATCTGCCTTACTAATACTGAAGTTTGTTTACTGAGAGTAGATTTTTCTGCTTTTATAATATTTAAAGAATCATCAATTCGACCAATTTCACTTTTCGCACCGGTCGCAGTAATTTGAACAATAGCATGTCCTGCTACTACAAGAGTTCCAGCATATACTAATGGTAATTCTTTATCAGATATATTTTTATCTACAGGAAGTGACTCTCCTGTTAATATCGATTCGTTAACCATAAAATCTGTACTACTCATCACCTTACCATCGGCTGGGATTCTATCTCCTTCATTTAGAAGTATAATATCTTGTATGACTATTTCTCTACTTGGAATACGTATCTGCTTAGAATCCCTAATGACTAAGGCCCTCGGACTTGTCAAATCTCGCAATGCTTCAATGGCCTTTTCTGTTTTTCCCTCTTGATAAAATGTAAAACTTAAAGTCACAACGACAAAATCTAAAAGCATTAAGCCTTCTTGCAAGTCCCCTAGAATTAAGTAAAGCATGGCCGCTATTAAGAGCAAAAGAAACATCGGCTCTTTCAGTATCTCACTTAGTATAATTAAATTTGTCCGGGATTTTTCAGCAGATAATTCATTAAATCCATCATCGGATAAAGACTTAAGAGCATCTTCAGAACTTAATCCACTTTTTATTTTATCTTTCAAAGCTATCAACAGACCTCCTGTTAGATAGACGAGCTATACCACAAATATCGAGTGACATAATTGATAATTATCCTGATAATAATTAAGTCCCCATACTCTGAGTTACGCAAGGCGCCTGATGAATGTATTAATCATAGATGACGAAATAGAAATTTTAGAAATTATAGATTTTCTTGTTCTTGACCAATTTCCAAGTGATGTGAAAACATTCACAGCTGAAAGTACGGACAGAGCAATTGAAATACTTCGTACTACATCAATTGATCTTTGTATTTGCGATCATAATATGTCTAAAGATAAAGGTTCTGTTGTACTAAAATTTATTATTGAAAATAAACTTGAATCAAAATTTGTCTTATGCAGTACAGTTCTACCAGAAGATGTTGCAGATCTTTATCCAAATGAACATATATTTTTTAATATTATCAAACCAGAAATTTTTGGTGGAATTGAAAAATTAGCAACACTCGTAACTAGCATACCTAAAGAAGATAATACTCAATCACCAACTTATATTCCAATCTCAGTTGATTTTCTATATGGTCTAGAGAAAACGCCAGCAGATATCTACATAAAAATGTCTGATGATAAATATCTTAAATGTCTAAATAGCAATGTTACTTTTTCTTTAGAAGAAAAACAAAAATATCAAAAAAAATCAATTAATCTTCTCTATTGTAGCAAGCAAGACGATCATGATAATACCCAGAAAATTATTAAGATTGCTGTAGAAAAAATAATGTCCAAACTTGATTTACCATTAGGTGAACGAATGGAAATGGTACATTCACAATTGGTAGATATGATTAAATTTTCAGGAATGACCCCAGAACTTTCACTCATTGTAAAAGACAATATTGCTCAAACTACAAATTTTATTATGAAAAATACCTTACTTAATAATTTTTGGAACAAACTAAATCTCAAAGGTGAATATCCATCGAAGCTATACGTTTTGCATACCATGCTGGCATCAGTTGTCTTAAAAAAACTCACTTGGAATACAGAAACAACTCTTTTTAAACTAACTATGGCGGCATTCTTTCAAGATATAACTCTTGATTCTCTCCCGCTGATCAAACTCTACGACTATACGGATTTCAAAGAACATGAAACACAGTTTACAAGAAAAGAAAGTGTAAGCTATTTAGACCATCCAATTAAAACAAACGAAATGCTTGCTTCTATAAAAAATCTCCCTCCTGATATTGATAAAATTATTCTTGATCATCACGAATTACCTGATGGTTCAGGATTTCCGAGAAATCTCACGGCAAACAAAATTGGTCCATTATCTTGTACTTTTATTTTAACTGGATTATTAACTCGTTATATTTTAAACAAAGGTAGTTCTTTTGAATTAATTGGTTTTATTAAGATGGCCGAGGAACGCGGCTATAATAAAGGTAACTTCAAGCCAATTTTTGAAATAATAAAAAATCTTTAGCTAAAACACCTAGCAACTTACTCGGGTATCCCTCTCTAGAATTCATTTCTTTAAGTATACTGAATAATTTCCGATACATCTTTACATGAAGATTTCTAAACTATTATTAATTATAATTCTTATTCCTATTTCAATTGGGATTGTCGTCTCTTGTTATTTTCAATTTGCCAATTATCAAAGCGCAGCGGAACTTTCAAAATCGACAATTGAAAGAAAACATAATAACTTTATAAACCATCTAGAAGAAATGTCTATTCATGCTAAAAAGATTTCTGAAATTCTATCCCAAAATAAAGAAGTTATTGCTGCAATATCTGCAAATCAAACTCACTTTTTAAGTAATGAAGCCATAAATTATTCTAAAATAGATGAAGGTGAAATCTATTTTACCAATATAAGTCATCAAATTATTGCCCAAAGTAAGTTAGGGAACTTGCCTGAAAAACCATTTATTTTCAATGAAACATGTAATGAAAAACAATTATTAAATATAAATCAAGAATTAAAAATAACATATTGTCAGAAAATATTTGACACCAATAATAACTTAATTGGATTTGTTTTGTCTATGGGGCCGCTTAATCATGATTTTTTCAAAGAAATGTCTGAAGAATATTACATAGAGTCTGAATTCACCTATGAAAACATTAAGCATTCATCTTTTCAAAATAAAGCTGCAATGAAAAATTATGAACCTCATGATTTAATTTATAAAATCGGACAATATTCTATTCATTTTATTTTATGGACTGATAATACACTTGCTCAAAAAAATATAAAGAACACATTTATAATTCTTATCTCAATTACCTTTCTTATTGGTATTTCATTGAGCATTCTATTACCATATTTTTTAAATAAATATATTTCAAAACCTCTACAATTAGTTGGAAAAAAGATTGAATTATTTGACAATAACGAGATTATAAATGACTTGGAACTAGTTCCACAGAATGAAATAAAAGATATCTATCAGGCCCTGCACCAATTGCATCTCGCCTCGAGAGAAAAAGAGCATCAACTCAAAGAGAAAACAGACATACTAGAAAAAGATAATTTACTTCTCAGAGTTATTAGCCATGATGTTTCTAATACTCTTGTCGTCATTCATGCCAGTCTTCTAAGATTAAAAAGAACTGAACAAATCACCTTACAAAAGAAAAATGAATTAGTTGATAAAATACTCGCAACTGTAAAATCGGCTGGAAGTGTGTTACAGCATGTAAAAGAAGTAAAAGCACTTGAAACGGGAAAAGTAAAATTAGAACTCGAGCCTACATCAATTGCTGAAGTTTTTAACCTTTCTCAAGTTATTTTTGATGATCGCTTAATTGAAAAGAAAATAGTATTAACACTAGATGATAGAACAAACGGAACTTTATTTCTCTGTCATAAGACTTCATTTACTAATAGTGTATTTAATAATTTTATATCAAATGCAATCAAATTTTCACCCATAGGTTCTGAAATTTTAGTTATTACCGAAATAATTAATGAAAAATATTGTATTTCGATCAGTGATCAAGGCATCGGAATCCCTGAAGAGATTGCCTCAAATCTCTTTGATATTGGGAAGGTAACTTCTCGCAAGGGAACAAATGGCGAATCTGGCACTGGTTTTGGAATGAATATAGCCAAACAATACATGGAGCACTACAACGGTGAACTTCATTTTACCACGCGAACTGTAGGTAAAACCGGAACAACATTTGAACTTTTACTTCAAAAGGTTAGTTAATTAATCTATAATTACCTCCAATATGAATATTACATTTACTAAAATTTTATTTATTTTTTTAGCTATAACTGGTGCAACAACCCTGCTTATAAATTATACGAATATTGAATTGGGAAATATTGACTACTTTAATAAACACGGTGTGTTTTTTTTAGTATTTCTTGCATTCTTTCCCAGAGTTACGCTTATTTTTTCGGCAGTACTTTTGCGTTCGGTTGAGTTCGGCGGAATCCTTTGGTGGGCCGGATTTTTTTTCGCTCCACGAGTACTTGTTGCGACCCTGGCCACAATTGCTTATTGGAATACAAATCCGATTCTTGTCACCTTTGCCTGGCTTATTGCTATGGGAGGAGAATCTTCAGAGAAAATTTTTATAAAACGCAAAATGAGACCACAGAAAAAATATAGTGACTTTCAAGGCACTACTATTGAAGCTGAATACGAAGTAAAATAAATTCCAGGGAGTTCTCGTGTCACAATTTCTTTCATATGATCCTGCCAAACTTTCGTTGGCCGAAACATTACAAAATATTCTCAAGGAAATGGGTGCCTCATTTGAAGTGAATGACTTATTTAAGTCTATAGAACAACCACCTGAAAGTAATTTGGGTGATTATGCACTACCCTGTTTTCGATTTGCTAAAAGTTTAAAAAAAAATCCAAACGTACTTGCAGAGGAAATTAAACAATTAATTGAAAAAGCAAATAACCCATGGCTTGCAAAAGTTGAATTAAAAGGTGCATTTTTAAATATATTTACTGATAGACAAAAAATTACAGCACATATTATTCCTTCTATTTTATCAAATGAGCAATTTTCTATACTAAAAAAACAATCAGGCAATGATCAAACAAAGGTCATGATTGAATTTTCTCAACCCAATACACATAAGGAATTCCATGTTGGTCATGGCCGAAACGTTTGTCTGGGAGATAGTCTATGTCGTCTCTTCAGTTATAATGGCTATCAAGTCATTGCGGCCAATTATATTGGAGATGAAGGTGCACATATTGCAAAATGTTTATGGGGTGTAGAGAACTTTACAGGTGAGCAACTAACAGAAGAAGTTAATAATAAGGCAGAATGGCTTGGTCAGAGATATGTTGAGGCTAATAATCTTTTAAAGGATGCAACGCCAGAAAATAAAGTAATTTACCAAAAAGAAATTTCAACAATTTTAAAATCAATCGAGTCAAAATCTGGTAAATATTTTGAGACATGGCAAACAACAAGACAATATTGTTTAACGGATTTTAATTCTATATATAAATGGCTCGATGTTAATTTTGATCACTTCTTTTATGAATCTGAAGTAAGCGAAGCCTCACAAGAGATTGTAGAAGAGTATATAAAAAAAGGACTCTTTGTTGAAAGCCAAGGTGCTATTGGTTTTGATATGTCAGATAAAAAGCTTGGCTTTTTTCTTGCTCGTAAAACTGATGGCACAACTCTCTACATAACTAAGGATTTGGCCTTAGCAAAAGTTAAATTTAATGATTTTGATATTGATCGATCTATTTATGTTGTTGGAAGTGAACAAAATTTTCATTTCAAACAATTGTTTTTTGCTTTAGAAAAAATGGGATTTAAACAAGCCGACAAATGTTATCATCTTTCATATGGAATGGTCGTTAGACCTGATGGTAAAATGTCATCTCGTACTGGTAATTCATTTACTTTTTTACAACTCATTCATATTGTCATGGCCGAGATTGCTACTTATTTAGAAAAATATAAAAATGAATGGTCAATGGAACGTCTTGAAGAAACAGCTCACCTGCTCGCTGTTGGTTCTATTAAATACGGAATGCTTCAAGCTGACCCAAGTAAAGAAATTGTTTTTGACCCTAAGGAATGGGTTTCATTTGAAGGTAATTCCGGTCCATATTTAATGTACAGTTATGCTAGAACTCAATCAATAATTACAAAAGCAGCTGAGTTAAACTTAAAAGCCAGTTTAGATCACCTAGAATTACTAACTCATGATACTGAAAAAGAATTAATGAGAAGTTTGTATGATTTTAATCAAACAGTTCTATATGCTGCTGAAAATTATAGGCCCTCAACTCTTGCTACGCATTTATTTTATATGTGTAAATCTTATAATAGATTTTATACCGAAGTATCAGTATTAAAAGCAGAGACACCGGAACATATTTTGGCAAGATTAGCACTTTTAGAAGCATTTTCAAAAACGCTAAAACAAGGTCTTAATCTTCTGGGAATTACCCCACCAGAAAAAATGTAAGAGTAAGCAAAAAATATGAGATTAATATAATGCGATCTCGCTTGGTTGGATAATTTACATTATAAAATATTCGATCGGACCTTAAACCTCTAGTAACAAGGGCCATGGCACCTCTCTCAGAATGTCTTATCGCGAATACTAATACGGGAAAAAAAATAAAATATCGCTGATGCCATCTTAATTGACGTAATTTT
The DNA here is from genome assembly GCA_036171615.1 of Bacteriovoracaceae bacterium. GTDB lineage: Bacteria > Bdellovibrionota > Bacteriovoracia > Bacteriovoracales > Bacteriovoracaceae > Bacteriovorax. The sequence continues at coordinate 17,501 of JAVHRK010000126.1, forward strand.
GCATTAAACGAAATTCGTTCTTGTTCACACTTTAACAATTGCAGGGAATTCATGGCCAACAAAAGAGAATATCCCCAATTAACTTTTAATTTTCCTGTGGCCATCAAGTAATTAAATATTTTATCAAAATCAATTGCCGCAAATGCAAATGTTGAAATCGAAAACAAAAAAAACATTCTAAGGCCATAAGTTAAAATTACTTGTATTGATTCATGTGCATAAATAATTTTCATTATCATCAGCAAAAGCACCGCCAATGAGATATATGATATTTTTTTAAAATCTTGTTTGGGATTGGGATCACCTTGAAATAAATAAGGCAGAAACACAAAGTAAATGAGTGTTAATTTGATTAGGGGAAGTTTCAAAAATACGGCCATAAGAAATATTATTGACATCAAGAGTAATGACAACGGATGTAGCCGATTTGTAGATAAATTATTCGACATTAATTATATTATCCTTTGGTAGTAAAAACTTATCACACACCTGCCCAATAAATGCATCATCATGAGAAATTATAATTTGCAGTTTGTTCATTTTTTTTAGATTCAAAATAATTTCAGTTAATTTATTAACATTGTTATAATCTTGACCAAAAGTAGGTTCATCATATAATAATATTTTTTTATTTTGCGCCAATGCTATATAAATTGAGATCCTGCGTTTTTCCCCTTCAGAAAATTGATAAGGAGATCTTTTGAGCTCAGCACTTGTAAATCCAAAGCTCTCTCCTCCTAGTTCTTCTTGTAATGTATCAAACAGAAAAGAACTTTCTGGATCTTGAAAAATGAATCCTATATGTTTATGAATTTCATTCACAGAAATTTTTTGCCCTTCAATAGAAAAATTTATTAGATCTTTTTTACTTGGGATAAACCCGGCAATCAATTTTAAGAGCGTGCTCTTACCTGTACCATTTCGTCCCTTAATGATAATAATTTCGCCCGAATCAATTTTAAAAGTAGGTATATCGATTAAATTGGGTCTGCATTTATATTCGTATTTGAGATTTCTAATTTCTATTGAAACTTGAGGTGATTTTTTCACAATAGGCAGAAGTAATGAATTTGATTGAGCGAAATAAGGAATCTCTAATTTGTCATTTAATTTCACTTTTCCATTCTCATCAACAGTAATTAATAAGTCTATTTTTGAAAAAACTTCATTAAGTTGATGGTCTATCATAATTATTAAATGATCTTTCTTTAAGCCCGAAAGCATTTCATAGAAATTATTTCGTTCATGTATATCTAGAAAAGCAGTCGGCTCATCGAGCAATAGAACTTTGGGAGAAAGTGCAAGAAGTGAGGCAAGTAATAATTTTTGACATTCTCCATGTGACAAACTTGATGTTTTTGTCCCCCAGATGTGCTCGAGATCAAACTTTATTGATAATTCATTTTTCTTTCTTTTTGCCTCTTCAATATCAATTTGGAAATTTTCTAGAGAAAAATAAAATTCACCTATTGAATTCTGATGAATTAATTGTGAATATGGATTTTGAAATAAATATACAATATCAGTAATATTTTTTTCAAAATATTCTCCAGTGAGAATATTATTATTAAATAAAATATCTCCTTCTAGATTTCCAGGAATATATTCAGGAATAATTCCTTTTAATAAATTAAGAAATGTTGTTTTTCCTGACCCTGAAGGTCCTGTCAATAAGACCAATCCACTTGTTGGAAGAGTAAAATTTGATTCACAATAAACTATTCTTTGGTCATTTAAATTATAGTGAAAAGTAAATGGGCCAATACTATACATACTATTTTTTCATTATAAGGAAACGGTTTAATACACCTAGTTTTTTTAATCTATTAATAAGATAATTCGTCAGAAATCCTGAAAAGAAAATCGCTGACACTAAAAAAGAGAAAAACTGGATTGTGATAATAGTATGAGATAGGCTTGAATATTCATATAAAAAATAATCTGTAAGATAGCTTAACGCCGCTGAAGATATTGACGCCATGATAATGACCGGCAAGTCCCATCTTTTATAATAAAACAGAAAGAAAATGAACTCAGCTCCCACACCTTGCGCAAGCCCAGATGTAATAGAAATTAAGCCCCAATGTGTAAATAAACTTTCTACAAAGGCAGAAATGAGGGCCGCTATAATCGCAATTCCAGGCCTTCTGATAATACTAGCTACTAGAATCGCAGATATAACCCAAAGCCCTGCAACTATGTAATTAAGTCCAAATACTTTAAGAAAGGGTTTTAAGACGTCATATACAAAAGTCCATCCCCAGAACATCACTCCAAATGCTGCAGCAACAACAGTCGTAAATACAGTTTCAAAAACAGTAGTCTCTTTTGCAAGTGATATCAAATTAGTCCAGTACCCTCTATTTTTCATTTTTTAAGCCTAGCATAATTCATTTGAAACTTCCCATTTAATGTAAAATTTCATAACCTATTTTTAGGATTTTTTGTTCATTAACCAAGGATAATATGTGTCTAATTCACGTAATGAAAATGATGATAAAAAACAACAAGCGCTAGATTACCACTCTGAAGGCCGACCGGGAAAGATAGAAGTTGTAACAACTAAATCTTTTCAGACCTCACTTGACTTATCTAAGGCTTATTCTCCAGGAGTTGCTTGGCCGTGTCTAGAAATAGCAAAAGATCCAGCATTGGCCTATAAATATACCTCTAAAGGAAATTTAGTAGCAGTTATTTCAAACGGTACCGCCGTTTTAGGTTTAGGAAATATTGGTGCCCTTGCCGGGAAACCAGTAATGGAAGGGAAAGGAAATCTATTTAAAAAATTCGCTGATATTGACGTATTTGATATTGAGGTTAATGAACCCACAATTGAAGGCATGATTAATATTGTCGCTGCTCTGGAACCAACTTTTGGAGGCGTTAATTTAGAAGATATAAAAGCACCGGAATGTTTTGAAATTGAAACTAGATTAATTGAGAAAATGAACATTCCTGTTTTCCATGATGATCAACATGGAACTGCAATCATTGCTTCTGCTGCTTTCTTAAATGCATTAGAGGTAACAAAACGAGATATTAAAACAACTAAAGTAGTTATATCTGGAGCTGGTGCAGCCGCTATCTCTATTGCAAAATTATTTTTTGAATTAGGCCTAACGAGATCAAATCTTACAATGTGTGATTCAAATGGAGCAATATACAAAGGCCGCAAAGAAGGAATGAACAAATATAAAGATGAATTTGCTGTTGAGACATCTGCAAGAACTATTGCAGATGCAATGAAAGGTGCCGATGCAATGATCGGGTGCTCTGCTCGTGGAGTAGTAACTGGTGCAATGGTTAAAGAAATGGCAAAAAATCCTATTATCTTTGCAATGGCCAACCCTGATCCGGAAATTTATCCTTCTGAAGTTCACGCCGTACGAGATGATGCCCTAATGGCCACTGGCCGATCAGATTTTCCAAATCAAGTTAACAATGTACTATGTTTTCCATTTATTTTTCGAGGTGCACTCGACGTTAGAGCTAGTAAAATAAATATGGAAATGAAACTAGCGGCGGTCAAGGCCATTGCTGAGCTAGCGAAAGAAGAAGTGCCAGAAGAAGTTAAACTTGCTTACGGAGGAGAGGATTTTAAATTTGGAAAAAATTACTTAATTCCAAAACCATTCGACCCAAGAGTATTAACAAGAGTAACCCCTGCAGTAGCAGAAGCAGCTATGAAGTCAGGAGTCGCTAGAATTCAAATACCAGATCTTCATGCATATGCTAGATCTCTAGAAGGCAGAATGGGCAATACGGCCCAGTTTATGAAATCACTTCGTGATAAACTTTCAGCTTATGTAGTAAAACATGGAAAAAAAGTTAAGATCGTTTTTGCAGAGGGTACCAACTCTCGAATTCTTCAAGCAGTACAACAACTTTTAGAAGAGGGTAAAATCGAACCTATATTATTGGGACGCAAGAAAGCAATTCACAAAAAAATGGAAATTCTAGGTTTAGAATCCTTATTCGATAAAGTTAAAATTATCAACCCAAGACGACACGAAGAATTTGAAAATTATGTACGCTTATATTCTAAAGAAAGAGAACGTAGCGGTATTTCTATTTATCACGCAGAAGAATTAATGTCTCATCAAAATTACTTTGGTTCAATGATGGTAAAACACGGACTTGCTGATGCTGTAATTACTGGCCCAACCCTAAACTATGCAGACTGCTTCCCTCCTCTTATGCAAGTTTTAGGTACTCAAGAGAAAACTAGTGCGGCCGGTATTTTTATTATGACATTTAAAAATCGTGTATTATTTTTTGCTGACTGTGCGGTTCAAATTGAACCAAGCGAAGACCAATTATGTGAAATAGCAGCAGGTACCGCCGATCTTTTCCGCAAGATAATGAAAAGAGAACCTCGAATTGCATTTTTAAGTTTTTCTAATTTTGGTTCAAATGATCATCAAAAAACAAAAAAAATTAAACGTGCTGTAAAACTTACCAAAGAAAGATATCCAAACTTATTAGTTGAAGGCGAAATGCAAGCTGATGTTGCCGTTAATAAGGGACTAATGGATAAACTTTTTAGTTTTTCTACATTAGATGGACCAACAGACGTATTGATCTTCCCAGAATTAAACTCAGCTAATATTAGTTACAAACTTCTTTCTCAACTTGGAAATGCTAATGCCATAGGGCCAATTCTAATTCCCATGAATTATTCTGCTAATATTATTCCAAGAACTGCTTCTGTTACAGAAATTGTTAATATGTGTATTCTATCTGGATTGTTATCCGATAAAAAATTAAGTCGAAAGGAATAAATAAAAATGAATAAAAAAACCATTGAGACAAATCTAGCACCTGCAGCTATCGGCACTTACTCACAAGGTGTTGAATACAACGGTGTCTACTATTTTTCAGGGCAAATTGGACTAAACCCAATAGATCAAACTATTGCAGCAAGCTTTGCAGGCCAACTAAAACAAATCTTGCATAATATCGATGGGCTACTAAAATCGCAAGATCTAACCAGAGATAATATTATTAAAACAACTATTTTTCTAACTGATTTACAAAATTTTAGTGAAGTAAACATAGCTTATCAAGATTTTTTCAAAGCCCCTTACCCTGCGAGAAGTACAGTGGAAGTTTCAGGACTTCCCAAAGATGCTCAAATCGAAATTGAGGTTTTGGCCGCAAAATGATTCTAAAAAGTAAATATATGTTCGAGTCTAAGTCAACTCGCATTTATCGTCACCTCGCGAGTATTGGTATAATCATCATATCAATTTTTTTAGCATATACTTTTGTATGCTCAATTCTTTTACTAGATGCCAGAAATGAAACTAAAAATACAAAAGTGAAATTCAAAAATTCACCTCCCGATCTTATTGTCGTTTTTACGGGGGGAGCAGGCAGAATAGAATTTGCTATAAAAAAAGCTAGAGAGTTAAAACAACCTAATATTTTTATCACCGGGGTTAATGAAAAAAGCTCAGTACAAACAATACTCAGTCCTATCAAAATTGCAGATAAGGACTATGAGCATATAGACCTAGATTATACTGCAAAAAATACAGTTCAAAATGTTGTTTCAACTCTAGAATATCTTCGAAATAATCCAGGTGTACATAAAGTAGTTATTGTTTCTAGTGATTATCATATAATGAGAATTAAGCATATTATTCAAACCCTAAAACTTACAAATGATAAATTCGAATTCTACTACACTGCAGTTTCATCAAACTATCTGTATTTTAAAAATATTAAAATTTTATATACGGAAACATTTAAACTTGTAAGAACAAAAATATATTTATTTTTTCTAAATTCTGGAGACTGAGATAACTTCTTCCAGAGCTTCAATGCCACTTATTGTTTTCAATAATTCACTATAGTCTTTTACTTCAACTTCAAAAATAAAACTACCTTTGCGATCAGGCAAAGATTTCGCCATCGCACTTCTAATATTTATGCCAGAATTATTAATCGTCTTAGAAATTAAAGACAAAATACCTGGTTTATCTTGAGTTGTTACACGAATAGAAACCGGATGTGTAAAATTAAACCCCTTATTCCAAGAGACATTAATCGTACGAATTAAAGTTTCAGCATCAACTCTATTGCAAGAAGTAGTATGAACCGTAATTCCACGACCTCTAGTAATAAAACCTACAATGCTGTCACCAGGAATAGGATTACAACATCTTGCCATCCTCACAACAACATCACTCATTCCATCTACTTCAACTGCGTTGTCAGAATTAGTTTTCTTCCTTAAATTTTTTTCTATTTGATTAGCATAAGATTCATTAGGTACTGATTTGTTTGCGTCTAGTTTTTCTTCTAGTTTAGCAGAGAGTTCCTTGAGTGAAGGTATATACTGCATGATTACTTTAGGAGGTAATTTTCCAGAACCGACCTGAATATATAACTCTTCTTCATCGATAATATGTAGTTCATCATAGAGAATATTAAGCTCATTGTTTTTTTTCAGTGCTTTTAAATTAGTGCCGAAAACTTTAAAGGCCTTATCTAATATATCTTTTCCTAAATCTCGACTTTCCTCACGCTCTACTTTCATCAGCCATTGTTTAATTTTACTTCTGGCCTTTGAACTCTTTGCAATATTAAGCCAATCCTTAGATGGCACCTGAGTCTTTGAAGTTAATACTTCAACTGCATCCCCTGATTTTAATGTATGACGAAGCGGAACAATTTTACCATTAACCTTTGCACCAACACACCGATTTCCAACTTCTGTATGAATTTCATAGGCGAAATCTAGTGGAGTCGCTCCATACTTTAATTCACGAACATCTCCCTTTGGAGTAAAAACAAAAACACCATCCAGATCTAAGTCATTTTTAATTACATCAAGTACTTCACGACTATTATCTGAATTTTTATTGTATTCTAATAATTCTTGGACCCAATCAAGTTTAGGTGCAGTTTTACCGGCAAGCCCTTCTTTATATTTCCAGTGAGCAGCAACTCCGGCCTCTGCCACTTCATCCATTTCATTTGTACGTATTTGTATTTCAATTCGCTCTGCTTGAGGCCCGATGACAGTGGTATGCAAAGATTGATAATTATTTACTTTAGGAATAGCTATATAATCCTTAAATCTGCCAGGTATGGGAATAAATGAAGAGTGAATAATACCTAATGCTTTATAACATTCAGTTATATTAGAAACTATAATTCTGAAGGCCAAAAGGTCTTGCACTTGTTCAAAATCAACACCACGTGCTGACATCTTTTTATAGATTGAATAGAAATGCTTAGGCCGACCTTTTACTTCACAGTGGAGTGAATATTCTAATAATTTTTCTTTTATAGTAGAGAGCACATCTCGAATATAAGTGTCGCGCTCTGATCTTTTCATCGAAACTTTTTCTGCAAGTCGATAATAAATTTCAGGCTTTAAAAAGCGCAGACATAAATCTTCTAATTCAGATTTAACGGAGTTTATACCAAGTCGGGATGCCAGTGGAACATATATATCTAATGTTTCTTGCGCTATTTTTTTTTGTTTTTCATCAGATACGTATTGCAACGTTCTCATATTATGCATTCGATCTGCCAGTTTAACGATAATTACTCTTAAATCTTTCGCCATGGCCACAACCATTTTACGAAAGTTTTCAATTTGCGATTCTTCTTTAGATTTAAATTTAATTTTTGAAATCTTAGTTAAACCAACAACTAATTCAGCAATTGCATGAGAGAATTCTTTTTCAATTTCTGCGGGGGTAACATTACAATCTTCAACTACATCATGAAGAAGTCCAGCGATAATAGTATCCAGGTCCATATGTAAACGAATTAGTGTAGCAGCAACATTTATAGGGTGAATAATATACTCTTCACCAGAACTACGTTTCTGTCCTGTATGGGCCTTCTCCGCAAAGAAAAAAGCTTTTCGCAGCATCGTAAAATCTGCATCAGGATAGTATGCTTCTACTCTCCTAACAAGATCTTCTACTCCGATTTCTCGTTCATGTGAAAAGTCTAAGTTTTGGGACATTTATTTTCCATTTAAAATTTTATCTGTTATTGCACTTAACTCTTTATAAGCTTCCTCAATGTCATAATTATAAACAAGGAAATCGTAATCTTCTTTTCTTTTCAGTTCATTTCTTGCATTTGTAAGTCTTATATTAATAATTTGAGTTGTTTCTGTTCCCCGATTTCTTAGTCTTTTTTCTAGTTCTTCGACTGAAGGTGGAGAAATAAAAATAGCATTGGCCTTTTTCCCAAAATATTTTTTAAATGAATCTGTTCCCTGTACATCTAGATCGAAAAGAAGATGTTTTCCCTTTTTTAAACTTTGTTCAACAAACGACTTCGAAGTACCATATAAATTACCATGAACTTCGGCCCACTCTAAAAATTCATTTTCTGAACGCATAGTTATAAATTGTTCATGAGAAATAAAAAAATAACTTTCTCCGTGAACTTCACCAGCTCGCATTGGTCGAGTTGTATAGGAAACTGATTCAAAAATAGTTGGGAAATCTTTTTTTAAACGTTTAATCATAGTCGACTTACCCGTACCAGACGGTGCCACAATCACAATTAATTTTCCCTCAAGATCTAGATTATTCAATATTTAACCCCTGCTCTCGCATCTTTTCTAATTGAACTTTCATTTGCACAACCGCATCTGATATTTCTTTCATTGAAGATTTTGAACCCATCGTGTTTGTTTCACGATTTAACTCTTGTATAAAAAAATCAATTTGTCGGCCAACTTCATTACTCGAACTAAGTAAACTCTTAAACTTTTCAAGATGAGCATGCACTCTTGTTATTTCTTCCTGTATATCTATCTTTTCTAAATAAAAAACTACTTCTTGTAAAAGTCGACTTTGGTCAACTGAAATAATATTTTTATAGTCCTCTACTCGTTTTGTTAGTTTCTCTTCAACCATTTCTTTAAAATGACTTGCATTTTTTTCGATAATTTCGAAATGACTTTTATAATTATCTAAATGTTTAACCAGAGCATGAAATAATTTTTCACCTTCATTTAATCTAGACTTTTTCAAATCCCCTACAGCTGCTTTAAATGCCTGAACCACAACTGCAAATAATAATGGATCAGATGAAATATCTTGTTCTTTGTAAAACTCTGAACGTAAAAAATCAGTAACTGAAACAGCTGGGATCACGTTTTGATTTTTAAAAATTGGTATCATCTTTTCCAAATATTTATTAACCTTACTTTCATCTAATTCATCAAATTTATTTTTTTCATCAATATTTTTCACGCTTATAAACACATCGAATGTTCCACGAGAAAAAAGATCACTTAATTCCTTCTTTAAATCTAATTCCAATGAATTTAAAATAGAAGGCATTTTAAAACGTATATCTTTAAAGCGATTATTTACACTTTTTATTTCTACAGAAACCACTGCACTAGAAGCTTTCGCTTCAGCTTGACCAAAGCCTGTCATTGACTGAATATACATAAATTACCCTAGGTTAAAGAGACCGAGGATAGTCTTTTTTATTTTAGAGATCAAGGGCCCAGCCTTGAACTTTTCCTTCTTCAAAATATACCTGCTTAGTATTCCCATCTTCAGCAAAAGACCAACGTTCATTTTGGTTTTTGGGATTACCAGCAATATCAACCTTCATAGGTTTTCCCCATAACTTAACCACATCATCCTTTCCCATCCCTAAATAAAGTTCCCCTGAATGTACAGAATGGTTTTCCACTAAATTCTGAGTGCCATTTTTATCAACTTGGTTATCTTCACGCTTGGTTTTAATGTATTGAGTTCGTTCTTCGCCAGCAAGGCTTAAATAGTAAAGCTTATCCGAAATTGAAGGCAAATAACGCTGATCACTTCGATATTGATCAACTTCTTCTTCGCTTTTAAGTGCTTCTTCTTTAATGGCCAACTCTTGCTTAAGTGAAGCAAGAGTTTTAGACCGAGATTGACTACGTGCACTCGCAGGAGTTCTTAATTGAATTTCTTCCTCGCTACGGTAAGCATCACCAGTATCTCCGCCCATAACTGGAAAATCTTTTCCTGGAACTAAAAGGGCATCACTTTCACGATTCATCTGATCAACAAATGTACGCTCTAATGAACCACACGATGTAATAAAAAAGAGTACTATAGATAGTATATAAATTTTTGAAAAGTTCATAATAAAGCTCCTTTCAATGACAAACACACTACTTTTTCGGTAAAACATGTTCAATCTCAATGAAATTCGCAATCAGTGTACATATAGGCAAAAACGTCCAGAATCTGACCAGTCTAGTCAGGAAATAACATTTTTAAGGTTAGATCAAATTAAGCCGATGAATAAAGTAACGAGAGGGAATAATTTTGAATTTTTTAATAAAAATTGAAGATGCTATAAATAACTTAATAATTTTAATTTTCAAAAAGTTAAAAATATTAATACCTCATTTTATTTTAGATTTGCTCCCACAAATAAAAAAAATTTTCAAAATAATAATACAATTTTTTCTATTAAAGCTTCAAAATTTAAAATCATTATTAATATCGTTTCTAGGAATCTTAAAGCTTAAATTAACAAGTGGCTTAGGGCACTTCACTGAACTTGCTATCTTTCTAAAATCAGACCAATTTAAAAATCACAAATACGATTTAATTATTCAATTTGCACAAGATTTAAAACGTAGACCATTTTTCTATCTCTCAAGATTAATGATTACTGGTTTTGTGTCTTTTATATCTTTTTATATTTTCAGGACTGCAAATACTGTCTATATCGCCACTTTAAAAACAAGATCGCCAGCATCTGCTTTAACGGCCGAATATGTAAATGAAAATCAGATCGAATTAAAAAATCATAAATTTGAAATAGCTGTCAAAGCAGCAGGTGGTCATGGTGGAGGCGGAGCTGCTCATCATGAAGAAGAGGTCATTTTTGACATCAAGATCGAAGCTACATCAGAAAAACAAAAAGAAATATTAGAGCAAATGGAAGAAAAATTGGATGTGGAGCTTGAAGCCTTTGAATTTAATATATCTGCCGTGCCAATCGGAAAAGAAGAAATCACTGCTAACGAAAAAGAACTTCTCTTATATCTCAATAAAGAATTTTCTCATATCGCTCATGGAAATATAATTAAAAGTCTTTCACTAAAACAGATATTTAAAGGTCGACCAGAATATTACGACAGAATTGAAAAAACTTATTCAATGAAAGATTTAAGTTTACAAATTTTTCTAGAAGATTCTACTCATAATCGTCAAATCTCATTTGATTATTCGCTCATTGCTTCTAACCGAAATATTGTTTTATATTTTAAAGAACATGAGGACAAAATACGAGATCGACTCTCTACTCAAATTGAACCAGTTGTGCCTCAACTTCCAATCGAAGATGAGGGCAGATCAATTATTAAAGAAAAAATAAGATTAGAACTTAATAGTCTTTTAAAAGAAGAAAAAATTGAAGGTAGTGTCTTAGAAGTTTACCTTGATTACATTATCGGAAGTTAATAATTCGTTCTTTTTTAATATCCCTCTCAATGTATTTTGACTTATTTCCAAAACTTTTGAAGTTTGTTTAATATTCTTTTCCATTCGGAAATATGTATTTAGACAATATTCATATTTTATTTGCTCTAGCGGACAAAAACTTGCATTATTTATATTAAGACTACTATTTTCTAGTAAGACTTCATCAAAATGATTAAAGATTATTTTTTTATTCTGTGAAAAAATCTTCTTTTTTATTAAATGAGATTTTAATTGTCGTAAATTTCCAGGCCATTGAATTTTTTCATAATACGAGATTAAATCATCACTAATAACAACAACTTCATCGCTTTCAAATTTTTTACAAAACTCTCGGATGGCCAGTTTATCTTCATTCAAACTTAACAACTTTAAAAAGTGTCCAGACATTAGTCGATAATAAAAATCTGATCTAATATGTTTTTCACTAACAAGTTTTTTTAACTCCCGCCCACTTGCAAAAACCAAACGCACTTTTACTTTTTGAGTTGTTTCACCGCCAACAGGTCGTACTTCAAAATTATCTAAAAATAATAATAACTTTGTTTGAACCTCCTTAGGGAGAGAGTCGATCTCATCTAGAAACAAAGTTCCTCTATTCGCTTGAACAAAAGCACCATTTTTATTTGTAAAGGCCCCTGTAAAAGCTCCTTTGACGTGGCCAAATAATTCAGATTCAATTAATCCAGGTGAAAATGATGATAAGTTGAGATGGACAAAATCACCAGCTACTCCACTAGCATCATGAATTTTTTTAGCTAATGTTGTTTTACCAGTACCTGTTTCTCCTTCAATAACAACACTTAAATTACTTTCAACTATCTCTTGAGGTATTAGATTAAATAATTCGTTTTCTGACTGTTCGGCAACTTTGTTAAAATGTATTCGATTGAAGCCAATGTCGACGACATCTCCCCTTTCAATAAATGCTTCAAAACTCCAAATTCCATTTATTCTGAATGGAACCTGTAGAACACTTCTTAATAAATAACGTGAATCAGAATTATTTTTATCAGACTTATTTGTATTAGTTAAAAGCAACTCATATTCACAATTATCAATATGAAAATATGGTAGTTGAATTTCAGATTTAATAAAATCAAATTGGAATTTTGGCCCTCCTTTAATTGTATATTTGAACCTATTTAATTTGTATGATTTTCTAGATTCCTGAAATACTTCTATTGAAAATAAATCAGAGTCCCGTAGACCTCTAAGTCCAATACTTGCATCCAGTAAGTTAATAATTTTTCTCTCATGATTGTGTAAAATTGGCATAAGTGCTCCCTTAAAATTGATATAAATACCAATACAAAAATCATGCCCAACTAACATTTATTGAATTTCCAGATAAAGGTGTGAATTTCAAATAATTTCATTTATGATGAGGTAAATATTTTAAACCTTGGTTCAAATCATGAATTATCAAATTAGACCTCAGAGTACAGATTTTAAACTTGGCATTGCAGAACTTTCTCAATTAGAAACCTGGCTCAATGACAACCCAGCTGCAATTGGCATAGCAGTTGTAGGTCGATCAAATGTTGGTAAATCTAGTATAATTAACGCATTATTTGGAAAAAGTGTGGCACGGGTATCTAAAACACCGGGGCGAACAAGAGAAGTAAATATTTTTACTTTCAATTTAAACCAAAATGGAAAATTATCTGATCTTCCCCCATTTTTTTTAATTGACCTACCTGGATACGGACATGCTGAAGTCTCAAAAGAAATGTCTAGAAAATGGAATGATTTAATTGGTACTTTTTTTGAATTAATTTCACCTGGAATTTTATTAGCTAATTTACAAGATGCTCGTCATCCCAATCAGGCAGTTGACCAACAATTTTATGATTTTTTAAATAATTATACTAACTCTTCAATTCTTATTTTTAATAAAATTGATAAACTTAAAACTCAGAAAGAAAGAGCACAACTAGAAAAGCTCAAGCCTATTTTGTCGAAAGCTTATAAGTCAATTCGACAAATGTATTTTGCTTCAGCAGAAACGAAACAAGGGCTTCCTCAAGTTGAATCTGCCCTTATAGCTCATCTGCTCGAGCAAGTAGAAATTCAAAAGCATGAGCGAGAGAATTTGTAATTACTTCTTTTCAAGTTTAGAAATATCTTCAGGGCCTGATGCAAATTTAATTCGATTAACTTGTTTTTCAATTTCTGCTAAATCGTGTTTACAAGCTTTGATAGTATGTAAGTATGCTCGAGCTTTTGGGGAATCCCATTCAAGGATCTTTTGATCAATATCTTTTTCTGCCAATCGACCTAATTCTTCATAGGTTTCTTTTAAGTGAGAATTTGTACGAGAAGCTGTTAAAAGTTTTTTTCCAATTAAACTAGTTTTTAATACTTCTTGATGAATATTAAAGAACCAATAGTTGATTTTTCTTTTCCAGTTCTTTTGTTTTGTCACAATGGCTCCTATTTCCAGAATGAGTATATCTTTTCAATTGATACTTGTGAAGAATGAATATTTTGATAGCATAGTATTATGTTTGATGAAAATTTTGATCGTATTAAGTTAGAACTAGAAAATCGCTACCAACAGTCTCCAGATCCCTGGGGACTGTTGCCAGAGAAAGTTATCAACGATCTCAAGCTATTATGGCCTATTTACCGATATTATTTTGATGTAAAACTTCACGGCCAAGAGATAATTGAAGATAAATCGTATATGGTTATTTCAAATCACACAGGTCAAGTTCCCATTGATGCCCTACTGATTTGCACGGCCTTTGCAACTGAATTTCAGCACCCACGAATCTTAAGGCCATTAGTTGAGAGATTTCTTACCTCACTCCCATTTCTTGGGAGATGGTCAAGTGAAGCCGGTGCTGTTTTAGGAGACCGCCATAATTGCCTCAATCTCTTGAATCGAGGAGAATCTGTTTTAATTTTTCCAGAAGGTGTTAAGGGTATTGCTAAAGAACCTTCAAATTTTTATCATCTGCAACCATTTACAAAAGGATTTTTGCGAATGGCACTGGCCTCTAAAGTGGAAATTTTACCAATTGCCGTAATTGGTGCAGAGGAGTTTTTTCCCTTTGTTTTTCATTTAAAAAAGCTGGCCCATTTCTTAGGCATTCCAGCACTTCCGCTAAGCCCAAATCTCTTTCCACTTCCTTCTCCAGTTGATATTTATATTGGTAAACCTTATTTACTACCAAGTGAACTAAGCTCAGATGCGTTGGATGAAGAATTGGAACCTCATCTTTTTCATATTGAAAAAGAAATAGAAAAACTAACCAAAGAAGGATTAGAAAATCGCAGAACAATTATGAATAGGATAATAAAATAATGTTTCAACCTTCATCAGTATTAATTATAGGAATCCAAGGTGCTCTTGCTCAAATTACCGCAGAGATATTAATAAGAAATAATCCATCAATTAAAATTCATGGAGTTGATTCAAGACCCATTAAAAATAGTATTGAGCGTACTCAGTTAACTACTCAGCAAATAAGATATACTCGGACCAATTTTGAAAAAGTTTTTCGTGAACATGCATTTGATTCAGTTCTACACCTTGGCAGATTAGGACACACAAGATCAACCAACGATATTAACCGTAGAATAGATGTAAATCTTATTGGAACTAATACTATTTTAGAACTTGCACATAAATTTAATTGTAAAAAGATGGTAATTCTCAGTACACATCATGTTTATGGTGCATTACCAGACAATCCTATGTTTCTCAAAGAAGATGCTTCTCTAAAAGCGAGTTTTAAATTTCCAGAATTGCGCGATGTCGTTGAGATGGATCAAATGTGTACAAACTGGATGTGGAAAAATCAAAATCAAATTGAAACAATCGTTCTGAGACCTTCTAATATAATTGGACCAACAATAAAAAATTCGATAACTCAATACTTGCGAACTTCTTATGCCCCTCTTCCAATGGATTATAATCCCATGTTTCAATTTATACATGAATTTGACATGGCCACTATTATTAGCGAGGCATTATCTAAATTACCTACAGGAATTTATAATGTTGCGGGCGATGATGTCATCAGTTTACATCAAGCAGTTAAACTTATTAATACTAAAAAAATTCCTGTACCGCTAATTGCATTGGAACAGATTGCTAAATTCCTCACACCTATATGGAAATTTCCCAAATACCTTATCGATTATATAAAATATCCCTCAACCCTAGACAATTCTGAACTCAAAAAACATCTTGGCGAGCATTGCTTTAGATTTAGCGCCGAGGAGGCCCTCGCTCTCCTCAAATTGCATTGACGAGTAAGAAGATTTCTCCTAATATTCTTCTCATGCCTCGGTGATGAAATGGTAGACTTGGTAGATTCAAAATCTTCTGTCGAAAGGCGTGCCGGTTCGAGTCCGGCCCGAGGCACCAATTGTCAAATTTTTCTGAGTAAAGCAATAAAATTATCAGGATCTCCAGGATTTGAAACAATTGTAGTAGATACTACTTTTAACCCCGCCATTTGAATTTCACTTAAAAGATTACCTAGTCCAAGAATAGAGCGATGAGGAAAGTAGCTTTTTCCTTCAAATAAAATACGTCCTGATTGTATATCTTCGATCCCTAAAGAATAAAGAGTTTCTCCTTCTAGATGAAGATAATCATTTTCAAGCAAAGAGGACATGTCATTACTGGAAACCATCGTGTGAATAAAGACTATTCCAGAATCTGACAAATGAGATTTAATTATTTCGTAAAATTTTATTCTATCATCAGATCCAACAAGACAATGAAGTAGTGAGCTATCGGTAATAAGATCAAATTTTTTATTCAACTTTAGATTAAGTATGTCAGCCTCTAAGAATTCCGCACTAAGTTTAAAATAGTCGTTATTAGCTCGAGCCATACTAATTGCTGTCTTGGAAATATCGACACCTGTACTTTTTGCTCCTTCTCTGGCGCAAAACAGTGCGCAAGTACCAGTTCCTGTTCCTAGGTCGAGAATATTTAAATTTTTTAAATTTATTCCTTCTTGGTCCAAGCATTTTTTTAGTGATTGGTTAATTTGATGAGACCAAAGATTTTCTGGATCTTTTTCCTTGTCCCAAGAAACAAATCCATTGTTCTGAAGTCCTTTATAAACTTGTTCATGCATTTGGTAGTACTTCATACTTTTCTCCAAAATTGCTCATTTGAATCATGCTAGCCTTAAATATTAAATTTTTTCAAAAAAGAAATTTCTCTCAATATTAATTTCAAAACTCTTTAGTTAGTACCTATTCTTTGCCATAAATTCTTTTTTTAGGAGAATTTTGATGACAACAATAGAAAAAGAGATAATGGCCATTGAAACCATGATTTATATAATACGTAGTCAGAGAGTCATGCTTGATAGTGACCTAGCAAAACTTTACGGAGTGGAAACTAAGAACTTAAACAAAGCAGTTCAAAGAAATATGAAGCGCTTTCCTAGCGATTTTATGTTTCAACTCACTGAAATTGAAGAGGAAAACTTGAGGTTCCAATTTGGAACCTCAAGTTTTAAGTATGGTGGACGTCGTTATCTTCCCTATGTTTTTACGGAAAATGGAGTAGCAATGCTATCAAGTATCCTAAGCAGTGATCGTGCCGCGGAAATGAATATTTCCATCATGAGAATCTTCACAAAGCTTAGAAGTTTTCACGCGCTTGAAAGTAATTTGGCAATTGAATTTAAAGACTTAAAAGAAAATACTAACAAAATATTTAAGGTAGTTTTTGAAAGACTGGATTCATTGGAAGAAGATATTGCTCCAAAACTTCCAGCTAATCGAAAGAAAATTGGGCTCAAGAATAATTCATAGTTTTGATGTCAGAAGTTATAACTTCAAAATCTCAGTTCGAAGATCGTCAACTCCGGTGCACCAATTGTCAAACTCCACGCACCATTTTTTAATTTAATAATTTGAAAGAGGTATTATCTCGAGGCCGTTGGTTTGTTCTTTGGTCATGCAAACATGATTTGAAATTCTAGAAAATGGGAAGCCGGTCAATGCCATAAATTTATTGTATCGTAAGTGAGAGTGAAGATATCTCATCATGATTATTTAAATAAGCACGTCTCTGTGATTCACAGTCTAAATAATAAATGTTCATAACAAAATGCTGATTCTTGTCAATGTCTTTTTTTCGAATACAGTTTTTCCCCCAATTTTCGATAACTTTTTCTATTGTAAAGTTCTCACGATTCGAAACATTTGGAAAAAAAGTTACGCGGGATAATTTTCCATTTTGTTGAAACTCAATAGACCATTTTTGTACATTTAAGCTGGTATCTTGATAGATGAAATATTCAATGGAATCATTTTTATCTTTTAGTACAGAATAGGGGGCGCCAAGATAAGAAATTAAATTTTCTTTACTCATTTTCTCAACAGATATTTTTTTTATCAACTCCCATTCATTAACATTCTCAGGCCGGGGCGATTGCAAAGCTAGTGTTTTGTAAGTGCAAGCTGGAAGTGCACAAATTACAAATATTAATATAAAATAATTTTTCATTTTTTCTTACCTAATATTGAATTGATACATCCAATAATATTACTAGTTATGACTTTTTTATAATCTTTGTTAATAACAATATGTTCCACATTATTCGCAAAATCTTCTTCCGGTCCAAGTGTGCCATCGGATTCAGAAAACATTTTTCTTGATGTTTTGAATATGCCCGGGCGTGTTTCATTCCACTCAGACGCACTTTGATAATTTTTGCGCTCATCATCCGATAATTTGGAATATAATAAATGAGCCAGCTCATGCGCTAAAACTCTTTTATAACCAAATTTCTGAGCGTTATCATAAAATACAATTATTGATTCATCTGGTGCAGATGTAGATGGATTATCCTGAAAAGACGATTTGACGGCACGAAGAATGGTTACTACACCTTGCTCTCTAAGCGCCTTGGGTAATTTAGCAATTTCCTTTTCCAGTAATTTTCTTTCACTAGATGTCCATGGTTTAAAAATCTCTAATTGATATGGCCATCCCTTCGGCATTTCAGAGGAATATTTTAAAACTAATGGAGATGATAATCTGTATTCTTTGCAGTGAGCTTCAACATTTGCAGAACTTACAAATGTACCATCTGAACGATAGTAAGAAGATCGGAAATGGGAATGAACAAAATATTGTCCTGTAGGACAAGCAGAGGCAAAAATTGAATTTGAATAAAGCCAAATACAGGAGAGCAATAATATTTTTAACATAAAAAAATGTTAATTGAGGCATATGTACAAGTCAAATACCTGATCGAAACACTAACGACGGAAAGTTTAAAATCCTTTTGTCTTAATTTTCTGAAAATAATTCTGAATGACCTCTTCAGTTCGTGCATAGTGCTCGGCTAATTGTTTTCTTGACCACACAATAAGTTATCGGGAGCAGTATCTTTTATTCCCAACCAGGGTATTTTCCCATGTCCTCACTACTAACTGCTTTTTCACTTACCTGACATCCTTGGTACGTCTTAAGATCTGAACATGACAAAGTGAGGAGAACTTCACCTTGAGGAAATTTATCTTGAACTTGCCTCCAGCTTTTTTCAGTTAGTTCCCGATTATAAGTTGCCCTTATTTCTTTATCATTATTAAATTTACCAACAAATGCAGAAGTAATTGGAAGATCACTGTGATGAAACTGACGAATAATATTAATTTTATCTTTACTTAAAATTTCAATAGTCAAAGTATCAAGATCGCACATATGCACCTTTTTTTTGATAGAAATGGAAGAACTGCAAGACTCGCTATGAATGTTCTTCTTATGCAGAACGGTTATCCTCTGGTTATCATTTTTAAAAATGATAGAAAAAAATACTACGATGTATTGGAGAAAGCCGACAAAGGAAAACTTGAGCCTCTTATTAACTTTATTGCACAAGCAGTAGAAAAATCGCTTACTATTTATTTGAATGCTATTGATGGAGCATCCGGCACGAAAAAGTTTCTTTCTTTATCTGAACTCGCAACAAAAACACCATATTCAGAAAAATATCTTAATCTTCTTGCTCGGTATGGAAAGATTGATGCTCATAAAGATGGCCGCAATTGGGTAAGTAGCGTCGAAGCGATAAAGGAGTATCAAAAGAATAGACAAAGAAAAAGAAGTTAAAGTTGGTGAGTTCAAAAAATTGAGAAAAAGAAGTGCCAGCTCAAATCCATTTATCTAAAATTAAAATAATCTGTCTCTCAACTCGGAACTCCAAATGGCAAAAAAAATCTCTCCAGAAAAATCACTTGATCAAAAGCCAATTCATCTTTGGAGACTCTGTCCCCTCGGTCAGTTTTATCGCAAAGGAGGAATCGTTCGTACTTACGCTCAGGAAGACGGCAAAGTTATTCACCAGCATCCACGGCATGGAGGTTGTGTTCACAGCAAATCAGGGAAAGATTTTTTATGCCCCGAAGAAATAAAAAAAATTGCCAAAAATCATTTTAATAACAAAAATCTTAATCGGCCTTGTCCAAATGATTCTGAAGGTACTAAGTCAGATTTGTATGATGATTTAATTGCAGGATGGACGCAATATTGGAATGATATTTTTAATCCCAAAATTCCTCTTGATCCTAATTTTGTTAAAGCTTTGATCAGAATCTAGCTTAAGCAACAAATCAGATAAAAATAAAAAAAATCATCAGATCCAGCATTTGGACTAATGCAAGTAAGAAACTAGAGTGAGCCCCTAAATACTAACATCAATTCAGAACACATTTTAGCTCTTCCATTACCCTTCCGTCATCAATACTGTGATAATTCTCATGTTTTGATGGAGAAAGATAATCTTCGGAAACAATTTCCCCGGTTTTGGCAATAATTAACGGGTTATGATATGTTTCTACTGATGTAGAAGCCAGTGCTTCTGCAGCTTTTGTGTATCCCAATGCTTTACATACACCATCGGTATCAGAATCAACTGAAATATATTGACTATTAATCTGTGGATCGTTGACGATAACGACTGTTCCACTTTGGTAAGGACTACCATTATTTAGTTCTTTTTTTGTAGAGCCATGGCAACCAATTGGTAAATCTTTTACAGAGTCAGTTGTCATAGGAAAAATTTCTTTTGCATCAACCATTACGTAATCAATCTTGCCGTTATCCATGTATGCAATAAGAAATCTGTTAAACCAATAGTGCCATTTTTGAAGTGCCACTACGGTTCCGTTAATAAAGCTACATCCTGTTTGCCATTTTACTTGATCATCGGCGCACTGACCATCTAAGCAGCCATTCATTTGATATAGATTTATACCGGTATCATTTATCGTTTGCAGATGATTATCTTGTGCATCTGTAAAGTTCAGAGTGTAAATTTTTTTTTAATATTGGTTATTTGGGCCTGAACACATGGATACTGTTCGCAGTAAATAATTTTCTCTCCATTGGAATAATTATTTTCTGGATAGAAATTGTCAGTATACTTTGGAAGCTTTTCTCTCTTTTTCTCTGACGTCTCTATCATTACGTCTATCTCTTTTTTCATTTGTTTCTGAAATTCCGCTTGTTTTTCAATCCAAACCCAAGAAAAAGAGCCTGATTTCTCAGACCCATATAGGAATTACTAGAAATTAAAAACGCTGTTTACGAGTTTTAGAAGTTAATTGATAACGATACCTGTAATTTTATCAAGAACCTTAGAATAAATATTTTCTTGATCAGTGCTGAGGACACCATAAACACACACAGATTGGCCGTCCCGAAGTTGATCAATTGTTGAAGAAAAAATAGATTCGTCAGTGCCATGATCGTAGAGATCTGAAGCGATTAATGAAGAACCCATTAAAATTTGACCTCCATTATTTAGATCTTCTCCGCCGTGCATAGCTGTGACCTTTTTCCACTCGCCACAAAATTTTTCTGAAGCAACAGAAGCAGATGCATTTGCATGAATGCTAGCGATTGCTAATGCTGCTATAAAAATATAATTTGTAATTTTCATCTTAATCCTCCATCAGTTGTTAGTATTCCTAATTTAGAGTGAAAATCTAAATTATTCCAATATATAAAAAATATGTGTAAAAATGTAATATTTAGTGGCTGGTGCCATTTAGCCAGCCCACTTAAGTTCAACGTGACTCAAAT
>JAVHRK010000127.1:0-2388 GCA_036171615.1 Bacteriovoracaceae bacterium
AATCAAAATGTTCATAACAAAGAAAAAACATTTCCAATAATTGTTTAATTTCATTTTGAATGCCGTCAAGTGGAAGAAAAATATGGGCATCATCCTGACAAAAAGATCGAACTCTGGTGAGTCCCGAAAGAGAACCAGCAAGTTCAAAACGATGGAGGCGTCCAAAGTCAGCAAAACGCAAAGGTAAGTCTCTATAGCTATATTTAAAATGACTAAACATTAACATGTGACATGGACAGTTCATGGGCTTCATTGCAAAGTCGCGATTATCAACATGAAGAAAATACATATCGTCTTTGTAATGATCATAATGGCCTGATGTTTTCCATAAGTCCGAGTCAAGCATCATTGGAGTAATAACTTCAGAATAATTATATTTTTGATAAATTCTTCTCATAAAGGCAACTAGTTCATTGTAAACGATTGTCCCTTTAGGCATAAAAAAAGGAGATCCTGGAGCTATAGAATCAAATAGAAAAAGTTCCATTTCTTTTCCAAGTCTTCGGTGGTCTCTTTTCTTCGCTTCTTCTAAAAAATGGAGATGGTCATCAAGTTGTTTTTTTGTTGTGAAGGAAACTGCATAAATACGTTGGAGCATTTTATTTTTTGAGTCACCTTTCCAGTAGGCTCCAGCTGTATGCATAAGTTTAAAAAATTTTGGAATATGACCAGTGTTTTCCACATGTGGCCCTTTGCAGAGATCAGTGAAATCGCCTTGTTCGTAACAAGATATTTCGACACCTTCCGGTAGTCCAGAAACAACTTCTACTTTTAATGGTTGATTTTTATTTTTCCAAAAATCTAATGATTCATCCAATGAAAAAACTTTTCTATTAACAATTATTTTTTCATCAATTATTTCTAACATTTTCTTTTCAATTTTTTCTAAATCTTCATCAAGGATTTTTGTGTCCAAATCAATGTCGTAATAGAAACCATTTTCAATAACGGGGCCGATACCAAACTGAGGATTATGAGTTGAATAAAGCCTAGAAATTGCATGTGCCATCAAATGAGCTGTTGAATGACGTATTGTGTCTAATTCGTACTTGGCCATAATTTCTCCATATCTATTAAAACTCTGTAATAATTACGGCCAAAGGATATCAGGCGCATCTTTTTAAATCAACTAGTTGAATCTTACTTCTCAGAAATCTTACAACGATCTTTTGACGCTCTCAATCTCACATGATATGACCCTGTTGATTCAGAACTGAAATTTATTCTGGAAACTGTAATTTTTAATTGGAGCGAGTGATGGATGTTTCAACATTTAGTGATAATGTTCCTGAGGTTCTTTTCGAAATTCACCCTGCAATAGCACTTCTGCAGAACGATTTAACGAAAGGAAAATCATCCGAAGTTAAAGAATCTGACATTGGAAGGTCCTATTATCAACTTGGCAAAGTTTATTACGATAAAGCCGATTTAAATAAGGCCGAAGATTCTTTTTTGAAAGCTCTCAATTTTGCCCACCCTATTCCAGACGGATTTTCCATTTTAAAAACTTACGGATTCTTGATAAGAATTGCTTCTGAAAAACTTGAAGATACAAAAGCTAAAAAATTTATTCTAGAAAGTGAACAGTTGATTGAACTTTTAGGACGAACATTACCAATACTTAATTCTGAGTATTTTTTTAATGTAGGGGTCGTAAAAAATTATAGTGGTAGTTTTGAAGATGCAAAACTAAATTTTGAATTGGCCTATAAAAAAGCATCTGAAGAAAACGAACCAGAGTTATTGTCTAAATGCTTACTATCGCTTGCTACAAATGCTTTTTATCGCAGAGACTTTGATTTATCATTGCGTTTTCTTGATCAATTAAATGATCTGTTAAAAATTATTAAAAAGTATTATTTGTCAGGAGCTATGTACTCTTACTATGCAAAAATATCTACTGAATCAAATGAACATGAAAAAGCATTAAATTATTTTAAATTGGCCAACGAATACCTACAATCTAAAAAATGTTGGAATCTCTATGGATATATTCTTTATGGTAAGGCAAACGCACTGAAAAAAGCAGGACATTTTGAAGTTGCTTTGAATATGTTTAACCTTGCTCAAGAATCAATTGACGTGAAAATCTTTAAAAGACTTAATCACTTAATTGAAGCTGAAATTGAAGATGTCAACGACAGTACGGTTGACTTATATTTAGATCGTACCAATCGAAAGATTGTAGAAAAATCTATTGGAACAATCGATTTCAAGCATCGTTTTGTACTTTTAGAAATTTTATTTTTACTTTCAAAAAATCCAGGAATTTATTTTGATAAAGAACAATTAGCCAAAATGATCTGGAAAGATGAATATAATCCACTTATTCATGATAAATTAATTTATACAAGCGTAAGTCGCTTAAGAAAATTAATTGAACCTGAA
>JAVHRK010000128.1:0-38274 GCA_036171615.1 Bacteriovoracaceae bacterium
TGGTTGAAAGATAATGTTGATCAAAATGCTCGACTGACCAATATCGTATATATGGGACAGGGTGAACCTTTACATAATTTTGATAATGTGAGAACCGCAACTATTATTTTTATGGAAGATAAAGGCCTTTGTCTTTCGCAAAGGAAAATTACACTTTCAACATCAGGACTAGCTCCACAAATTGAAAAATTATGGGATTTCCCACCCGTTAATATAGCGATCTCACTACATGCCGCACATGATGAAATAAGAACAGAGTTGATGCCAATTAATCGAGCATACGATTTGGAACGACTATTTAAGGCCATTAAAAAAGTTCCATTAAAAGCATACCGAAGAATTACCTACGAATATATTTTAATTGCTGACTTAAATGATCGGATAGAAGATATTGAAGCACTTGCTAATCTCTTGAGTAAACAAAAATCAAAAATTAATATTATCCCTTTTAACGAATATCCAGAGTCTAAATTTAAACGTCCAAGCGATGCTAAAATCATTTGGTTTCAAGAAGAACTTTATAAACGCGATTTTGTTTGCACAACAAGAACCACAAAGGGCCAAGATATCTTGGCCGCTTGTGGGCAATTAAAAAGTGAATTCGAAAAACTTAACCTTTGGGATTAGTTAGAAGCATCATCTAACTTATGTAACCATGGTTGTGGTGCTTGTTCTGTTTCAATTTCTACAGGAGCTACTACAGAAGATGGTTCTCTTTCTGAAGATTCTTTTTCAGAAGCAATTTCTCTTTCGGCTTTTACCGCGCCTTCTACCTTATAGTTTTCTTCAAACTTTTCTTCATAGGCCATAGCTGCGCTTGTAAGCCCTAATGTTACTAAAATAACTGAGATGAACTTAATCAATTTCATATTTCACTCCTTGCCCGATGGTTCTCGGTTCACAGTATTTATCGGTGAACCCTTGAATAAACTTGAGAGAAAAAGACGGTTATATGAAAGATTGTTTACGTTATCGTATACTTTTGAGATCATAGCTACGTTTTCTACTTTTATTACGTTCAAAAAATGGAGTTTTTGTGACCTCTTCATCAAATAATCATAAAGCGCTTTTTGGTATCTTTGCAATGGTGTTCGTTTTTTTCGTTATTTTGGTAGTTTTTGCCTTCTATACGATGAATGCATTCAACGAGACTTCATCATTAGAAAAAAAATCTAATAATGCCCATATAGGTGTCATAGAAGTGGAAGGAGTCATTATGGACTCGAAATCAACTGTTGAACTACTTCAGCAAGCAGAAGAAGATAAGCAAATCCAAGCAATTATTCTCAGAGTAAATTCTCCTGGTGGAGCGGTAGGGCCCACTCAAGAAATTTATGAAGAAATCCAACGCATAGATAAGAAAAAACCAATCTTTGCTTCTTTTGGTGGAATTGCTGCCAGTGGCGGATATTATATCGGTTCAGCGACAAGAAAAATTTGGGCATCAGCTGGAACGCTTACAGGTTCTATTGGTGTTATTATGGAATTTATGGATTTTTCTAAACTCTATGAATTTGCAAAAGTGACTCCACAAACTGTTAAGGCCGGTCGTTATAAAGACGCTGGAAATCCTGCACGCGCATTAACAGAAGAAGAAAAGGGAATGATGAATAATTTGATTGCTGGAGTTCACGAACAATTTATAAATGATATTTTAAAACGTCGTAAAGATAAAATTAAAGGAGATATCCACGAGCTAGCTCAAGGACAAATCTTTTCTGGAGAGCTTGCGAAGGAATATGGTTTAATTGATGAGATTGGAAGTCTATGGACTGCTGGTCGACAAATTCATGCAGAATTAAAACTGAAAGATGAATTTGCTTTAAAATTTATGAAAAAGAAAAAAAATAGAGGATTGTTAGATTTTATGGATTCATTAGAAGAAGGTATAAGCCATTTAAGTCTAAATAATTTAATAAAAGATAATAAGGGTCCACTTTTAATGTATCGCTAACTGGAGAGCTATCGAAATGACTTTGTATTGGATTCAAGATCATTTACTTGCAATTGTTGCTGTCGTTATCACGCTGGTGTTGATTTATCATTATTTAATTGAAAAAAATACGGGTGTTAAACTTTCTAAGCGATATCGAAATTCAATCTTTGAAGCTCAATCTCAAATATTTTTAAATGCAACTCAATACCTAATTTCTGGAAATAAAGATTTAGCAATTAAAGAATTTTTAACTGCTGTTGATATTAATAAAGAAACCATAGATACTTATTTTGCATTAGGTGGACTATTCAGAAGTAACGGAGAAATAGAAAAAGCAATAAGTATCCATCGCTCATTAATTGCCAGAGAAAATATATCTGAATCACATCGTTTACGAGCTTTAAAAGAGTTAGCAATAGATTTTGATAAGGGTGGGTTCATTGATAAAGCAATTGAGACGTACAAAGATGTCTTAAAAATTAATCGCGATCAATACGAAGTTATTCACTCCCTTTGTCGGATTTACGAGGATGTGGAAGATTGGGATCAGGCCTATAATTACAGAATTATGCTTTCAAAAGTAGGGCATGAAAATCAGGCTGATACTATTTCACATATATTAGTAGAAAAAGCTAAGGCCTATTTTGATAATGGTGAATTTAAAAAATCAGAAGAAGATTTAGATGATGCCTTTCGTTTTGCTCCTTCCGTTTCTGCTAAAATTTTGCATCTAAGGTTATTTGTCCTTAAAGGGAACCTAGAGCAAGCAAAGTTTCTGTTATTAGAAATTTTGAAAGAACATCCAATGTATGCTTCCTTTATTTTTGTTTCGATTGCTGAAAAATTTAAGGCCACTCAAGAAATTCAAGACGAATATTTTGCACGTCTAAATATTCTACGACAATATTTTTTAGAATTAGAAGATATCGAATTGAATAATTCACCTTCAGTTGTATTATCAAAGGTACGGCTCTTAAAGTCTTCAGGTTTGAACGAAGGTGCACATGAAATCCTTAAACTTTGGATGAATAATAATAAAACCTCATCAGAAGTAATGAAGGTCGAATACGTAAAGTTATTAATTGAACTTGGGAAAAAAGATGAAGCACTATCACAAGTAAAAGGTTTGCTTGAAAATATTCATCAGACTCTTACTAAGCATTATTGTAGTCAGTGTGGATATAATTCAGATAATTTATTTTGGCGATGTCCGCAATGCCACGAGTGGGAAACAATACAATTCCGCTGGAAGGTATAAAATGAATATAATAAAATGGAGCCTTCTCTCATTTTTAGTTCTTAATTTGGCAATTGCTACTGAAGCTCCGATAGTTCCTATGAAGAGAGCAATGATTGGGATTAAATATTTTTCTAAAGCAATGGGAAACGTGCATCAAAATCCCTCGCGCTATTCTTTAGTTTTAACTACTATCAGCTGTAATCATCCAGTAAAAATAATGAAAGAAACATCTACTGATGGGAAAGATTTTGTACTTTATGCTGATGATAAGTGGAATCTTGTTACAGTTGGCCCTTATGAGGGCTATATCATGGCAGACTATTTATCAGATAAGAAAAATGAATGTTTCGAGGAAGAATATTCTAAGTTTTTTGATGGTCTGGATCTTGGTGTAAATGACCTCTATTATTGGGCCCGTCTTTATGATCAGTATATCATGGGTAAATCTCAGGTGAGACAGTGAAGATAATTTTATTAGTATTTATGATCACTCGTTTATTTGCAGAAGATTCTCTTCTTGATTTTTCTTCTATCAAGGACATTATTAAGAAAGATGGCCTATCTGGAGAGCTACAAAAAAAACAAAATGAAACTAGAAAACTTCTGACTTCAAAAAAACTGAGTGATATGAAACGCTATAATATTCCTACTCAAGATCAGTTTTGGACTATGTTTTCAGAATTATGGCTTGTCAAAAATGCAACAATGCTTAAGTGGGATTTCCATAAACCAGATTTTGAATTAGAAAAATCTTTAGTCACGATGCTTGAGGCACAGGGTATTTATGAAAAGAAAATAAAAATTCTTTTCTTGGATTCCCCGGCCATTGCACATACTTCGCTACCCTCCAATGCAGACGAGTACATTTTTTTAATCTCATTACCTTTTATAAGAACACTTGATTTATCCAAAATTGAAATATCACTTCTTTTATTTGAAGATCTAGTAAGAATGAGAAAAGGTTATTTTAAGAATTATGTTTTAAGTAAAGAACTCGAAGCCTATTTAGGGTCTAACTTTGCAGACAAAAAATTTAACAAAACATTAATAGATGAAGGATTGAAAAAGTATAATAAATTACTTTTAGAAAAAGGATTTAGTTTTCAAGAGCAGTTTGAAACAACTAAGGAAGTTGATATCTTGCTGAAAAATGATTTAAAAATTTGGAATACTTATGTATCATTGCTTGAAAAAATTGATCAGTTAGTAAAAAGTAATTCACTTTATAAAAACTACACTCTTATATATCCCTCACCTGAACTTCAGATTAATTGGCTTAAACCTAAAAATAAAATTTTATAATGAATAAAATAAAATATATTTATTTAATATTGTTAAAATATTTTTCCAGCAATATAGGAAAACAGATAAAATCCTATGTTTCGATTTACATAGTGATTTGGCTTTTTCATTTAGTTTTAATTTCAATCGTTTCATATTTCCACCTATTACTAAATCATAATATTAGTACAATTGGAGACTGGATTGTAGATCGCGGTTGGACATTAATTATCATTTCAAAACTTGTTGTATCTATTGTGCTCTATCAATTTCTTAAGTTGCGAACTGATTATTTTTTACTATTAAAAAATTATTTTAAAAATGCTATACAATGGCCGCGCCAAGAGATGTATATTTGTCTGATCTTTCTCTTGATGGCGCTGGGTTCATTGGGTTCGTTAAAATATAATTCTGCTTTAATTTTTGAAGTAGATAGAATCATTTTATCTCTTGTTGGAACATTCTTATTTTTTGCTTTTGATTATGTTTTTTTAGTTGTTATTAATTTAATTTATCCTGTCAAAGAATCTAATACTAAACTGAAAAGATTAGTATTGTTTTCTTTTTTGTTTTACGTCTTTACCTATGTTACATTTCAATATGAGCAGGTGATTTCTTTAAAGTTATTTGCCTATTTTTATTTATTGTTATACGTCGGTATATGGAGACGGCCAAGTTGGACATTGCCATTGATTTTTCTAATGGTTTTTATTATTCCAAGTTTTACCTTTTTAGGTCTTGATCCAGTATGGGGGAATTCGTTTACAATTTTCAAAATGATGAAACCTATATCAACATTTTCAATATTTATTTTAGTATTTTTTGCAGTTGGATATTTGCAATACCGTTTAAAAAACAAAACAGAATATATTTTTAGAGAATAAAAGGGGATACATATGCAAACAGGTCATTTAGATATTATTCAGATAATTTTACAATCAGGATTGGTTGTTAAAATTGTTCTTTCACTACTTATTTTTTTCTCCATCTTTTCATGGGCCGTTATTTTAAAAAAGAAAAAACTTTTTATGGAAGTAACTGAAAACAATAAAAGATTTGTTGAAATTTATAAAAGCTCTGAAACTCTGAAAGATGTATTGTTAAAATCAGAAATGTTGCCATTTTCTCCCTTTAAAGTATTGTTTGAAAATGGATATAGCGAACTTACCAAATTACGTGATGCTTATACTAGTAATCATCAAACTAATATTAAGTTTCATTTCCAAAATTTTGGACTTGGAATACTTGAGAGAGGCTTAAAAAAAGGTGTTAATGAATCTAATGAGTATTTAGGTAAACGACTTTCTACTTTAGCATCAATTGGTTCTGTTACACCTTTTATTGGACTCTTTGGAACTGTTTGGGGGATTATCGATGCATTTTCTGGATTGGCCGGTGGCGGAGGTTCAATCGATGCGGTAGCGCCAGGAATTGCGGAAGCACTTGTTGCAACTGCAATGGGATTGGCATCGGCCATACCTGCAGTTTGGTTTTATAATTATTTTAATAACGAAAGTGACGTCCTAAATAGTGAAATGGAGAGTTTTGGACAAGATTTTTTAAATACTGTTGAACGTTCATTGGTGGAGTAGAATATGTCTTTCAGTCTTAATAAAAAGAAGGGAGCAATCTCAGATATAAATGTAACCCCACTTGTTGATGTTATGTTGGTCTTGCTAGTCATTTTTATGATTACAGCACCCTTAATGTTAAACGGTATTAAGTTACAATTGCCAAAAACCAGAGAAGTTAATCCAATTAACTTAAGTGCAAAGCAAGTTATTTTATCTTTAAGTCGTTCTGAAGATTACTTTGTTGGAAAAGATAAATTATTACTTAATGAACTCATTCCAGAAATTACAAAGCAAATGAAGGAAAATAAATCAGATACACTGTTTTTACGTGCTGACTATGGACTTCCTTATGGGAAAATTGCCAGATTAATATCCTTTTTAAAAATTGGAGGTATTAGTCAAATTGCACTGGTCACTCAAACGGAAGAAAAAAAATAAATGATTAAAAATGCAAGATTTCCGTTTTATTTACGGAGATCATTTTATATTCACTGCTTACTTGCGATCCTTACTCTTGTGGGTGGTAAAATAATATTGAATCAACAGAGAATATTACAGGATCAAAATATTGAATTAGTCAAAGCATCAGTTCGTGTTGATATGGTTGCCATGCCGGAACATACATTGCAAGAAATCAAAGCAATGACAGAGGATAAACCAGTTACACCAGAACCTGTTGCTGAAAAAGTAGTAGAAGCACCGGCAGAAGTTAAAACTGAAGTAAGTGCTGAGAAAAAAAATGAAGAAAAAGTCGATATTGCCAATGAGAAAATTGAGGTTGAAAAACGGCAAAGCTTTTTGGATAAACTAAAAAATTTAAGTAAACAAAAGATTGCAAAAACTAAAAGCACATCAACCAATCAAAATAAACAAGAGTTAAAACAATTAGTATTGGCCGGAAATAAATTAAGTAAAGGTACAGAGGCGTATGGGGATAGCCAAAGTGGTGATCAGACCGCCTTTCAGATTTATATTTCTCAATTACCACAAAAAGTAAAACCAAACTGGCATCTACCGAGTTTTTTACTCGATAAAAAATTAAATTGCAGAGTGAGAATATGGATTTCAATGAATGGCCATCTTTCTCGGGCAGAAATTTATCAGTCAAGTGGTGATAATGAATATGATCAAAAAGCATTAGAAGCAGTTCGGTCTTCATCTCCTTTTCCTGAATTAACATCAGAATTTGGAAAACGTGCTTTAAATGGAGAAATTCTGTTAGGATTTCCACTGTAAAAGAAAAGAGGTTATTATGAAGTTTTTCTTATTATTTTTATTTTTGTTTTCCCTTGTTTCTAATGTTTTTGCAGAAAGTAATTTGGCCATTGTTGCAGTAGGTGAAGCTACACTTGAAAAAGATAAAATGGTTATTCAAGATGCCTATATTCAAGGTTCACTTACAGCAGCTCAAAAGAAGATGGCTTCTGATTTAGTAGCTCTGCTTAGAAATGATTTTAGTTTTTACCAAAAGAAATTTTTTTTAACAGAGGCAGCAGTTAATAATACAACGACTAGACCTGTTGTTAATTATGATTATTGGGCCACAAAAGATGTTCGTTATTTAGGAACTGTATCAGTTGACAAAAAAGCAGATATTTTAAATATAAATATTATTTTTGAAGATATTAAATCTAGAAAACAAATATTTAATGAAAGTGTAATTATAAATTTACTTACAATGCGAAAAACTGGCCATCACTTGGCAGATTTAGTTTATCAAAAAATAGCTGGAAAAGTTTCAATTTTTAATTCTAAAGTTATTTTTGTTTCTGATCGCAATTCTCATAATGGTCGCGTTGTTAAAGAAGTTTATATAATGGACTTTGATGGGCAAAATGTTCAACAGTTAACAAGTCATGGGGGAATTACAATGTCTCCAGCTCTATCTCCAGATGGAAAAAGTTTATTATACTCGTTAATACCATCGCAAGAATCGAGAAAAAGAAATCACAATTTATACTTAATGGATCTTGTGACAAAATCTACTCGAATTATTTCAGAACGAGATGGAATTAATTCCGGGGCGATCTTTATGCCCGACGGTAAGTCGATTGCATTGACGGTGACAAATTCTGGAAATGCTGAAATTGTTCAAATGAATCTTGAAACAAAAGCGATAAGAAAAATTACTAATCATTTTGCATCTGACGTTGACCCCTCAGTTTCTCAAGATGGCACATTGATGACATTTTTATCTGATCGAGCTGGAAAGGCGATGATTTACACCCTTGATCCAAGAGTTGGTGACAAGCACGTCACACGAATTAGTTATGTTGGTCAATTCAATGCAACACCAAGATTTTCTCCGGACGGTAAAGACATTGTCTTCGCATCATGGGTAGATAATTCTTTTGACCTCTATCACATTGGTTCTAATGGTGAAAATTTACAACGATTAACTAAAAATTTTGGCTCTAACGAGGATCCGACTTATTCCAACGATGGAGAGTTTATTCTTTTTAGTTCACAGCGAGTTATCTCTAGAACTAAGGCCGACCAAAATTTATACATAATGGATAAGGATGGAGAAATTCTTGGGGCCATTACAGCAAAATTTGGGAATTGTCTAAGTCCTAGATGGTATAACTTCTAGTAATTACGAAGATCGAGTAAAATTTTTAGACAACCGAGCATTTTAGTCTTGTAAAAAATTCAGACGCAGTGTATTATTTACCTAGCAACGCAATAAAGTTTTTAACCAAACACTTTGCCTAGGAGAAAAACATGAAATCTCAATCAATTATTCAAAATGCTGCACTTAGTACACTTTCATCAGTATTATTTTTAAGCATAGATGAAGTTCATTTTTTTACTTCAATACAAAAATTCTTTATGGATACAATGAACTGTCACGAAGTTCATGTTTATAAAATATTAGACAATGGAAACTCTGTTCAAATTCCAAATGGTCATGAATTACAAATGGGAATTGGGGCATCTGGATATGTTGCTCGTACAAAAAGAGGGTATTTTTCAAATTCAGTAGAAAGAGATCCTGTTTTTATTCTAGAAGCTTCTCAGGGAATTAAAGCCGAATTATGTTTACCAATATCTGCTGACGGAAAAATGATTGGATCAATTCATTGTCAAATGAGAGACGATTCAAGAGAGTTTACTCGTGATGATATGACATTTGGTATGTCTGTATTAAATGAAATCAAAGGTCCAATTCAAAACATGAAATTATACCTTACAGCTAAGCACTTAAATGAAACTCTTTTAAAAACTATTGAGTTGAAAGAGCGAGAATTGCAAGAATCAAGAACTGGATTAAAAGTTAATGATGCATTTAAAATTAACGAAAAAGAAATAATTGGTCGTTCTTTGCAAATGAAAGATCTATTAAATTTAGTTGATAAAATTTCAGACAAAGAAATAACAGCACTTTTACTTGGAGAAGCTGCGACAGGAAAAGAGATGATTGCTCGTCGAATTCATTGCAGAAGCAATAGAAGAGACCGTGCTTTTGTCGCTATCGATTGTTCAGCATTTAGTTCAGCTCAACTTGAAATAGAAATTTTTGGAAATGAAAAACAAATGGGAATGTTAGAAGCAACACATTTCGGAACATTGTTTATCAATAATATAGAAATGCTTTCAACTGAATTACAAAATAAATTAATTCAATACATGAATACAAAGATGGGAATTAAGTCACAATCAAAAGACTTTTTTAGATCTGATGTAAGAGTGCTTTCAGCTTCATCAAAAGATTTAGCTGAACTAGTTGCAGCCAAGTCGTTTAGAGAAGATCTCTTTTTTGCTCTAAGTGCAGTTGTCTTAAAAGTTCCTGCCTTAAGAGAAAGAAAAGAAGACATCGAATTGCTTGCAAATTTCTTCCTAAATAGAAATAAAGATAAGTCAGCACATAAGTCATTTTCTCCCTCTGCTGTGAAATCTCTAAGTGAGTACTCTTGGTTAGGAAATGTACGTGAATTACAAAATATTGTAGAAAGAGCATTTATTTTGTCAGAAGGTTCTATTGTTGAAAAATTACACTTAGATAGCAATATTCAAAATACTGAAATTGCCGCTGTATCATCAAAACAAACTGTAGAGAAAAAAGCTGAATACGTAGCATTAACGCTTGGTGAA
The DNA here is from genome assembly GCA_036171615.1 of Bacteriovoracaceae bacterium. GTDB lineage: Bacteria > Bdellovibrionota > Bacteriovoracia > Bacteriovoracales > Bacteriovoracaceae > Bacteriovorax. Next base: position 10,127 of record JAVHRK010000128.1, read on the forward strand.
CTTGAAAAGAATCATATCATGCAAACATTAGAAAATTTGACTGGAAATAAAACCAAGTCAGCTAAAGTTCTTGGAATCACTGTTAAAACTCTCTATAACAAATTGCATAGCTACGGAATTGAGTTTGATAAAGAAGCATAAATAAAGTAATATCATAAAACTGGAGGACCTATGTCAATTGAAATTGAAACAACTATAGAAACATCGACTGTCGTTATTGAGGCACCTAAAACACCTCGAAATTTTAGATCGGCCGTTGATATTGAAAGCTTTTATAGATTTGTTAATGACAACGATCTTCGTAAAGAAGCAAAAATCATGTTCGAACTTATTCAACAAAGAGTAATGGGAACAGTGAAAAGAAAAAGAAAAGAAAAGACAAAAAAATTACACTAAGAAATATTTAAGATCAACAAGCGCCTTACGGTAGAGGCGCTATTTTAAAAAAAGAATGCACATGGAAGTACAAAGCCCTCAAAAAAATCACGTTATTTATGATCCAATCTACGGCTTTATTAAGCTAAATCCAGTTGAATGGGAAATTATCTCCTCATCTTTTTACCAACGATTAAGATGGATAAAGCAATTAGGTTTTTCTTGTTATGTATTTCCAGGAGCAGAACATTCACGCTTTCATCATTCTATCGGTGTTATGTTTAATGCTCATAAAATTCTTGAGTCATGTGGACGTGCAGTTAGTGAAAAAGATTTAATGGATGCAAACTGTCGCACTCCAGAGGCGCAGTATCATAAGAGTGTAAGATTGGCAGCTCTCATGCACGATCTTGGAACTTTCTTATTTTCCCATACGACTGAAGGTGCCTATATTGAATTTGCGGAAACTACGCGAACGAAGGGTGGTAAGGGACTCTTGGATGATCATGAGAATTTAGGTTCATTCATTATTAAAAATACCAATTATGAGGGTGGAATTACCTTCATTTTGAATAAGCACGGAATTGATCCCAAAAGAATTTCTGATTTAGTAAAAGGCGTTGATTCATCGTTGCTTGCCAATCAGATTCTTCACTCCGAAGTTGATTGTGATAGAATGGATTATTTACTTCGAGATGCGCATTATACAGGCTTGAAATATGGTTCTTACGATCGAGATTATTTACTTTATCATTTTCAAGTTAAGCGTGTTGATAATCATGATATTTTAACAATCCGGCACAATGCCATTCATTGCGTGGAAGATTTTTTAATTTCAAGATATGCCTGGTATTCCCAAGTTATTCGCTCTGCTCGTGGAGCAAAGTACGACTCTATAGCAGAAAAAGTTTGTTTTTATTTTTTAGAAAAAGGCTATATCTATCGCTATAGCGAACTTTTAGAAATGATTGAAAAAGATCCAATGAAGTTCTACGGATTTAATGACACTTATTTTATGAGTTTAGTGCACAAGCATTTAATGGATGGAAGTCTTGATAAAAATCCAAAAATAAAAGATATGTCCAGAATTATTTTATTAGCCTCTGGGGCGAAGGCCATACGAAGTGAAGAATTTAAAGAGCGACTTTTATCTCAGGATGACGCTCAAAATTTTGAAAAACATTATAAGCGAGCGATGAATAAGGCCCAAGAAATAGAAGATTTCTTAAAGAAAAATGGTGGACCAGCAGATTGGTTGATTTATGATATTCCAAAAAAATCTATTATTTTTGTAAAATCTCCAAAAAATGTAGCAAAGAGCGCACAAGGCTCCATGTCCAATGTTTTACTTGATCGTGATCCTGTAAAAATTTCAATGGAGGACGGATCAGTAAAATTATTGGCCGAAGTTGAGAATTCATTGATTTCTAAGCTTTATAATAGCAATAACTTTATACCAAACGTCTTTTGCTCTCAGTCGGCCTACGATTTACTCCTTTCAGAGGGGATAATAGAAGGAAGTTTCGGTTGATTAATCCTGAATAAAATTCTCAGGTATTGAACTTTTCTTTCATTAAGTTCGAAAATAAGTTAAAATCTTTAAGTAGTATACGAGTCAAATCAGGACGATTTGGAGATAAGATCAATATGTTTAATCAAACGCAAAGTCAGACACAAAGAAAAATGAAAATTCCTTCTTCTATTACTGGGCCAATTTTTTACTGCGAAGATGTTTCCGTACAGTTTGGAGAAATTCGTGCACTTAAAAATGTTCAATTAACAATTGAAAAAGGGGAAGTTATTTTTCTTACTGGTGCTTCAGGGGCCGGAAAAACTACTCTTTTGAAAATCTTATCAGGGTTGCAAGTTCCGACATCCGGAAAAATTATTCGACCAACTTTACCGAAGCAAAAAAAAGCACTTTATATTTCACATGTTTTTCAAGATCTACGTCTGATTGGTAAATTTACTTGTGAAGAAAATTTGATGTTTGCTTATGATTCTGATTTGTATGAATCAAAAGCTGAATTCATGAAAGATATGAATGAGCTTTCAAGAATACTTGGGATTAGCGATAGATTGCATTTGAAGGTGAATGATGCCAATGGTGGATTAAAACAAAAAGTAGCAATTATTAGATCGTTATTAACAAGACCAGATATTTTTATAGCTGATGAACCAACAAGCTCTCTAGATTTAGACAACACACAAAGATTATTTGATATTTTAAATTTATATAATATCAAAAGAGGCATGACCGTTATTTGGGCCACTCATAATAAAGATATTATTAAGAGTTTTTCAGGAAGAATCATTCATTTAGATCAAGGTCGTTTAGTCTATTCGGGGCATGCATGTTTTATCTAGTACATTTTTTTAAAATTGTGTTTAAGTCGCCGAGCAAAGGGCTTGCTCTTTTGCTTTTTTCTTTTCTGCTTGTGTTTTCGCTAGGGCAAAAGAAATTATTAGAAGATGAATTTTTAAAAATAATTCCTGAAAATAAATCAGGTCCTTCATTTTATGCCCTAATTTCTACAAATGAGTCCTACCAAAATATTGCACGCCAAATGCGGGTACTACCAGGTGTTTATAAAGTTGAAATTTTGAGTGAAGGACAAATTAAGGAAGAAGTTAAAACCATTTTAGGGAGTTTGCAAATCACTAGTCTTGCCAATAATCTTGATTTAAATTATGCAGGTATTAAGGTTATATACATAAAAGGACTCAACTCTCGTGCACAAGAATTAGTTCGGGATTATTTATCTCACTTAGTAGCTGATGGAAACATCACACTTGGTGCTATCAAAGAAAATAGTGAGACCTTTGATAAACGAACTATCTTTATCTCTGGAATTAAGAACTGGGGTTATTCAATTTATTTGGCCGTATTAATGATCTTCTGGCTTCTCTCGATACTTTCTATCCGTTTAAAGATTGAACAAGCTTCCTATTTGCTAGAGAACTATCAAAGAAAAACAAGAGTGAGTTTAAAAATGGCATTAACTGGATTGGGACTTATTTTTCTTATTTCAGTCGGCAGTACCTTTCTTGTTGGCGCTCCTCAGTTGTTAAATTTAGTAGCGGCCATGACCCTATTTATTTTAGGTGTGTTATTACACTTAAGACACTTAGATTGGGAGAATAATTAACAAGTGAAAAAAATTCAATTTATTCTCATCTTTTTGATCTTCGGAAATTCTTTTGCTGCTAACAATCCAGCAATTAATGTATTTGAAATGAAGCATCAGCTAGATAAGCAGACTAAGCATATTCAAGAATTATCAAGAGAAATGAGTCATGTTGAAAATAACTTAGTAAACTCAAATAAAAAATATTCTAAACTTGCAAACGATAGAATCAAATTAGAAGATGAACTTTCTATCACTAAAAAAAATGCCGAGGTAGAGGATTTAAATCTTAAAAAAAATTATAAAGAAGCTAAAAATATACTAATGGGAGTGCTCATTAATAAAATGGAGCAGGAAGATACTCCTTCCAATCTGCTGACAAAGAAAATCCTAATGGGGAACTTGCAACGTCGATTAATTGACCTTGATACCCTCATAAATGCCAATAAAATTATTTTAGATGAAGTTGAACTTATTTCGGAACGGTTAAAAGATTCATTCGCTACGGAGAAAGAATTAGTGGCAGTAATGAGAGATTTGGATATTCGAAAAAAAGAGTTACGAGAGACGCTGGAACTAGAAAGTCAAAACAAAGAAGTGGCAAATCAACAATTCTTAGAATCAAAGAATAAAATTTCAATGGAACAGGCAGAACGAAAAAAAGAGATAAGACGTCAAAAAGTAGCTCCAATTCAAATCACAGAAGAGATTAAGATTCCTTCAATTGCTCAAATTCAAGATGGAGACTTCTATGCACCATTGGCCATTCACCAAGAAGTAGAGCATCAATCCAAGGGTGTGACTTTTACCTTTTTGGGTAAAAATGAAGTACGGGCGACAAAATCTGGAAAGATTGTTTATGTTGGAGCCTTGGCAAATTATGGTAATGTTGTGATGATTGATCATGGCAAGGATTTACGTTCTGTTATTTTGGGACAATTTGATTACGTCGTCAAAAATGGTGACTTAGTGAGAGACTCAGAATTACTTGGATATACAAAATCCCGAGCAGCTAATGGAATGGGTGGCGGTAAGATTTATTTTGAAGTGAGAAAACATAATTTAGCACAAAACACATATTTGCTTTTAGATAAAAAATCCTTAGCGAAAAATTCATCTAAATAGCATCTATCCTATGGAAGGAGTAGATTGATGAAAAGAGCACTTAGCGGTGTCTTGATACTTTGTTTTTATACGAGCTTGGGATTAGCATTTGCAAAAGAGCAACCTGCCAAATCTCGATACGAAAAATTAGAACTTTTTAATAAAGTTCTTTATCTCATTGAAAGCCAATACTATCGAACGGTAGATACAGAAAAATTAATTGAAGGTGCGATTAATGGGATGATGAATACCCTAGATCCACATTCAGCATTTTTAGATAAGGAAGTTTTCTCTAAGATGCAAGAAGAGACTTCCGGTGAGTTTGGTGGACTTGGAATCGAAGTCACACAAAAAGATGGAATAATGGTTATTATCACACCAATAGAAGATTCTCCTGCCTATAAGGCGGGTATTAAGCCAGGTGATAAAATTGTAGAAATTAATCATGAGTCAATGGTGGGAGTGACATTAGTTCAGGCCATTGATAAATTACGTGGCAAAACAAAAACAAAAATTACACTTGGAATTGTTCGCGATGGTGTCGATGGTGTTAAAAATTTCGAAATAACACGTGATATAGTTTATGTAAAACCTGTTCGCTATGAGCTCTTGCAAAAAACGTTTGGGTATATACGCTTGATTCAATTTCAAAAAAAGTCTGGAGAATATATTGTTGATGCTTTAGTGAAAATGAAATCACAAAGCAAGGATGGCCTAAAAGGAATTATTCTTGATCTTCGTTCAAATCCTGGTGGGTTATTGGATGAGGCAGTAGAGGTTGCCTCAATCTTTTTAAAAGATGGAATCGTTGTTTCAACTGAAAGTAGAGATCCAAAAAATAAAGAAATTAGATATGTGAAAAAAATAGGTCATAAAGAGTTAGAAACGCCATTGATTGTACTTATCAATGGTTCAAGTGCTTCTGCTTCGGAAATTGTCTCTGGAGCACTTCAAGATTCAAAACGAGCAATTATTATGGGGACTCAATCCTTTGGAAAAGGTTCAGTACAATCTGTTGCAAAAATTGATGATCAACTCGGCGTTAAATTGACAATTGCTCAGTATATGACCCCGGCCGGTAGAAAAATTCAAGCTGTTGGGATTAAGCCAGATGTTCAAATTGATGAAGTAGAAGCAGAATGGGTTGCGAATAATAAAAAAGAATCTACTTTTATTCGCGAAAAAGATTTAAAAAATCACCTCACAGCGACAATCGAATCGGAAGAAGAGAGAACAATAAGAGAGGCCGAAGAATTAAAAGAACGAATTGAGAGAACACAACGTTTTAGAGAAAATAGAGAAAAGAAAAAAATTAATAAAGTAAAATCTGTGGCAGCACAGAGCGAAGATGAAGAAGAGGTCAGTTCAAAAATAGCACCTAAAGATGATTATCAAGTAATTCAGGCCATTAATTATTTGCAGAGTATAATGCTGATTAAAAATCTGAATCTATAATGAATGAGATGATTAAAAATGTTTCACAAGTTGTCGGTGAAATAAAAAACTTACTTGAATCAGAATTTTTAAATATATCGATTGAAGGAGAGATTACTAATCTCTCCCTTTCATCCTCCGGTCATTGGTATTTTACCCTGTCCGACAAGGACTCTTCTATCAGTGGTGCGATCTTTAAAATGGATGCACTTAGAAATCCTCAAATTAAATTAATCAAAGACGGGGCAAAAGTTATTGTCATAGGAGATGTGAATGTTTACCAAAGAAGGGGAACTTTTCAAATTGTAGCTAAAAAAATTGTTTCGGTCGGTGTTGGGGATTTAAAAGAACAATTTGAAAAATTAAAGAGAAAATTAGCTGAAGAAGGTTTATTTGATCTAGATCAAAAAAAGAAAATTCCTGAATTACCTAGAAGGGTAGCAATTATAACGGCCCAGCGAGGTGCCGCACTTCAAGATTTTATTAATATCTATAAGAGAAGATCATTGTGGATGGATTTAATTTTATCTCCGGCCATTGTTCAGGGGAAAGATGCTCCAAGTTCAATACGAAAATCACTACATAATCTTATTAAATATTCACTTGATGCACCTGCTGATAAAAAAATAGATGTCATTATTCTGGCAAGGGGTGGCGGTAGCCTAGAAGATCTTTGGGCATTTAATGATGAAGGACTGGCCTGGGATCTTTTTAATAGTCCAATTCCAACAATTTCAGCAATAGGTCATGAAGTTGATTTTTCCATTTCAGATTTTGTCTGTGATTTACGTGCCGAAACGCCGTCAGCTGCAGCAGAGATTTTAACTCATCAGCAAACTATGATTAAAGAAAAGATGGGTAATCTGAAAACAAAATTAATAAGCACAATGAACTTGAAATATATAACACTTGAGCGAAAACTTAAAAACTATCAACTTGAAAAGCGACTTAATGAATTAACTCATATTCATGATTTTTATTTACGCCTTGATGAGAATATTGAACGTATGCAGAGGGGAGTCAATAAAACCTATGAGAAATATAATCATCAACTAGAAAAATATACTTCTGTACTATCTGCTCTAAATCCAGAAAAAGTTTTAGAGCGCGGGTATACATACATTAAATCCGAGGATGGCCATATATTGGCCAATGTTGACACATATAATGCATTAAACACGAATAGTAAGCTCTTGATTCATTTTTCAGATGGAATTGGAAAAGCATTTAAGTCAAATGGTAAAAATGAAAAATAAATTTTACTCAAAATTATTATTTTTTATTGAAGAGTCACTCAGAGATACTGATGAAGGAAGAAATTTAGAATTAACAATGAACGAAAATGGAATTCTTGCGGAACATTTAATTGATAACTCAAGGATTAATATAATTTTTACTCAAAAATCAAAAAGTAAAAAGTTCGGCCCTCTTAAAAATAAGATTATTATTTATCAAAATGAATTTGATTTTAAATCCTTAGATAAGATATCTGAACTTCTGCAGTCTATATTAAGTATAAATTTAACAAGTGCATTGTCTTACAAGTTGAAAAACTCTGAGAAAATGCTTGAAATAATCAAAAGTAAAAATCTTTCTTCGCACTCTGAAGTAATTGGAAAAATTAGTTTAGAAATTGAGATGATTACAGAAATTGAATTAATTCTTTTGCGTGAAAATGATATCGAAAAATGGAGTTTGCTATTTCGTAATTTTTTTAAAAAGAATCATCTATTTACACACGTAGGTTTCGTGACAGAAAAGGAAATATTTTCAGATGATAGTGTTCTTGACTTAAATTCTTATATTTTTCAGTTACCAATAAGAGGATATTTTTTAATAATTAAGGATAAAAACATTGTATCACCAGAAGATGAATTTAAATTAGAATTTCTTGTATTGATTGTTTTGAGATCCATGCATAACCTCGATTATCTTGAGAATAGTGATGTTGGTGAAATTGAGTTTTGGAAAAAGATATTTTCAAAGATACCATATCCAATGGCCGTAATTTCACAACTGGGTGAACTTCTTATCTATAATGAACATTTTGCCACTGTTGGAATATTACCACGGGAGTGTTTAAGTTATAAAGATAATGAACATGCAGAAATTAGACAGCAGCACTATAAAATTAAAAGATTTAATTTCTCTTTTCACGAGAACAATGTAAATTATTTCATCTTCTATACTTCTGAAAAACTTATGAATAATCCGAATAATGAATTGGGAATTATTTCTAGCTCAATTGCTCATGAACTTAATAATCCCCTGGCGGGGATTCTTGCGGCACTATCACTTGTTCGCCTTGAAAATGACTGGACTGATGAATCTATTCTTGAAATTGAAGAAATGAAAAATGGTGCAAAAAGATGTAAAGAATTAGTTGAGATTTTTTTAGGATTCTCGAGATTGTCCCCACGAAACAGTGGTGAAAGCTCACTTAAATTATCTCTTGATCAAGCAGTAAATCTATTACGTTTTAGAATGATTGAATCTGATCTAAGAATTGATATGAAGTTAAATTCAAATATTGAAGATGTTAGTTTCTTTATCAATTCTTCTGTTTTATCAATGATTCTTTATTTAATTTTAAGCGAACTCATGACTGCTTTTGCACATCATCGACTTTTGATTCCGAAGTCAATTACTCATCTCGATGGTACAGTCATTGGATCTACTCACCAAGTCCAGTTCTTACTTAACGAAGACTTTGATTATGAGAAAAATATTCTTGATTCAAAGCTTTTACAACATTTACTTTTTTTTGAAAAACTTGAGATTGTGTTTCTCAAAAAAGAAATTCGACTCATTAAAATCTATAAATAGTTTTGGGGAAATTGGTAATCATTAGGATGAGAATTTATAAAATCTTCCATTGATTGTTTCAGATCTAATGTGGTGAGTTTTATATTCGTTCGTTTTATTAGCAAGCAATAATTTTTTTCTAATAAAAGTTGATAAAGAAAATTCTTTGCATGTGGTGAAAGTATATCTGTTTTCAGTTTCTTTTGTGCAATACGAGTACTTTTTGTATTTAGAAATTGAATTAATTTATTTTGATGAGTTGGGTATCTAAATACAAGCTCCAACTTCTGATAAAGGGATTCTAAAGGATAAATGACAAATTGTTCCGGAATTAAATGATTAAGAATTATAAAATCAGCTGGAGGTGGCACAGACTCTAGATCAGACTTATTTATATGATTGATGCTGTATAAGATATTTATAATTTCTTTTTGAAGATCTTCACCTAACTTGGAAAAATACGAAAACATTTCAAGTAGACCTTGGAAATATGGCCCCGTTAGTTTAATAGTTAAAATTTCATAGGGAATAGTTAATATTTTATTAATGAGGAATTGGTTTTCTTCATGAGAACCTTGGCTAGGAAATGAAAATAATACAACCCCTTCAATCCCCTTGAGGGTAATCAGAAATGGATGTTTTAAATTATTTATTTTTTCAATGATTTCTGAAGTTGGAATATTCTTTTTAAAGTTAACTCGATCAAGTTCAAACTTATTTTTGGGATAGTAAAGACTATTAACTTTATGAATTTCTTTATCAATAAATATTGTTAAGTATTTTAATAATAATTCTGCCGATGCCATTGAGTCATCTAAGGCACGATGAGCCTTTTGGTGGGTTAGATTAAAAATTTTACTCATATAGTGAAGATTCGAACTAAGTAAATTAGGAATCATGTATTTGGTCATTAAGTTGGTACAAATAGCTTTGTTTTTTAATTTTTCTTTACCTAGGCGTACTAGTACTGAATTAAAAAATGGAATATCAAATGAAGTGTTGTGAGCAACTAAAATTGAGTCACCCATAAATTCTAAAACTTCATCTATAACATCCTCTATTAATGGAGCATCTATAACATCCGCTTCTTTAATATTTGTTAACTTTTGAATAAAATCTGGAATATGAATTTCTGGTTTAATTAAAAAACTTTTATAGGTCGTTATTTTTAAGGCCTCGATTTTGACGAGGCCTATTTCAATTATTTTATCGGATTGTTGATTTCCACCAGTAGTTTCTAAATCAAAAACACAGAATGAAAGATCATGAAGTAAATTGTAAGAAGCATTGTTTTGCATAAAATCCTTCGTCGAACATTCGCTCGAGTCTTGTAATTTTATATATTACCCCTGTTCCCAAGTCCCTACAAGTTACTTTCAATACTATTTTTGAATATTTTTAATATCCATCCATGGAGGAGTCATTTCATCAGCAAATCCACTAGTTTCTAATACTCTATCTGGTTGTGCGTAATCTGATAATAATCCACCATCTACGTAATAAACTCCATGCATTTCTTTAGTTTTCATACCGTAAATATTTCCTTTTCGGCCGATAGCTCTATCAAGTGTTCCGAACATACGTTCTTTTGAAGTAAAAGCAATTACATCTGGATGAGAATCTATATCGTAAGATCCAACTTCTAAAATTTGATTTAGAGGACTTTTTGGATCAATCATTGTTTGACCACCATTACGTTTTGCTTCCCAAAATGCATCTACTTCTTGATCATTCAAGTTGAGTTCTTTTTGAACCGCGGCCCGGTCTGATTTTTGAAATCTATTTTTCGTTAAAATATAATTCCACTTTGTAGTTAAATCCGGATAGTTTTCTAGTGTTGGATCTAGTAATGCTTCTTGTGCATAGATTTTTATTATAGGTGCACCCACCTCAATAATTTCTCGTAAAAATGCAATTGCCTCATTATTATTTCGTGTACAGCCAGAACTTCTAGGATCAGAAAAAAGATTTACCCAACTCTTTTTTGTTTTCTTAATAAAATAATCTTTGTCTGAACCCCATCCAATAGTACCGTGAGTCCATTGCCCATATGGTTCTGGTGCAACGAATGCAGTATACCAACCAAAAGCTCCACGCATATGACCTTCTGTTTTACCTTTTTCATCAAGTGGCATAAATTTTTTAGAAAACCAACTCTTTCCACTGTCTCCAGGTAAAGGAACGTCTACATATCCATCTCTATACCAAGATGGATAGTGTCCAGCTGGATCTTGATAAAATTTCGTCCAACCTGTGACTCTATAACTTCCTAGTACACTTCTACCTTTTCCTTTATCTTCTTTTTTATGGTCTGTATCTTCACCTGCTACAATTTCAGTTTCCATAATCATTTTATGAGGACAAGAGTTATCAGCGCAGACTCGTTCATATAGTCGTAACATTTCAGTAGCAATATTTACAACTATAAAATATTTGCCTTCAAACTTCTTATATGTCGTTCTGCTTTCGCCTATAAAATCTTTATTAATATAATAATGATCAGAGGTAATCATTTTGTTCCCACTTTTAACAATTTCTATTTCTATATATTTGTCATTGTAAATGGTACCTGAATTAATTAAACGAACTTTGTCATTTAAACTCAGAAGACCAACCGTTTTACCCGCATCAGTAGGTGTCGATCGAATTCTCACTCCATCAGTAGATACAAAATACATTTTCTGAGCTTCCATTTCTTCGGCCTGAGTAGCTGCAAGGGGGATAGTGGTATCCGCTGCAAGGGCTTTATAAATTGGCAAAAGTGTACTTGTGGCCAGTAGTATAGTTGCAAGATTTTTCCTAAAATGTAACATAACTAGTCCTCCAAAAATGGTTTTTAGTTTTTTACCCTATTTTTAAAAAATATTTAAAAAAATGCACATTCTTTGTAAAAAATACAGGTTCTGGGATTGTTATTGAATTTGTGCAATCCATTTGAGAAATAGTCTCTAGAAAATAAAACCAGGGGAGATATAAATGAAGGTTAAATCAACCATTTTAGTCACAGGAATGTTATTATTAGCCACAGCTGCACAAGGTTCTGCTAAAATAAGTACTCTTGATCGTATGATGTATACAATTAACCCACAGGCTAAAATTAGCGGTCCTATTTTTCAAGATAAAGCACCACAAGAAGAAAAAAATGAATATGCCTCTAAATTAGTTCAATTAATCTTAGTAGAAGCTGATAAAAAAGCAAAAAAATATTTAGAAGCTGGTGATACGCAAGCCTATTACGCTTTTATGACTCTGGCGCTTACAGTGCCAATGCATGAAGGGCTTTATATCCAATTTAGAAATATTGATGAAAATGTTTGTCGACCGATTGCGAATAGTGGTGAATTAATTAGAAAATCAAGTGAAGCTAGTTTTAAACTTTTTTCAGATTACTTAAAGACTGGTCCAGATGCATTTATTCCTGATTGTGAAAAGATGGCGAACGATGCTTCTTCTACACAAATTATTAGAGGTGGAGATGGAAGTGATTTAAGTATTATGCAAGTAAGTGTACGATGGCACGCTGATGATTTCTTGGCCCATAAAAAATACGAGAGTGTTCAAAAAACTTTAGAATATGGAATGGGACTTCTTATAGCTGGCTTTAATCCGGTTTATCGAAATATTGCAGACTATACTTGCCTTTATGAAAAAAATGGTTTTTTTGGGAAAAAGAAAATTAGTTATAAAAATTTAATTAGAGGTATTTGGGCCGGTAAGTATAACTCTGGTACAATTGCAAAAACATGTCGATTTAGTGATTCTAGTTCACCTTATAAAAATTCTGATGCAAATTTTGAAGCTAATTTAAATAAAATGTTTAGCTTTGATGGAGAATTGGCAGTGGATCTTGTTGGAAGTTTTACTATGAATGAATTAACTAAAAATGCAATGAAAGAAGTCATTGGAAATTTATCTAACAATACTGATAATAGAACAGCTTTAAAACTAATACTTGAGAATGCTAATGAAAAATAAAAATGCAATTTTTATTTTTGTAGTTGTTTCAGTTATCGTTTCAATTGCTAAAGTCTTTTTCATAAAAGATTTTACTGTGAATCGCGAAAAAATAATTGTCTCAAAACATACAACGCCATTAGAAAAAAATGATTTAAAAAAAATAGAATCATTTTTAAAACCAGCAAATATTAAATCACCTAATTGGGAAAAACTAGTTGATTATAGAACAAATTTAAAACAAACAATTAATCTAGAAAATGCGGTAAGTTATTTTGAAACGGCCAATCAGAACTTATCCGATTTGGTTATTTGTTTAAGAAAAGATTTTTGCGGTATGGAGCCCGCTAGCCTTTCCTCACCATATTTTGATGATGAAAGAACTCCTGCACATTTACTAGTTGCTAGAACTCTGGATGTTATTAAGGAATCTCTAAGACTTCACCCTGAACTTGCCTCAAAAGTTGATTGGAATCTAATCACTGAAATTTCTGGTCTGGCCGGAAATGAAGTTCGTGCGTCTTCAATGGATTTACTTGTAAGTTTTGATGTAAGAAATAATGGAAGAGCTCATTTATTTGAAATAGCAGAAAGTTACAAAGGTGAAGCAAAGGCTAAATTTTATTCTAAAATGGCTAAAGATTTAGAACCATCAGAGCGACCCATTTTTATATCTACATTAGAGAAATCATTGGAACAAGATGATGCCCATACAGTTATAAGTATCGTAGAAAAATTAAATACTTTTCAGTTGAGTAAAAATGAAGTTGCGAATGTGGAAAAAGTTCTTTGTAGGTTTAAGCAAGATGATCCTAAAGATCCAAATTGGTTAATGATAAAATATAATATGAGCAAACTTGATAATAAATTTGAACAAAACTGTCTTTAAATTGGAGTAAAAATGAAATTAGTAATTCTCTTGGCCCTCATGTTCTCAACAATTAATACTTTTGCTGAAGATAAGCAATTTCCAGAAGATGGAAAAGTATACGTTCCGGGAGTAGACAGTGGATTTGATCAGTATTCAGCGAAATCCACTTATCACACGAAAACAGTAGCGCTTACTTTTGATGATGGTCCTGACTCTGTTCAAACACCTAGGCTGTTAGATATTTTAAAAAAATATAATGTAAAAGCTACTTTTTTTATCCTTACTGAAAAAATTAATAGCAAGACACTTCCTCTCGTAAAAAGAATTGTCATGGAAGGTCATACGATCGCAAGTCATCATCAAGATCATGAAAATAATAATTTAAAATCAAAAAGTCTTTATAAAGAGGAATTAAAAAAATCAATAAAAACTATTGCTCAAATATTGGAAGAAACCAATGCTCCACATAGAGAAATTTACTATCGATTTCCCTATGGTGCATATGGTGGAAAAAGTGCTTCCTTTCACCATTTCAATATCATGAAAGAAGTATCTGATGAACTTTTTGGTGAAAATTGTATCAACTTTTCTTTTTGGGATATCGATTCACTCGATTGGTTAGCGCCAATGTCACAATCAGATGTTATATCAAATGTTATGGCCAATATTACAGGTGGAAAGGCCTTCAGTATGAAAAAAGGATGGCTGACTGGTAAATTAACAAAATCTTCTTATACTCTCAATCATCCTAATGGTGGTGGGGTAATACTTATGCATGATATCCATGCTCGTTCGGTAGATACAGTGGGGCCAATGTTAGAGAGATTTAAAGCCGAAGGTGTGCAGGTTAGGCCATTATACGAAATTGAAGAATATTCTTATCATGGTAAAGAATGTCGCTTAAAAGATTAGTTGTTTAATTTAAATTCAAAAGTTTTTTCAAGTGCACTGTCATGAAGAGTAATATCTTTCCATTTCAGTGCCGTATTTTTAACTGATTCATCTAAAAGTAGGTGATTGCTAGATTCCAGTATAGTGACACTTGATACTTGGCCGTTCTTATCAAAAATTATTTTTATTTTTACCTTACCTTCTAGGCCCTTCATTCTAGCTATTCGAGGATAGGGAGGTCTTTCTAGAGCATTTAAGGCCGTTTCAGCTTCTATTGTAGTTGATATTGATGTTTGTGTATCTGAATCTCCTAAGGGCACTTTACGACCGATATTGGCACTACTTTGAGATTCAAGTGGTAAGTTCTGCTGTTTTTGGAGCTGACCCTTGTGTTCTTGTTTATGAAACTTTAAAATTTCTATTCCTTTGACAACTGATGGATTAGTTGAAAACTGAACTTCAGTTAATTGTTTTTTAGGTAACAAAAAGAAAACTAATAATAAGTGAATAAGGATGGCCAAGGCCAAAGAGATAATTGTTCTCATAGAGATTTATAGTATTGTACAATTAGCAAGAACGAAAGAGGGAGATACTTTATGTTTATGGATCATAAATTTTTAAAAATGAAGGATGGCACTGAGTTGTCTGTTGAAATTAAAGAAAAAGGTAGTCCTGTTTGGATAATTGTTACTCATGGTATTGGCGAACATTTAGGACGTCATAAATATATTCCAGAATTATTTGGTCATGATTTTAATATTTTTCAATATGACCTCAGAGGACACGGACGTAGTACCGGCAAACGAGCATGGGTACAAGATTTCTCCCTCTATATGCAAGATCTTCGTGAAATAGTTAGATTTTTAAATGATAAGTATCGGATGGAAAGATATATATTATTTGGACATTCTATGGGGGCATTAATTTCATCAGCTTTTATTCAAAACTATGTTGACGATGAATTATATCCTGAACGTTTTGTCATTAATGCACCACCTTGTGGGGGAGCAGGGGCCTTGGGACAAGTGCTAAAGTTTCTTCCCAAATCTTTTTTTAGTGGTGCCTGTAATTTGCCCATGAGTCTTCCGATTGGCGGCTTGGTTGATTTGGCTTACTTATCACACGATCCTCGAATCAAAGAAGAATACACAAAAGATGAACTTAATTCTCAAAAACTAGAATCAAAACTTATTTTTGAATTAATGAAAACGGGAGTTGAAACATTTTCTCGACCACTTCGGTCTAAATGTGCCAACTTTGTTTCAGTTGGCGGTAGTGACCGAGTTATCAGCAAGGATGATATTGTAAAATATTTTACCGAAGTTGATAAGTCATTTAAATTGACAGTAATTGATGGAGCCTATCACGAAATTCATAATGAAATTGAAAAATACAGGAAGCCATATTTTGATTATTTAAAATCAGTTATTAATGAATCGCTTTTTACGTCTTAAATTTTTCTAAAAAAGCTACTCGTTCAAGCGCAGGCGGATGCGAAAAGTAAAACTTACTATAAGTCGGATCGGGAGTAAGAGTACTTGCGTTGTCTTTATACATTTTGACTAATGCTGAAATTAATTTTGAAGCACTTGCATTTTGGGAAGCAAATTCATCTGCTTCATACTCATGTTTCCTTGAGAGCCAGGAATTTATGGGGGTCAATAAAAAGGTATATACACCACTGACCATTGAAAAAAGAGTTAAGATTGTGGCATTTGTCATCGTCAACACTCCGTGACCAATAAAAAACCCAATATTCTTTTTCAGCATCCCTAAGATAAGAAATCCTAAAAAGCTAAAAATAAAACCCTTTATCATTCCTTTTAAAATATGTTTTTTTTTCATATGCCCTAATTCATGAGCAAGTATTGCTTCTACTTCATCCGGATCGAGGGAAGTTAGAAGGGTATCAAAAAAGACGACACGTTTTGATTTACCGAATCCTGTAAAGTAAGCATTACCATGTCCACTTCTTTTAGAAGCATCCATAATAAAAAGTCCCGAAGCTTTAAAACCACAACGAGTTAATAACGCAAGTACTTTTTCTTTGATGACTCCATTTGGTAATTCTGAAAATTTATTAAAAAGAGGAGCAATAAAAGTGGGAAAAATAAAGATAAGAATTATCTGTATAAAAGTAAGAAAGAAAAATGCATACAACCACCAAAAGTCACCTAACTTTTCCATGATGACAAGAATGGCATAAGCAATTGGTCCACCTAACATGACTGCCAATAATGCGCCTTTTGCGAGGTCTGAGATAAAAATTTTCCAGGTCGTTTTATTAAAGCCATATTTGGCCTCGAGTACAAAAGTAAAATAAAGGGAATGAGGCAAGGAAAGAATTGTTGAAATAAGTGCCAAAAGTCCAAAGAAAATGAGACCTGTGACTGTTTCACTTTTACCGAACATATTACTGAGTTGATTTAGGGCCTCTATTCCTCCGCCCAGCGTCCAGCCTAAAAAGATGACTAAATCAAACAGGTGAAAGACGCGGCTAGCATTAATCTTAGCACACGAATAATCAGCAGCTTTCTGATGTTCATCTAAAGAAATTTTGCTTGTAAACGTCCCTGGCACTGTGTTGCGATTTTTCTTAATATATTCATAATTTTTCTTTTCTAATAAAGATTCAATTAGATTTTTAATCAAAAGTGACAGAAGAAAAAATTTTGTATAAAAGTTAGGGTACATATAATTCCTATAATTGATAAATACTTGGAGATAATAATGGGACTTCCAAAAGTTGGCAATCTTGCACCAAATTTTACACTTTTAAATCAAGATGAGAAAGCAATAAACTTAAAAGATCTTAGAGGGCAATTTGTTGTTCTGTATTTTTATCCTAAAGCGATGACTCCGGGATGTACAACTCAAGCATGTGGAATTCGTGATTTTAAAAAAGAGTTTAAAAAGCTTGAGACTGTGGTGTTGGCCATAAGTCCAGATAGTCCAGAGCGCTTAAATAGATTTACTGAAAAACAAGAATTAAATTTTGACTTGCTATCAGATCCCAATCACGAAATTGCTGAAACTTATGGAGTATGGGGTTTGAAAAAAATGATGGGTAGAGAATATATGGGGATAATACGAACGACATTTATTATTGGTAAAGATGGAAAAATTAAAAATATAATGAATAAAGTGAATACAAAAACTCACCACGAAGACGTCGTTCATATCATTAAGGAGCTGTAATGAAAAAAATAATTATCATTTTAGTTTTACTAAGTTCTTTAAATGTTTTTGCTGGAAGTTTGCAAGTAATGTCATATAACGTTGAAAATCTTTTTGATGCAAAACATGATGTTGTAAAAGGCGTTGATAAAGAAGACTGGGCCTTTTTACCTAAGGAAAATCTATTAAAAAAACAAGCATGCCTTAAAGAAACCAGTAAATATCGAAGAAAAGAATGTCTTGATACTAATTGGACCGAGGAAAAAGTTGAAATTAAGTTATCCCAAATTGCGAGTGTGGTAAAAGCTGCTAATGCCAATCTTCCCGATTTCTTAGGATTAGTTGAAGTAGAAAATTCAGAAGTGATCGCACAATTGGCCAAAAAATTAGGATATGATAATTTTGAAATAACTGAAAGTCCGGATAAGAGAGGAGTAGATGTAGCTCTCCTATATAAAACTAATAAATTAATAAAAAAAATATCTAGAACAGAACATGTCGTACCAGTAGACTATCCGAGTAGAAATATTTTGGAGATAGAATTTCTCATTAATGATATGTACCCATTAACTATATTTGTTAATCACTGGCCCTCATTACATAATCCAGATTCTTGGAGAGTAAAGGCCTCTGAAGTTCTGGCCATTCGAACTAAAGAAATATTGCTAAAAAATCCTCTTCAAAATATTATTGCTATAGGTGATTTTAATACTATTGATGAAAATGGTCCCCATCCATTTAAGACTGTTCTTTATAAAGATAATCTTTTTTTCGACGTTGCTAGTTTGGTTGATGAAAGTGTTAAAAAGAAAAATCCACCTGGTACTTATTATTTTGCCCCCAAAGATCAATGGAATTCTCTTGACCACTTTTTTATGAATGCAAATCTTAAAGATGGAAAATATTTAGAAGTAAATTTAAAAACATTTGAAATCTTTTCACCTAGTTTTATTCAAAAAGAATTAAAAAAGAAAATACGCGATGGAGAAGAAAAAAGTATAAAAATTGTATTGGCCCCCAAAAGATTTGAACCTGATGCCACAACCAAAGATACAATGGGATTTTCCGATCATTATCCAATCTTGATGAGTTTGGATTTTCCAGATACCAAAGTTAGTAAAAAGAAAAAATCAACTTTGGGTAATCTTAAGTCCAGGAAGCGCTAGCTTTAATCCTCTTTGGTGTATTGTTTTAAGAATTGCAATCATGACTGCGTCTCCCTTTCGGTAGCGAGTTCCAAAGTCAGCAATTGAATAAATAATTTTCATGTTGATATATGATTCTGTAATATCTATTACTAGTGCTATTGGTTCAGGGTATTCTAGTATGCCCGGAACCGTTTGCAATCCAGCATATAAAGCTTCCTTGGCCTCATCAATCTTGACATCAAAATTAAAATGAAAGGTATGATTAAAACGAGCAGGTTTTTGATTTTGAGAAAAAATGAGGATCTGGCTTTGAGCTATTGATTTATTTGGAATCATGATTAACTCATCAGAAAAACTTAATAAAAAAGTTGCTCTCCAAGTAATTTCTTGAATTTGCCCAGTCCATTGCTCATCAGCGCCATGTACTTCTACCCAGTCACCAATTTTGAAAGGTCTGTCGATTTGAAGTGCAACTCCTGAAAAAAAATTTCCTAGTGTATCTTGGAGTGCAAGTCCAAGCACAATTGAAAAAATGGCAGATGTAGCAATCAGTGTGGCCACGTTAATACCAAAAACATTTGATCCAATTAAACTTAAAATAAGTAATGAAAAAATAAAGGTAAACATATTTCCAATAAGAATAGGTATACCGTTACTCATATGAGAAAAGAATAAATATAAATAGACAAGAATTTGTGCCAGTTTAACTACAGCGATGGCCCCAACAATTAAAGCAAGCAAACCTAGATAATTAGTTAACTTGAGGGCAAATAAATCCTGACTGAAATGATCAAACGAATACCAGTGTAGAAGAGTAATGAGTGATGCACTAATTAAATAAATAATGGTTGAAAAAAATCTTCCTCTTAAATTATTATGCCGTTTCTCTGAAATTTTTTTTAGAAATAAAAGATAAAATAACCAGGCCAAGAGTATAATTATCCAGGAAACAGAAAATGGTTCGATATGAAGAATGTATTGAATCTTATCAATTGGAATCCATTGAACCATTGCTAACCTCTATAAATCATTAATAATTTCATCTTTTAAAATTTCAATTCTGAATTTTTGAGAACACCTATCAATTAAGTGAATAACTTCGTTCCGTAAATTAATATCACCTTTTAATTCTACATCTCGATATTGAGCATGTGGAGGATATTCTAGTGTAGAATAAAATGCTAACCCATCATTGGCTTCTAGTTGAAAATAAAAGAAGGCACTATCCTCTTTATTTAAGCGGATGATGTAATGAAAAAGTTGACGATTCTCGTTGGTCATAATTAAAGTCCGTTGACTTGTATTTGAACTGCATTAGAATAAAAGTTAAGTTATCGCATTCACAATTACAAGTCATGGAGGACAAAAAAGTGAAAAGGATTTTTGTATTACTGTTTTTTCTTACTTCTTGTTCTTCTTTGTGGTCACATCGCACAGAAAAAAATGCTGAAGTTCAAAATGTATCTAAAGAGCAATATGACGAGTTGGCAAAAAAATATCAAGATTTATTATTGGCCTCTAAATCTCAGCCGAAAGTTGAAGATGCTGGTCCACAAGTTCAACAGACTTTAGCTAACCCTGAAACAACTCAGCTTAAACCAGAAATTTCTGCAGTTACGAATTTAGATGCAGCTGAGCTTGTTAATAATCTAGACAAGGCCATCAAGGATGCGTCGCCTACTGTTGGAGTGAATGCTTTAGAGGAAACTACTAAAAAAGGGCCTCCAGTGCCTAATAGTATGGGGGTGCAACAAGTAAATCACTCAGATGACATTGAAGAGCAAATAATCCAATTAAGAGAAGCGAATACACTTGTAAAAGTAAATAAATTTGAAAATGCATTGGCCATATTAAAGGACTTGGAACTTTCCAAGGAAAAGCAGATTGTCGTTCGTTCCAAAATGATGCTCGGAGATCTGCTCTTTCAACAAGGCGAATATGATTTAGCGATGCAGGCCTATGAGGATATAATTAAAAATTATGCATTTTCTGGAATGGTTGTAAAGGCCCTGGGAAAATTAATAGTATGTAGCGAAAAATTAAAACAACCCGAAAAACAGGCAAAATATTATTCATTATTGCATGATTTTTTTGAGGCCGTTTAGGTTTTTGAGAGGAATTTATTAGAAAGAGAAAATTTACATTTATTATTATTATTTGTTACTTGCTCTCATTTGAAATAAATGCGCAGGATTCCGCTTCTTCAAATTTAGAAGAAATTAATATCTCTAACTCGCTAAATAATGCTCCTGATACAACTGAACCAAAAGAAAATGCTACAGAGACTCCTAGTAACGATCCGACTATTTCTTCTCCAGATGTTAATCCTGCTACTCCTGCTGAAGTTGATACTTCGGAATCAATTAATAAAGAAAATCCCATTCCAGAGCCTGTGAAAATGACAACAGCAGAGCAAGATGATTTAGAATCATTAAAAGAAGATGTTGGTGAAGTTGTTTTGGAGAAAAAGGAACCAAAGACAGAGGAAATTAAAATTGATCCAGCTACAGACGATGCAAATTTTAATATTATAACCACTGCGGATGAAGAACAAAAATTAAAAGATATAGCCTCACATGTAAAAGGAAAAATGCCCAATGCTGATTGGTGGGAATTAACCCAAAAATCTAAAATTAGAAAATACCAAGTACAAAAAGATGAAAATTTAAGATCTATTGCTAAAAAAATATTTGGTACTGAGTCATATTACTCTAAAATTTGGGCGCTTAATCCGCAAATTACTAATCCTCATATTATTGAACCTGGAACAATTCTCTCATTTGACATGGGATCTGCAGAAGAGTTTCCAGATGTTAAGCTTGGAGTTTTCTCAGAGGAAGATGAGTTGTCTGACAAGCTTGGAGGTAGTAATTTAAATGGAGAAAATAATCAGAGACCAGATTGGATTCAAGAACGCAAAAAACTTGTCGATCAAGGTATCTATTTTCAGTTTGCCTCAGAAGAAACTTATGATGATTTAATATCAACAGTAGAAGAATCAAAAAAAATTGAATATGAAAACTACTCACCTCCTGTTTCAACATTTACAATAACGGAACCTACTGATCAATATGATAGTTCCGGCTTTGATAAATCTTCAAAGATTATTTACAATTATAAAGAAGGATTTTTTCTCAATAGTTTTGTTACAACCAATATGGTTCAAGATTTAGGAATAATAAAGGCTACAATTAACGAAGCTATTTTTATTCATAAACTTGATACTATATATGTTTCTTTTGATAAAGATGCTAAAGCAAAACCAGGTGATTTATTTTCAGTATATTCTTCTGGTGGTGAAATTAAACATCGAATTTCAGATCGAACAGGTTTTCTTTATACCACTACAGCTCAAATTAAAGTCGTTAAAAATATCGAATCTAATATTTGGGAATGCTTAGTTATAGATCAATCTGGAGTAGTGCAAAGAAATGATCATGTGACAGTATACACTCCAAGAATTGGTAAAATTTCGAAAACCTACAGTAAACGAAAAGTTGAAGCAGCAATTATTGGAAGTTATCGTCAATCCGAATTTGGACTATCCTATGGTGATGTTGTTTATTTAGATCGTGGACGTGCCGATGGACTTGAATTAGGTAATACTCTTGAATTATTTTCATTTACTGATAGGGGGACTGGAAGAAAAATTTCTTCAACTCCAACCTACAAAATTGGTGAATTAAATATTATCAATTTAACTGATAATTTTTCAACAGCAGTCATTTCAGCATCATCACATGAGATAAGTGTAGGCACTATTGCTTTTGTAAAAACACAAGAAGATGCCGCAAGAGCAATGAAAAATGTACAAGCTAAAAAGTTAAATTTGGATAAAAATGGGAAAGCTCTAGAGGAATTAGATGTTGAATTAAATCTAGATGATGTTAATCAAGATATCTTAAATAAAGCAGACAAAATTCAATTAACTGAGGATGAAATAGAAGAATTGAATAGACAAGAGCGTGATAAATCTGTCATTAAAGATAAAGAAAGAGATGTGAAAGAATTGGATCGTCTGGAATCAGAGATTCTAGATTCTGAAAAATCATTAAACGAATCTAAAGTTGATGAAGATAAATTCCTAGAGCAACAAAGTTTAGATGCTGAAGAGAAAAAATCAAAGGTGCCAGATCCAAACGCTTTCGAATCTATTAATGAAATTGAAAAAGACATTGGTAGAAAATATTTAGATGAGGATTTAAATAACAAAGAAAATCCTTATGGATTAACTGAATATGATCTTGAAGAAGTAGATTTGTTATTGAATACTGGATCAAAAAAATAATAATTACTAAATAAGGTTGAAAATATGTGCGCAAAAGTTGTCGCTAAAAAAACAGCGGCTAAGAAATCTAAAACACCGGTATTAGTTAAGGTCAGTAAAACAGTTTCTAAGACAAAAGCAAAGGTTACAAAGTCGGCTAAGGCCGAAAAAACTGAAGAAAAATTAGAAAAAATAATGGGTGATTATGATCTAGTGATAGTTGAATCACCCTCTAAAGCTAAAACAATTAAAAAATATTTAGGACGTGGGTATCAAGTTGTTGCGAGTAATGGTCACATTAAAGATCTTCCCAAGTCTAAACTGGGTGTAGATGTAAAGGATGACTTTGCATTAGATCTAGTTCCTATTACAGGAAAACAAGATAAAATCGAGCGCATACAACACTTAGCAAAACATGCCAATCAAATCTATCTTGCTCCCGATATGGACCGTGAGGGAGAAGCGATCGCATTTCACTTGGCAGAAGAAATTGGGAAGAAAAAGAATATACATCGAGTTGTTTTCAATGCTGTAACTAAAACGGCCGTGAAAATGGCCATTGATAATCCCACGATTCTTAATCAACCTATGTATGACTCTCAAAAAACGAGAAGAGTTTTAGATCGCCTTGTTGGTTATAAAATTTCACCAATCTTATGGGAGAAAGTTCAAAGAGGTATCTCTGCCGGAAGAGTTCAGTCTGTTGCACTCAGGGTTATTGTCGATCGTGAAGATCAAATAAAAGTATTTAAATCTGAAAATTGGTTTTCAATTCAGGGAGAACTTGAAAAGAAAGGAATTTCATTTGAGGCCCGTTACTATGGCGAGGAAGCTGGCAAAAAAACCGATCTTGATGGTGAGGGAGCAGCAAAATTAACAAATAAAATTCTTACCGATATTAAAGGAAAAAAATTAACAGCGATAGAAGTTAAAAAGAGAGAGAGAAAGCAAAATCCATCTGCTCCTTTTACAACTTCTAAGCTTCAGCAAGAGGCCGCCAATAAATTAGGATTTACGGCCAAAAGAACGATGATGGTTGCCCAAATGTTATATGAAGGGGTGCAATTACGTGATCATGGACTTCAAGGTTTAATTACTTATATGAGAACCGATTCAGTGCGCACTGAACCAGAGGCGATGAAAGAAGTACGAGAATATATTAAAACAAAATATGGTAAAAACTTTTTATCTGAAAGTGAAATTACATATAAGAAAAAAGGTACTAGCAAAGTTCAAGATGCCCATGAGGCCATTCGACCAACTTCCCTTTTATTTTCTCCCGATGAAGTTAGGGGAGATTTGGATTCAGATCAACAAAAGCTTTATGAACTTATTTGGAATAAATTTATTTCCTCTCAAATGTCACCAGCAGTAATAGATCAAACGGCGGTTACATTTGAATCTGCCGGTCATTTCTTTAAATCTACTGGATCAATTATCAAATTTCCAGGTTTTAGAACTGTTTATCTTGATTCGTTAGCAGAAAAACAGGCCAGTAAAAATGAAGATAAAAATGAAGAAGGCGATGAAGAACCGAAGTCCGGTTTACTACCAGAAATAAATGAGGGTGAAACATTTACACCTAAAAAAGCATTAGAAAGTGAAGAACATTGGACTAGTCCTCCTCCTCGTTTTAATGAAGCAAGTTTAGTTAAAGCACTCGAAGAAGATGGTATCGGTAGACCATCAACTTATGCGGCTATTATTTCCAATATTCAAGATCGTGGATATGTTGAAAAAATTGAAAATAGATTTATTCCTACTGAACTTGGTACTGTCGTTTGTAAAATGTTAATACAAAGTTTTCCGGATATCATGGACATTGAGTTTACTGCAAAAGTTGAAGAACTTTTAGATAAAGTAGAAGATGGAGAAATAAATTGGAAAAAAGTTCTTCGTGAGTTTTGGAAAGGGTTTGAAGTAACTCTAGAAAAAGCGAAAGAAGAAATGAAGGATTTGAAAAAACAATCTCTTCCTACGGGAATTCATTGTAAAAAATGTGGAGATGGAGAGTATCAAATTAAATGGGGAAAAAATGGACAATTTTTAGCTTGTTCACATTACCCAGATTGTAATTCAACAGAAGATTTTAAGAAAAATCTGGATGGAGTAATTACGATAGTTCCTAAAGAATTTGCCAGTGATCCATGCCCAACTTGTGGCAAGAGAATGACGATAAAAAAAGGCAAGTATGGAAAATTTTTAGCATGTGAAGAATATCCAACTTGTATGACAACATTACCTTTCACTATCGATGTACATTGTCCTGAGTGTAAAGTTGGAAAATTTGCTGAGAAGAAAAGTCGTTTTGGAAAATTCTTTTATGGTTGTTCAAAATATCCAGATTGTAATAATGCTATGTGGACTAAGCCCTATGCGTTTGCATGCCCGAAATGTGGATATGCGGTGATGGGTGAAAAAACAACTAAAAAAAATGGCAAACAATTAGAATGTCCAAAATGTCGACATAGAGTTGATATGAGTGAAACACCATTTGCTTCGGCAGATGACTAATTCATTATTACTGAACGACTTTGCATTCTTCAGAAATGGGGCCAGCCTTAATTTCAAATAAACAGTTTTCAAAAAATACAAGAGATGCGGCCATCTGTTTCATGACTTGATCTCTATTTTCTTCAACTGTTAATAAAATAGGAATTCTACGATTCGTTTGCGTTAACGGGGGAAGATTTAAGCGATGAGTGGCATAATGAAGAAGTGCTTCTGCAATATTTTGATTACCCTCTGAAAAGGGAGATATGGCCATAAACCATCTTCTCATATCTGCTAAGTACTGATAGGGAGAAACATCTAGTGTTTCAGATTTAGAAAATCTTGAAATCGTGTCATTAAAATCCACAATCCATCTATTCAATTCATTTTGCATTGAAGCATTTTTATAAAAAATAATTTTTCCAGATTTTCTATTTTTTGCTCCTCTACAATCAATGATATTATCCATTGTGAGTAGTGAATAACCTTCATCAGTTGTAAGGTCATAATTCTTAAATAGGTCTACAACTTCTTTATCAATTTGTTCATCTTCACATGAAAAATCAATCGTTGGATTTATCGCTGCATTAGAAGTTCTTAGTTTTCCTAGATTAGCATTGAGATAATCACTAAGTGAACCAGTTGATAAAAGATGGAAGTGTAATTTTGTAACATCACTTAGGTTAATAGAAACTGGGTTTAGTTTAGATACCAATGCTTCCGATTTTTTCCAAATATTCCAATCACGATTGGTTGATAGGGTTTCTATTGAGTGATTTAAATACCCATTTTTATTCGCATCAAATTTCTTTGAGCCAATAATAAGTGGAACAATATAACCCTTAAATTTAAGTGGTTCTAACTTGAGAGTTTTAAATTCAGCACTTAGTTTATTAAATTGATCTTGATGAGCACACTCAATAGAATATGCCTTCAGATTTGAATCGCAGGAATACACCTTCATGCTTACGATAAGACTGAATAATAAAATATAAATCTGCATGGCGCTTTATATATCAAAATATTGGCCAACGTGGAGAAAATGCGAAAATATTACATGATGAAAAAAGGAATTATAACAAAAACAGTCCTAATACTCTCTGTTGTCAGTCTTTTCGCTGACATCGCTGGTGAAATACTTTATCCAGTTATGCCGTTATATTTAAAAAGTATTGGGATGGGCGCAATCTTTATTGGAGTATTGGAAGGAATGGCCGAAGCCATTGCGGGGCTTTCTAAAACTTATTTTGGTAAATTATCAGATATAAGTGGAAGGAGAATGCCTTTTGTTTGGGCAGGTTATATTTTGGCAAGTTTTTCAAAACCGGCCATTGGGCTATTTCTTAACCCTGGATGGATTTTATTTACAAGGTCAAGCGACCGATTAGGTAAAGGTATTAGAACCGCTGCAAGAGATGCTATTCTCGCTGAAGAAGCAACTCCCCAAACAAAAGGTGCTGTATTTGGATTTCATCGATCATTTGATACACTAGGGGCTTTCTTAGGACCAATTATTGCTTTAGTGTTTTTGCATTTCTATCCAGGCGAATATAGACGATTATTTCTTTATTGTTTAATTCCTGGATTTTTAGTTGTGCTTGCACTTTCCTTCGTAAAAGAAAAAAAATCTGTTGGAAAAAAAGAAACAGGTAATTTATTTTATAAATCTTTAATATACTGGAAAGAAGCCTCTAAGGAATATAAACACTTGATAAGTATATTATTACTTTTTGCTTTGGTAAATTCTTCAGATATGTTTTTACTTTTAAAGGTTAAAGAGAGTGGAGTGAGTGATATAGGTGCAATTAGTTTTTATATTTTTTATAATTTAATTTATGCATTATTTTCTTATGGGATTGGTTCTTTGTCTGATTCAATAGGAAAAAAGAAAATTTTTATTTTTGGTCTGATCTGTTTCTCTATTACTTACGCAGGTATGAGTTTTAATCAAAGTACATATATTTATTATTTACTATTTTTTTTCTATGGCCTTTTTGCGGCATCAACTGAAGGAATTTCCAAAGCATGGATTAGTTCACTTTGTAAAAAAGAAGATCTGGCAACGGCCATTGGATTTCATGCAACAACACAAAGTTTAATGGCCTTAATTGCAAGTTTATTTGCGGGTTTTATGTGGGCCATTTTAGGAAGTCACTGGTTATTTTTAATGTCTTCGGCCGTAGCATTACTCACTGGAATTTTGTTAATAAAGAGAAAAAATATAATTTAGCAAATATTTTTTGCAAAAGAATATATGCCGGCCGGGAGGATTCTTTGGTCATTACTATGAAGTAATCCAAGTTCGCCGCCTGTAATTATTTTAGTTGAATGATGGCCATTCATGACATTATTAAGTGCTTCGGTTTGCACTCCATGAGTATGTGAGGAAAGAAAGAAAAAACTATTTTCGCGCGCTAGAGAGTTATAGCAGTCATTAACTAAATCAAAAATCATTTGGTCAAATTCCCAAAGTTCTTTATTGGCCCCATGACCCCAGCTTG
>JAVHRK010000129.1:0-11813 GCA_036171615.1 Bacteriovoracaceae bacterium
TTTATGAAGATGGTCAAGACGTAGGCGATCCACTTAATAAAATTGTTGCATAGTTAGACTTTTAAAAAATAACCCAGATTTTTTAAGTCTGGGTTTGTATCGAAATTGCTTGTCTTTAAAAACGCATCTTGTAATTAAAGTTAGTGCTTGGGGTGAGCTTAAAACTGACAGCTTGTGACCTTTACGTGTTTTTTAGCTCCGACTCCAAACACTCCTCCGCATTCGAATTCAGCAAACATATTAACCTGCTTAACTTCGATGCTCATTGTGTTTACTATGTGTTGTGGACTGACACTGACATGTCCAAATGAGCCGCACGTCGCACGGACAGAAAGTTCATCATAAGTATTTTTGTAAACAATTTGATTACTGGTTAAAGCTCTTTGAGAAACCCCTAAGCCTTGCATTGCATTTGAGCTTCCGATATAAAATTCATTTACCGCGTCCTGCTCAAAGCCTAGGCGATCAGTAGCATCGTCTAGTAATTCAATTTTAATGCTGGGTTCGAAGTTTATAATTTTTCCGTCGGCAAGGTTTTGAACTATGTGGCATGTTCCTTTTTGAGATTGATCAACAACTCCGTCAACCGCCACAACTATTTTTCCTCGCTTGCTTAGTAATGGATTTGAATCTTGATAAGCATATCGTAAAATATTAAGTGATTTGAAATTACCTTGCTTAATTGCATTTCTGATTGCTTCTGAACTATCTTGTACATTGTCCGAAGAAGCCATCGATACAGTCGTTAATGTTGCCAATACTAATAAAGGTAAAATAATTTTTTTCATAAGATTCTCCTGACTATTTTTTTCCACATTTAATTGAAGTTAATTTCTGCTGTTGTTTATCATAACTAAAAAATTTATGGTGAATTTTGAAAATTTTTCATATCAACCATTTTCTTTTTTTAGGTTGTTTGGAAAATTAATAGATGAAATTTGGCCCATGTATGGGATTTCTTCGTCTTAGCCAACAGGGCACATGCAAAAGGCCAGATTTTTTTTCTGGCCTTGGGTTTTACATTGATTTTGCTAGCTTTAAAAAATGCGGTCTGCGAGCTTTATACGTGCTATAGACCATTGATCCAATTAGTAGCTCCTCCGCCTTTTGATCCAGGTACTGAACCTTGATTAGAACCGCTGTTGCCAGGTACTGAACCTTCATTAGAGCCGCCGTTACCAGGCACTGAGCCTTCATTAGAGCCGCCGTTGCCGGGTACTGAGCCTTTACCTAAAACTGCTTGATGCTCTACTGGCATTTTGGAAGGCTTACACACTTTGTTTCTTCCTAATATTTTTCTAACAGTACAGTTCATATCTTTTAAATTACAAACTTCGCTAACTTGTATAATTTCATTACAAACTTTACCCAGCACGCTGTACTTACTATTAACTGTATCAGTTATGCCGTTGCTTATAGGGGCCAATGATTTTCCTATCAAAGTAACACTTTGAAGATCTTTCTCTAAACCAGGCAAGGCAAGAATATATTTCATATTTGCCAAATCATCTGCATAAACTGAAATGGTAGTAAGAGAAATAAAAGCCAAAACTAAGAGTTTTTTTTCGAAAAATTTCATAAACATCCTTTTTGTAGAGGTTGCGTAGTGCTATGTGAAAAATTATCGGATCTATTTTAAAAATACTTAAACAAATTCTTTATTGTTGCTAAAATCAACAACTTGTCACAAGCCTATGCTCAATATAGCTGCCTTATTTATCGGGCAGTCAAGATATAAATAGAAAATACGATATAGAAATCAGAATGTACAAATATATTATACTAGTCTTCGGACTAACCATAACAAGCTTCTATATTTTAAACAACACTTCTCAACAAGTGCTGATCATTAACGACAATGAAGATGCAAATGAAAAAATAAAATTATTAAAAAATGAAAAGCTAGGTCAGTCATTTGAATTAATATTAAAAAATAAAAAAGAAATTCTTCGTAAGCCTACCAATGATAGCACATATTTGAGCGACAAAGATTACAAAGCTATCAATGAAAAACTTGCGTTTGAAATAATTGATTCATCTATTACTTCAGGTGAGTTTGCGGACAAGGTTATAAATGAAATGTCCGACATTGAAAAAAATGAAACGAAAGCAATGCTAGAAGCTGAAATAAAAAACGACACTGTCACTATTTCATGGTTAGCATTAAGAGGAGAAGTAGAGGCGCAAGTAATGCTGCAGGAAAAGCTTGAAGCAAAGAAAAATCAACTTGAGTATATAAATAGATTGTAAATTAAAAAGGTACGCCAATGGAATTAAAAAACAAAAGAGGACAATTGCTTGTAAATCGGAATTTCCAGTTATCAATCATTTTTTGGATTTTCCTTTTAGGATTAATGATCGAAATAATTTTTTATACCGCTAATTTATATTTTTTTACCAAGCTACATAATGAGGCCACAAGTGCAGGACTAGCTCCAGATAATATATTTTTTCAATACCTTGAAGCACAAAAGCTTTTTATGAATAAAGTTTTTCTAATTTCTACACTTTTGTCTGCTTTGATAATTTCATGGGGAGGTCTTTATCTTTCCCATAAAATAGCAGGCCCTCTTTATAAACTCACAAAGCACTTAAGAAGTTCCAGTTTATCAACGATAGAGCCTGTTCACTTTAGAAAAGGAGATTACTTTCCTGAAATCCAGGATGCATTTAATGAATTGATTAAAAAGAAATAAAGGTGATTTCTCGTGAATATTTCTTGTGAATTATTATCAATTGGAAGATCTTCATAATTTAAAAACAAAGCTAAACCAAATGATAGTGATTTAAAGTGAGCCCTTCTGATCTTAAGGGGCCTGACAGATTTTGATACAGGTCTTGAAAACAAAATTATTTCATTTTATCAGGCATTGTAAGTCTCATATACTTTAACAACTCAAGATCATTATCAGATTTACGGTTTGAAAATTCATTTAATAATCGTTGATAATCAACCTTGTCACGATTTTGACTTAGTTTAAATTTACCCTCAACCTTCTTTATTTTAAATTTTAACCAAACTATGGAATTTAATAATCTTTCATGTTGCTCTTCTGGTAACTGATAATTCCAATTAGTTCCATTTTTACTTTCAAAATAATGTACCAATCGCTTCATTAGATTTTTTTGTTCTGAAGTATCCCCGACAATTTCAGCATAACAATTTAAATGAACAGCTGTGTAGCTCCATGTTGGAACATTCATATGATTTTCATAATGTGTAGGTGAAATATAAGAATGAGGCCCAGTAAAAATTATAAGACAATCAGACGTTTGTTCAAAATGTTTCCATTGAGGGTTGCTTTTTGCCAGGTGGGTCCACAAAGTTAGTTCGCTAGAATTTTCAATAAGAAATGGATAGTGATTTGCATTCAATTCATTCTTAAGATTGGTTATGAGGGTTCCAAAAGGGTGTTCCTCTATGAACGAATTTATAAGGGGTAAATTTGTGACTTCCGAATACGTAGGTATATACATATTTAAAAATTATCATACTGCATCTTTAGAGTCGATCTAAAACCTAATAGATGATGACCACCGGCCATTTGCGATTCCTTCGCTTATAATTACAGGTTCATAGTTAACGCAATTAGGCGACTATTGCATGATTTCGCACGAATCGTTGTCGACTAAGAATTTATCTTGCATTTTTTGTATATACCGTATATACTGTAAACATGACACGAGTTAAGGCATTAAGCTCCAAGCATTTGGCCTATAAAATTAATGAAAATGATCATAACCCGCCACATGTTCATGTTGAGGGCCTCGGTGCTTCAGTGAGGATAAATCTTCTAAACTTAGAAGTGATGGATAGTGAAACTGATTTCTCTGCCTCAACATTAAAAAAGATTGTGGAAAAAGTAAGCGAGAACAGAATTTTGTTAATCGATAAATGGGAGGAAGTTCATGACCAATAAAATTAAAACAGGAAAGATTGAAATTCCCGATGAAGACTTTAAAGACGAGAATATTACAGCCCATATATCCATCAGGTTGCCACTCAACATGCTTAAGGAGTTAAAGCACTTGGCATTAAATGAACAATATGAAGGACGATATCAAGTCTTAATGAGAGATATTTTAGCCGACTATATCGAAAAAAACTCTTTCTCTGAAAAAGTGAAGACAGGGTAATTGCTATTCAAAACAGGAGAGCTTGTGCCGCAATATTTTCTAAAAGTCATGCCTGACTATTATTCCAGCGGGCTGTGGGATCAAAATGACGAAGGAGTTATGACTGAACTTCGTGACCATATCGAAACTTCAGATGAAGTAATTGCCTTAGAAAAAGATTTACAGAATTGGAACAAAAAATATGATGAAACTATGAATTGGAACAATGATCGCCCAGGCCCAATTTTTGACTGGGACAACTTTCATAAGGAAGGTCTCATGCTGGCCAAAAGAGTAAAACAATTAATGGGCACCAACGGCAAAGTCATCTATTTCAAAGAAGCAGACCCTACATCATCTGAAACATCCGAAGAAATTCTTATTCAAGATTAAGAAAAAGAAGATTAGATAATTTTACAACTGAACTGGGCAAAATCTAGTGTTTTCGCTCATGGTGAATTGTCATGATTGATCTCCTGTGAAAGACGGCTTTAAATTGAAGGGGTTTTTGCCCACTTGATTAGGGTTTTATTGACAATCTGTACATCATAGTGTACACTGTAGTAACAAGGGGTGTTTATGAAAATTCCTAAAAGTAAAAGCATAACAGAGTTAAGAAGTTCCTTATTTGAAACATTCGATGAGGTTATTGCCGGAGAGGCGCAAGTCATCACTCATAAAAATGGAAAAATGGTAGCGATGATTTCGATTGATCAAATTGAGGATTTATATGACCAAGTTGACTTACATAAAAATCTGGCCATTGGCTATGCCCAGGCCATGAGAGGCGAGGGGGTTACTACGGATGAACTCAAAAAACGCCTCAAGGAAAAAGAAAAAATTTTAAGAGAAAAATATGGTTAAGTGGACACCAAAATCCCAAGCTGATTTAGATGACATTCGAGAACATATTGCAAAAAACTTCAACGTCGATTTGGCAGTTAAAACTGTAGATGGCCTTACAGAATACGCTGAAAATATATTAAACTCTAACCCACTTATAGGTTCTATTTTAACAAGTAACCCCATGTTTTTTAAATTGTCCTACGAGGGAAATTCAATCTATTACTGCGAAAATCCAAAAGATAAAATTTTATACATCGTTTATGTACAACCAAGAAAAACCAATTTCAAAGAAGACAGGATTAACGATATAGAAGTTGCATAGCAAATACATATTACCTTACAATGTTTCAATGAAAAATAGAAACGCAATTATTTTTGCAATTTGCCTATTGCTTAACATTGGAGGATGCTCTTTTGTTAAAACTGGCCCCGTTGAAAATGACATTGGTAAAAGTAATGCCGTTATTGTACCTCAACCAAGAGGATATCGAGACCCTTTAGCTGAAATGGAAAGAATTCACACTGAATTGGATAAATACAGATCAGTATTAGATGCTCCTATTTCCATAGGTAATAAGGCCCAAGAAAGATATTTTTCATATGTAGAAGCTGTAGATCAGTCTATGGACGACCAGCAAAATATCGAAGATCAATTAATCAAAAATGGTGAACTGGAACTAGTTCCCGGCCAAAGCTATCACTTTTCTCTCGAATCATTTTGCGTGTTTGGAAAAAGCCCAAGGCCAGTTAAGGGCGATGGGTTTAGAATTTCAGAAATAAATGGGCCCGCTAAAAACTATCTCCCATTTATACTTGAAAATTACTCACAGAAAGAAATCCCTCAATATGAGATGCAAAGATTAATTTGGGGGTTGTTATCTGGTTTGAAGTTTGACCAGCTAAGCGATAGAGATAAGTCGATTTTAAAATTATTTTATCCAGATGCTGAGGCTCGCTTCGGGAATCAAGCAATTATAGATGTGGCCACACGTGTTTTCGATGAATTCATTCCAGATAGTATAAAGTCACAAGTAGATTACGTACGTGATTTGAAAAGTGATTTTTTAAAATACCAAGATAATTTTCAAGAACTCGAATCAATTATGGCACCTATTGAATCACGATCCCCTATTCCTCTTGGATGGATTAAGACCGAAGCAGGTTATTATATAAAATTAACTAATGAAGGGTCTTATACTAATATTTCAGTTGAAATTTATGTTCCAGACGATTTTGCAGTTAAAGAAGATAGATCCCCTCAATCTTTAAAACAGCTAGTGTTCGCCCCATGGAAGTATGTTGCCTTGCCTGGAAGCGGTCAGAGATTAGCAATGAGCAGCAAGGTGATAAAGTATAAAGGAAAAAAAGAAGAAGACCTCTGCGCGGAAATCAGGTCATGGAAATCAAAAAAGTGCCGAGAACTCACAGTAAACGATCGTGAAAAAATCATAAAAATTTCTGCCCCTGCCAATTTTCCACGCACAAGATATGTATCTCCTCCTGACTCTACTAAACCAATTGAAGTAGAAACGGACTGTAGCCACTTCACTAATGAAATTTATCATCGAATTGGAATAGATTTCCCTTACGTTCCCACTTCGCTTGTGCGATGTCTTAAGTATTTTAAAGAGGTCTCGACGAATGAAGCGAAACCGGGAGATTTAATTTTATACAAAGGGCATATTGCCATTTATACGGGAAATAGCCATGCCGTTTCCGCAACGAAGACCAGAGGATTCGCCACTAAATCCGTGAACAACGAAAAATTTCAATCATCAATAAAAATATACCCTATGGATATTTTTGGAAAAGGTAGGTTTATAAAATGGTCTTGCAATTAATCGTCCTGCTTTGTCAATTTCAAGCTTATGGAGCCTCTTTTAAAGTCGATACTTTAGGTAACAAAGATATTATTATCAAGGTGCCTGATGGTGCAACAAAAATAATGAAAACACATAATAATCCGGCCGTTT
Organism: Bacteriovoracaceae bacterium; assembly: GCA_036171615.1. Classification (GTDB taxonomy): domain Bacteria; phylum Bdellovibrionota; class Bacteriovoracia; order Bacteriovoracales; family Bacteriovoracaceae; genus Bacteriovorax. Next base: position 6,936 of record JAVHRK010000129.1, read on the forward strand.
TAATAATAGACGTGGCATCAATTTACGTTAATTCACTTAAAAAAAAATTTACAATTCAATATAATTCCGGAGGAAGTGAAGATCCCACGTTTAATATAAAGTGGCTGGATGGTAAAACAGAAAAAGAATTTAGTATTGAAGGGACAGAATTAGATTTTCACTCTAGCGGCGAAATATTAATCAGTGGGCATACCAATAATAAATTTTCGCAAAAAAGAAAAGTTGTTTTTAAAAATAATAAACTATCTGAAGTTGAACAACCCTATTATTATGTCGGAATCAAAAGTAAATCATTAATAGATATTGATGCTAGGTTATCCCCTGACGAAAAATCAACTACCACCTTTCACCTTAAAAAAGGTGAATATGTTGAAGTTCTCCTATCAGACACAAGCCAATTATATTTTTTATTAAAAAACAAGGAGGGTCTTTTAGGGTGGGTTTTAATATCTGAAAACCAAAGACCAACTGTCATTAAAGAAATTTTTTTCAAAGGTGATTAGTTACCACATGAGAGCAGTAATTTACGCCAGAATTTCAACCAATGATCAAAATACAATTCCAATGCAAATTAAGAAATGCCGTGAGTATGCCAAGGCGAGAAGTTGGACGGTTTCACATACAATAAAAGATATCGCCTCTGGGGCCAAACAAAGGCCCCAAAGAGACGATATCTTGAAGCTTGCCAGAAAAAGAGAAATTGACGTCATTATAGTTTGGAAACTTGATCGCTGGGGCAGATCAACTGCCGATGTGGTCAGCTCTCTTCAAGAGCTACAGGAATTAAACGTAAAATTTATTTCTATTACCGAGGCACTAGATTTTACAACGGCCATCGGCCGAGCAATGAGCGGATTGCTTTCTGTGTTTGCAGAATTTGAAAGAGAATTAATACGGGAAAGAGTTATGGCCGGACTTGAACAAGCTCGTTCAAGAGGCGTTAGATTGGGGCGCCCTCCCCTCGCCCGATTAAAAGAAAAAGAAATTAAAGCGTACTTTGAAAAAACCAAAAATATTTCAAGTACCGCCAAGAAATTTAAGCTTTCAAGAAGATCAATAGGAAGAATTATTTAAAGCCAGTATTGCGCGATGTGTACAAAAAATTTATTGCATAGTTGTTTTTACTTTGAAACAATAATATTAAGTTATCTTTAAAGGGAAATTAATATGCAAAAAAAACCTGTCTCTATCGCTATCCTAAATCATAAGGGAGGCGTTGGAAAAACAGCAACTGTTTCTGGGCTAGCTTCCGGACTAAAGCAAATCAATCCAGATTATAAAATTTTAATCATTGATGCTGACGAGCAGGCAAACATCAAAACTATTTTTGGAATCAAGCTTAAAGACTCAGAAGGATCGCTAGCATCAGTCCTTATGGATAACGCCGACCCAAACAAATGCGTAATAAACGTTCGTGACGGTATAGATGTTATTTTATCAGGCGGAAGAAAGCTTAGAGATTTCAATATTAAGCTCGCAAACTTTCCACGCGCTGAAGAATTCATGAATGACAGATTCAAAGACCTTAGTGGTTACGACTTTGTTCTTGTCGATTGCCCACCAGCCCTCAGTTTAATTAGCTCAAACGTAGTGCTTTATGCAAACTACGTTTTAATTCCTACGGCCCCAGACCTTCTCTCTATTGTTGCAACCAAGGCAACTGTAACATTCCTTGATGAATTAGACTCTTTATTTGGCCATGCAGCGAAGGTACTAGGAGCAGTTCCAACAATGCACGATACTCGCAGAAATATGGATCTTGATATTATTGATGACCTTGAAAGATTAGCTGATTCTGGCCTTCTTAAAAATGGAAAATGTTTTTCCGAAATAAGAATGGATACAAGATTCAAAACAGCACAAGTTAAAAGAAAATTAATTCATGAGGCATTTCCGAAGTCAAACGTAGCAAAAGACTATACAAAACTCTCGGAAGAAATCATTGAAAAAATAAAAGAACTTCAAAAACAATCGCCTTTACTACCCCACCCACCCCAGAAAAATTTAAGTTCAGAACTAAGGGTGTAATTAAATGAGTGAAGCCATAACAATTAACAGGCGAGAAAAAAGAAGGGCTTCCGGTAAAGGAACCTCCCTACTCTATGATCTTGAAGATGATTTTTCAGATATAGAGAAAAACTTTAAATTAGAGACCCGCTCACCTTTAATAAATGAAGCTAAGGCCGAGACAAGCTCAATCACCAATTGGCTAAAAGCAGACAGCGAAGTAGATCAAAAACAGGTTAAAACTGGTAACAAAGTGGTAACAAACAAGGAGCAAACTGGTAACAAAGTGGTAACTAAACCGGTAACAAAGTGGGAACAAAGTAGTAACAAACTGGTAACAAAAACCAATAGCAAAATAGAAACTGGTAACAAAGTGGTAACTAAACCGGTAACAGAACCGGTAACAAAGTGGGAACAAAGTAGTAACAAACTAGTAACAGTTCCGTCGTTTTCAGAATTAATAGGTCTTCAAAAAAATCTTATTATTTTAATCTACAATTCATGTAAATTAGAAAGAAATAAATCAACCCAAGCACTCACACTAGAACACTTAACCGATACGTTTAAAGTAAGCGCCGGCACAGTGAAAACAACGATTAGACGACTTGAAAGGAAAGATTGCATTAAAAGAATTTCTTTTAAAAACGGAAGAGGCGGTTGGTCTAAATATGAACTCTCGGAATCACTCTTTATGGAGATGCTCCAACTTGAAAGTGGTAACAAACTAGTAACAAACTGGGAACAAAGTGGTAACAAACTGGTGTCACAACTGGTAACAGAACCGGTAACAAGCCTTCTTAGTAGTAGTAGTTTAATTAATACTACTACTACTAACTATAAAGCAGATGCGTTGGCCGAAAACAAGATTCAGCTAACCGACAGCCTAGTTACTATAGGTTTTAATCAGGGCCACATAGAGCAACTACTACGAGACAGCTCACTAAGCTCAGAAGAAATTCAAAACTCTCTCAATGCCTTTGCGTTTGATCTTGGCTTTGAAGATGTAAAAAGAAAAGTAAGAAGCCCCATTGGGTTAATTATGAAACTTTTAAAAAACGGACAAGCTTATATTTCTGAAAAGGGGTATGAGTCAGATGAAGATCGCCAGTATCGAGAGCTAGTCGATCGGGCCGTAAAGAAAAAAGAAGAAAAAACAAAACTAGAAGCTCAGTTAATTAATATTAAATTTGAAGAATGGTTGGAAAATATTTCAAACGAAGAAAAAAGAAACCTAGTGAAACCAGTAGGGGAGTTCATGGGATTAATTCATCGTGAAGAACTAAAAGAATATTTTAAAAGAGAAGTGTATAATGCCTAGGATATCTGAGTTTTTTGGAATTATTATTTTGATGTACTGGAAGGATATTAAGCGCCATCATACTCCTTATTTTCATGTCAGATATTCTGGCGAAGAAGCTGCTGTTGATTTTAATGGCAATGTTCTTTCTGGACAACTAAGCCCTAGAGTAAAAAGGCTAGTTAAAGAATGGGCCGAAGAAAGAAAAAATGAATTAACTTATGCTTGGTCACAAGCAGTCGTAGGTAAGGAGGTTCCATGGATAGCACCAATAAAATAATTAAATTTTTTGAAATATTAGAATACAAAAAATTAAAAATAACCCTCAATGATGGAACAGTCGTATTTTCAAATCTTGAAGATTTTGAAGATGTGTACTGCTTCCCGAAACAAGCCGACTGGAATAATGTCTCAATTGACAGTTATGGACGTGGGTTGATTTGGTCAACGAGATTTGAAGTCCACATAGATCAAATCATTGATGCATCATACTCCGTAGAAAAGAAAAATAATGCTGGTTGATGATAAAAACGAGGGAGTTGTTGCAATAGCCGTTGAATTCACAATGGATATGATCTGTTTAACTTTGTCTGATGGCCGAGAAGTAAAAACACCTCTTGAGTTTTACCCGCTTCTTGCAAAGGCTAGAGAGGCACAACTTCAAAACTATCGCCTAATTGGAGACGGATCAGGAATTCATTGGAGTGACTTAGATGAAGATCTTTCAGTCGAATCTATTGTTCTTGGCCGCAAGGCATATAACTTTTCTAAGGCAAGTTAATAGAAGCGGAAAGCTTTAAGGCAAGAGGGCATAAATGCTAATGGAAGGATTTTACATCACAGCACATGCTCACGAAGAGATGGATAGAAGACAAATTTCCATTGATGCCGTATGGGCTTGTTTGAAAAAGCCAGATCAAATAATTGACTCACAGGAATCAAGAGTTATTTATCAGTCAAAAATAAAATCAGGAGAGAAATATTTCTTATTGAGAATTATTATTGAAAAGCAAGCTTCACCAGAAAGAGTAATTACAGTATACCGAACCAGCAAAATAGAAAAATATTGGAAGGAGTAATAATTTATGAAAGTTAAATATGACAAAGAAACAGATATTATTAAAATCACATTTACAGATTCAATCGTTGAAGAAAGCGATGAAGAAAAGCCAGGAATAATCTTAGACTACGACAAAGATGGAAATGTTGTTGGTGTTGAAATTTTATCTGCTTCTAAAAAAATGAAAGACCCGTCAAAAATAGAGTTGGATATTGCGTCGTAATAGGGAGCTTGGATTCTTAATGGCTAATTTATGACAAAAAAATTTGACCCAAGAGTGACGCTATTTGATCTTAAGACTTGTTCCGAGAGATGTCTTGAGTACACAAAAGGCATGAGCTTTGAGCAGTTTGAAAAAGACCTAAAGAGATTCAATGCCGTGCAGTATAATTTAGTAATCATGGCCGAAGCAATAAAAAGACTTCCCACAAAAGAAGAAAAATATAATCTAGACGCACGGCAAGATTTAATATCTAAACTTGGAAATGACTTAATCAATAAATATTATGACACT
>JAVHRK010000130.1:0-11624 GCA_036171615.1 Bacteriovoracaceae bacterium
GTAGTCAAAAAATGGCGAATTATGAAAAATAATGCCGCCCTCTCCGAGATGTAGATTTAACCTATGTTAATATAAAACCGATCTACTTAAAAAAGTAATGAGGTGTTATTTATGATACGAATTTTATTAATATATATTTTATTTATTGCTATTTCTTCCTGTACAAGCAAGGTGTGGGTAAGTGTTTCACCTACCAGCAATACAACAAGCACCACAACGATAGTAAAAAACCTAGTCACTCTTTATGGAAATGTGAATAGCGGTTTTTGTGCTACTCTAGATAATTCCACTACTCAATGCTTTGGCGCAAACAATATATACGGACAAATTGGTGCAAGTGTTAGTACTGGCTTTCAAGTAGCAAAGCACGTTCCAGAATTAGACAATGCTAAATTAATTGGACGCTCCACAGTTCAGCAAACTTGTTTTATCAAAAATGATGATCTTCCTTATTGCATGGGAAACAACGACTCAGGACAGTTGGGAGACGGGACAAAAACTTCAAGGAATACAGTTGCGGCGGTACAAGGCTTGTCGGGAGTGTTTACTGATGTTCAAGTCGCAGCTCTTTTTGGTTGTGCTTTAAAAAATGATGGGACAATTTGGTGTTGGGGGAACAATGCCGCAGGTGAGTTAGGGGATAATACAGTAACTAATCATTTTATTGCAGCTCAAGTCTTAAATATTACTACTGCAACAAAACTGGAAGTGGCAACATCTTCTGTTTGTGCTCTCCTTGCGGATCAAACTATTTGGTGTTGGGGAGGGAATAGTGTAGGACAATTAGGGGACACTACCTTAGTTAATAAAAAAGTACCAGTTCTGGCCGTCGGGTTGAGTGGCATAACAACTTTTATGTGTGGAAATAATAATTGTTATGCCTTAAAAAGTGATGGTACCGTTTGGGCCTGGGGACTAGGGACTTGTTCGCGATTAGGAAATAATAGTAACGCGAATATTTCAACACCTATTCAGATTTCGGGCTTAACAAATATAGTAAAGTTATATGCCAGCCAGGCTTCTGGATATGCAATTAATGCATCTGGGGTAGTGTACAGTTGGGGATATAATGTTACGGGGCAGTTAGGCGATGGCACCCATACGAATCAGGCCATACCTACTATTATGTCTGGCATTCCAGCCGATCTTGACTATTTAGTCACTGGACCTAATGACGTATGTACAGTGACCACCAGTAAGGTATTGTCTTGTATTGGTGGCATTACGGGTTCAGGTTTAGATTTACCTACTGGCGCTTTTATTGAACCTGCAGGTGGTTTAACTTTGACTAATGTAGGATCTTCAGAGGCCACTACTGCCTGCGCTGTCACCACTGGGGGAGGGATAAAATGCTGGGGAAGAAACGATACTAATAATTTGAATATTATTGGAGCGGCAGGGCTATATCGTTCGCCTACAGATGTACCAGGTTTTACTTCTGGAGTGCAAGAAGTTGATACTTTGGCCCAAGGCACTTGTTTTCTAAAAACTGATGGAACTGTCTGGTGTTGGGGGTCAGGAACATCAGGACAGTTAGGTAATAATGCACTTCTTGATAGCGCAGTAGCAGTTCAGGCAAGTGGTTTAACTTCCGTAATAAAGATAGATTCAGGCGCAAACCATACATGTGCTCTTAAATCTGATAATACACTTTGGTGCTGGGGACTAAGTGGCAATGGTCAAGTTGGATATAATTCGACCGCTGCGAAAAAAATTCCAATTCAAGTTTTAACTAACGTTTCAAAATTTTCCTTGGGTACCAATACTACTTGTGCAGTTAAAACCGATAGTACTTTGTGGTGTTGGGGCGCCAATGTATCTGGACAAGTAGGCAATGGAGGAACAGCCAATGTTCTTCTCCCAACTCAGGTTAGTACTCTTGGTACGACTGCCGTAGATGTTGCAGTTGGGTATCTTTCCACTTGTGCTACTACGGCAACGAATATTTTTTGTTGGGGAAATAATTTAATGGGACAATTAGGAAATGGAACTTATACTAATAGTTTAGTTCCTGTGCAAGTAAGTAATATGTCTGGAACGATTACTGCAATTGCAGGTTCAAACGCAGGCCACTTTTGCGCATTAATGGATGAGGCCAGTGTCATAAAGGGATACTGCTGGGGAAGGAATGGTGCGCTTGAGCTAGGTTCTTCTGTAACTACTGGCATTTTTTCTCCGGTGCCAGTTCTAGTCGATAGAATTAGTGGTAATATTTCTTTGATTAAATTAGCTTCCAATACAACTCATATTATATTAGCTGATAATACTTTACATACAATTGGCCCAAGTATCGTGAATGGTACAGGATTAATCAAGAGTTGGTTTGAAAGCTTTCAGACGTTTTATGGCTGGGAGTGATATCTGAGCGTAAGTAAAAATAATTTTATCATCTTTATATTTTTTTTATCAACTATTTGTTTTGGTATATTTCAAAATTTTACATCTACTTCATATCTTGTGAATTGTGATTCAACTGGGGTAACAGATGCAAGCTTATGCATTCAAGCAGCTATCAATCAGAATGCCTTGGTAGAGTTTCCATTAGGAGGCAATTACTCTATTAACAGTACGGCAATTTTAATTTTCTGCTTACCAATTGCATTGACTATGATTTGTAACTGTGTTACAAAATGAATATGTTGCGAACGCCAAAACTCGATAACGTAATGGATACTATTAATACCTGTTTGTTAATGGGATATTTTGTAGATACTTCGCATTCTAACGAGAGAATGCAGGCACGACAGGTCACGCGATCAGAAGTTCTATATGTTTTACGGAATGGGCATCATGAAAAGAGGAAAGACAAATATGATGATCAGTACCAAGCTTGGAACTATTCAATTCGAGGGAAAACGCTAGACAAGATTGAGTTGCGGATTATCGTATCCTTCGATGAATTTGGAATGTTGATTATAACGGTAATAAAACTAGGGTAGTCGTTTATGGAAATTAAAATAAAAAAAGAGTTAATTGATACTGGATTTGGTTTTCCTGTTCGTCTCAAGAATGTACCAATGATCAAAGTCAGAGGGATATGGACACCAAATATTAACTACAATCATCTGACAGAGGCAGTTTTGTATTTGTTGGCGTTTAAGCCGTCTCGCTTAACTGGCGCAGAAATTAAATTTATTAGAACTCATTTCGAAATGACACTTCAATTATTTGCGGATCGTTTTTGTGTTACTCACGTCGCTGTATTGAAGTGGGAAAAATTAAAAGATGCATCAACTGTTATGACTTGGACAACTGAAAAAGATATTAGACTTTTCGTTTTATGCAAACTTCGAGTTAAGTCTGGGGTAATGGCCCAACTTTATAATCAGCTTGAGACAAAAGCTGTGGAAAAACCTAATAAGTTGCTTGATCTTGATGCTGGCGATTTAGCTGCTTAATTAAAATGTGAAACAGTAATTTAATTTTACGGTTACATAATTCTGAGGCAACGATTGCAGAAATTTAATATTTTCATCAAAAACTTCCCAATAAAAACGAAAATTTACGGTCTCTACCCGATAACTTCCCTTATCGGGTAGAGAAGAATTGCTAACCTAACTAGCTATCTTGTGTTTTTATCCATGATGCTTGATCCTTAATTAATGACAAATCTTAAAAATAATTTACTCCAATTCGCAGTAGTTCGTGAAGATCCTGAAACTGAAATTGCAGTTATTAATTCTCATTTAACTTCGATAAAAAAAATTCTACTTATTGGCTCTGGTGGCTGTACAGCTCTGTCAATTCGCAATCAATTTCCACATCTAAAACAAACATTAATTGAGCCTAATTCAGCTCAGATTGATCTTATTAGACTAAAAGAAAAATTACTAGAAATTGGAGATAAAAAAGGTCTTATAGAATTAAGTCAAAAAGGAAATTTTGAATCATTATTTAGACAATTACGAGAATTTATCTATGAATTTATTATTTCTGAAAAGGCCTTAAAAAATGCCATTTTAAAAAATAATCAAGATGAAATTATGGGAGTTATTTCACATAAATATTGGCCAGTTGGATTTGATCTCTTTTTTTCTGATTCAATTTTAAATACTATGTTTGGACCAGATGCCACACAACATGCACCTAAGAGTTCATATCCAATATATTTTAGAAAAGTCTTTGAGTATGGATTAACAAGGGGTGATTGTTCAACTAATTACTTTATCCATCATCTTTTATTTTCCTCTTATTACCCAAGTACTTTGCCTGGTTATATAACTGCAAATGTTCCTGATCTGTATGCAAACTTTGAATTAAAAAATTGTTTAATTCATGAATTAGACTCGTTTAACGAATATGATTTTATGAGTTTTTCTAATATTTTTGATTGGGCCGATATTAAATATATCGAACAACTTGCATTGAAAATAAAAAATGAATCTAAAAAAGGCTCTATAATTATGTTTAGACAATTAAACAATCCACGTGATTTTAAAAAAATATTTGCCCCTGAATATAAATTTAATGAAGCCTTAGAATTAAAATTATTAGAAAAAGATAGAAGTTTATTTTATTCAAAATTATGTATAGGAGTAAAATTATGAACGATATGCTAAAACTTATAGATACAATTCTTGTTGAAACTAAATATAATGAAAATCCATACTTTACAGCGCTTCAAAATAAAGAATTTTTAAAATCAGATTTTATAGAATCGCAAATTCAGTTTTATTTTGCAGTAACTTTTTTTTCAAGACCTATGGCCGCTTTGGCGGCAAAAATTCCAGACCAAAAACTCAGAATAGAGATTGTTCGTAATGTTTGGGAAGAACACGGCCAAGGTGATACATCAAAAATACATGGAACAACATTCATAGAGTTACTAAAAAGACTAGATAATATATCCCCTTCAGATATTGATACCAGAGTTTTATGGCCAGGAGTAAGGATTTTCAATACAACTCTAGTGGGAGCATGTGTTCTAGACGAATATTTAATTGGAGTTGGAGCAATGGGCATGATTGAAAGAATGTTTTGTGATATTTCAGCTTGGATCGGCCAAGGGATTGTCCAAAATGGCTGGATCTCTGAAAAAGATATGATCCATTATAATTTACATCAAAAATTAGATATAAAACATTCTGCCGATTTTTTTAATGTGCTTCAACCATCTTGGGATAAATCACCTGAAAATCAATATTATATTGAACAAGGTCTTCGTATGGGAGCTGAAGTATTTAATTATCTTTATTATTCTCTTTATCGACATAGAACTGATCGTCTAAGTAGAACGGTGTCCGGTGCACATTCTAGAGTATGAAAATTTTTGAAATAAAAAAAGCTGATAGAAAACTTTATCAATCTCAAATTGAAGATTTAGAAACTAGTGCCGAATATCCATTAGGTGATGATTTTTTTAAAATTTCACATGGAAAAGACTATTTTAAGTTTTTTGATAGACTAGGTACAGTTCATTATTTTGCCTGTTCTTCTCATAATAAAATTGTTGCCGTTGCGTGTGGAATTATTCGAAATTTAGAGACCCCTATTTTCTATTTGTGTGATTTAAAAGTTCATCCTGATTATCGTGGTCAACATATCCCTCTGAAAATATTATTAAAAGCAGCTTTTAGATATTATTTAAAATGTCCACGTGGATATGCAATTTCTATGGATCATAAAAATCAACGTGAAAATAAAGTAGCAAAACTTTTAAAAAAGTTTTGGATATTACCTTTTAAGGTTTCAGCTAAAATTTATATTTATTCTTTTACCTACGTACAAATATTGGAACTTAGAAAAATAATTGAATTAGAAAAAGGATTAATAGCATTTTTATCCTTAGAAAATACTAAAGATCTAATATTAAGAAGTACTAAATCCCCTATTCCTCTTGTACATATTCAATACGGTAGTACAGGTGATTATTCTGTAAAAGAACCAAGTAAAAATTCAGTACATATGTTATCTTTATTAGAAAGTGATGTGTTAGTTAGAAAATTTCTGGAGATAAATGTTTTTCCTGAAAGCACTGCAAGCTTGATCACTCATAATTTAAAAAATACAAATTTTAATTTTATACTTACAAGCGATATTTAAAATGGAGAAAAAAAAATGACTAAATCTGTAAATAGATCAAAAATTAGATTTTTACCTGATAATAATGAATTAGGATTAATTAGTTTTGATCTTGAAGAGTTTAGTCAAGATATTGCCGCTTTAATTATTAACGAGTCACTTAATGGCTTGTGTTTAGTTGTAAATAGAAAATTAATACCGATAACAGTAACTATAAATGCAGGACTAATATTACAGGTAAAAGCAGGTAAACTCCATCCGATGGAAGCGGTTGTTCGCTGGGTAAAGGAAATAGATGAAGAGTTAGTTCGGATTGGAATTGAATACAAAATTGAGAAAAATTAATTAATATTTTTTCCTAAACCATATTTTTGTGGAGTCGCCGAATAAATAGACTGCGCATCCCCCATCCAAAGATTTAAATTTTCTCGTCGTCGTGAATCAGATGGATGTGTAGACATCCATTCAGGTGGGGCCTTACCACCCATGGCCTGATTCATTCGTAACCATAACTTAGGAGCTTCACTTGGGTCATAGCCTGCACGGGCCATAAATTCTTGGCCTTTTTTATCTGCAGCAGTTTCGTCATCTCTTGAAAATTTTCTATCAAAAAAGGCTACTGCAAAGCCAGCGGCAGCACCACCTAATCCTGTCAGTGTTTTACAAGTTGAGGTTTTACATAATACTTGGCCGCCAATAATCATCGCTCCCCCAATTATGGCACCAGCAATATTTCCTTTTATAGCTCTAGCGTACCTTTGTTTTCCATGTCGTAAGGTAGCATGTGCTACTTCATGTCCCATAACTGCGGCCAGTGCAGCTTCATTTTTTAAAACAGGCATTATTCCTGTATAAACAGCAATTTTTCCACCTGGCATACACCAAGCATTTACTTCGGGACTTTCTATTAAAATGGCTTCCCATTGAAACGGTTCCCCGGAAGCAAGTTCAATACGTTTTGCCACTCTTTGAACCATCTCATTCCATTCTTTATTCGTTGAATATGTAGATTTTGCTTTTACTTCAGTATAGGCTTTTGCAGATTGTAAATTTATATCAGCTTCAGATGGTTCTTTTGTTATAGGCAATTGTGAACATGAAGCTAGCGTAATTAAAATAAAAATATTTATTAGTTTTTTCATTTTTTTATATTCTCACTAATTTATTAAATAAAAAATAAAAAAATCCTCAAGGAATCCACGTAACTCATTGACAATAATAATGATTTAAATCAGTCTTATTTTTTAACATACTTAAGGAGTCAATATGTCTTTTAGTCTTTTTTCTATGCAAGGAACGGAATTAGTATTTCGTTTAATGCATTATTTTGCAGGTGTAGTTTGGATTGGTATTCTTTATTATTTTAACTTTGTTCAAGGTGAATGGTTTAAAGATTTAGATAAAGACGAAAAAATTAAATCTAGTCGTGGTGTTGCAATTCGAACTTTGGTTCCTCGAGCACTTGCTTGGTTTCGATATGGCGCTTTAGTCACATTTATAACAGGCGTTGCTATTTTAGGTATCAAAGGGCCAAGCTTTGGTTCAGAAATGCTTAATTCTTCTTGGTGGGCCCTGATTTCTGTTGGTATTATTTTAGGTACTTTTATGTTTTTAAATGTTTGGTTAATTATTTGGCCAAATCAAAAAGTAGTTATTCAGTCGGCAAAAGATGTAGCAGAAGGCAAGCCTGCACTTCCTAATGCAGCAGCATGTGGAGCAAAAGCAGGATTAGCTTCTCGACATAATACACTTTTTTCAGTCCCTTTACTTTTCTTTATGGCCGCTGCATCTCATTTACCTATTCAAGTTAATCCTGAGTATAATGGAAAAATGCTGGCGCTTGCTTTATTTGCCATCATTGGTTTACTTGAGTTAAATGCGGTTAAAGGTAAAACAGATAATATTAAAATTACTTCTGTTTTAGGTGTTACTCATATGGGAATGCTTTTAACAGCTATTCTGTATGTTGTAGTTGAGGTTATGACTAAGTGATTTTTGTTCTAAACTTTATATTTTTAATAATATTGTCTGCCTGTCATTCAGGCAGCAATACTATTAAACTGACAGAGTTAGAGCAGCATGGAAAAAATATTTATTATGCAAATTGTATCGTCTGCCATAATGTCAATCCCCGATTGGCCGGTGCTATTGGTCCCGATGTGGCAAATTCCTCTTTAGAGTTAATAACTGATCGAGTAATGAGAACAGAATATCCCAAAGATTATAAACCTAAACGTCAGTCAAAATTAATGGTAGCTCTTCCGCAATTGGAAAAAGAGCTACCAGCTTTACATGCTTATTTAAATAGTTTTAAGAAACAATAATTCTTAACATTCTTCTTAATGGTTCTGCAGCTCCCCATAATAATTGATCTCCTGTTGTATATGCATTTAAGTATTGATGACCTAAATTCATTTTTCTAAGCCTACCAATTGGAATAGTAAGTGTTCCACTTGCAAATGCAGGATTTAAATATTTAAGAGTGTCTTCTTTTTTATTTGGAACAACTTTAACCCATTCATTATGCTCTCGAATCATGCCTTCAACTTCATCTAACGGAATGTCCCTATTAAGTTTTATCGTTAATCCTTGAGAGTGACATCTCATTGCACCAACACGTACACAAGTTCCATCGATTGGAATAAACTTTTCAGTTTGTAAAATTTTATTTGTTTCTGCAGACCCTTTCCATTCTTCTTTGCTTTGGCCGTTATCTAATTCCGAATCAATGTATGGCAATACATTAAAAGCAAGTGGATATCCAAAATTTTCTTTGGGAAATTCAGAGTGATGTAAAAGTGATTTAACTTCTTTTTCTACTTGTAAAATTCGATGAGACATATTGGTTTCACCATTTACAATTGTTTTATCTGTAATAAATTTCATTTGGGAAAGTAATTCATTCATATGACGAGCGCCGGCCCCCGAAGCTGCTTGATAAGTCATAGAAGTTACCCATTCAATTTCTTTATTTTTAAAAAGTCCTCCAAGCGCCAACATCATCAGTGAAACAGTACAATTTCCACCAACAAAATCTTTTTTACCGCTTGATAAAGACGATTTTATGACGTCTAAGTTAATGGGATCGAGAACAATTATGGCACTTTCTTTCATTCTTAAAGTTGAAGCAGCATCAATCCAATAACCCTTGTAGCCTAAATTTCTTAATTCATGATGAATTTTTTGAGTATAATCTCCGCCCTGACAGGATAAAATAATATCCATAGTGGCCAGTATTTTTAAATCATAGGCATCTCCTAATACAGGATTAGAATTTTTAACTTGTTCATAATAGGGACTTTTTTCACCTTTTTGGGAGGTTGAAAAGAACGTCGTTTCAAGTCCATCGAAGTCATTTTCAGCGATCATTCTTTCCATTAAGACTTGCCCAACCATTCCCCTGCTACCAATCATTCCTAATTTCATTTTAACCTCATTGCTTTTATTTGTTTTCAAGTTATTTAATTTTTTATACCATCATTTATAAAATGAATAACATAATGAATCCAATTATAATTTCAAAATTCGGTGGCACTTCAATGGGCGATTCTGCCTGTATGCAGAGAAGTGCAGGTGTTGTCTATAATCAAAAATCTAATATCGTCGTGGTATCTGCGACTACAGGTACAACTAATGACCTGATTCATCTAGCACAAACAGCAGAAAAGCTAAGCTGGGAAGAAGCAGGACTTATATTAACAAAAATTAAAGTACGTCACTTGAAAATGGCCAGAGAACTTGATATGCCCGCCGATAGAATTGATTCTATTCATCTTTTATTGGAAGAACTTGAAAGTATGTCTCGTGGAATTCACCTTCTCAGAGATTGTTCACTAAAGGCCCTAGATTCAATTCAAAGTATTGGTGAAAGATTATCCTCACTCTTATTTACCGAGTCTATGAATCTTGTTTTACAAAAAGAAAAATCTCCAAAGATTGCCGTCAATATTGATGTTAGAAAAATATTAATTACAGATAATAATTTTGGTAAAGGTCGTCCCATACTAGATCAAATTAAAAATGGTTGTGAGAATCACTTTAATAGTTTTGAGAACACAATTTATATTACTCAAGGATTTATTGGAGCAACAGCAGATGGAATGACGACAACTCTTGGCCGAGGTGGAAGTGATTATTCGGCAGCTCTGATTGCAGAAGGTATAAACGCCAGTATTTTAGAAATTTGGACAGACGTCCCTGGAATTGCCTCGACAGATCCTAGACTTTGTAAAGAAGCCCAATCTATTGCTGAAATCTCCTTTAAAGAGGCGTCTGAACTTGCTACCTTTGGTGCTAAAATACTTCATCCCGCAACACTTCTACCGGCCATGAGAAAACATATTCCAGTCTATGTGGCATCAAGTTTTGAGCCAGAAAAAGGTGGGACTTGGATCCGAAAAGAAGTACATGAAACTCCTTTGGTTCGAGCAATGGCCCTCAGAAAAAAACAAGTTTTAGTTACCGTTTCAAATCCTGAAATGCTTTATACACATGGTTTTCTTTTTGAAATTTTTAAAATTTTCAATGATCATAAAGTAAGTATAGATGCGATTACTACCAGTGAAATTTCCGTTTCGCTTACTTTAGATGATTCAACACTCCTAAATAAACACTTACTCATTGATCTACGTAAAATTGCGGAAGTAAATGTAGAAGAAGACTTGGCGCTTATATCTTTAATTGGAAACAATATAAATCATACTCCAGGTTTGGCCAAAACAATCTTTGAAACTATTTATGATATAAATGTCCGGATGATTTGCTTAGGGGCCAGTAAGCATAATTTTTGCTTTCTGGTAAATGACAATCAAGGATCTGAAGTTATTAATCGACTCCACCACACATTTATTAACAAAAGGTAATTTATGAAAATAGCACTTTTTGGAAAAGGAAAAACAGGCGGTAAAGTTCTTGAACTTTTACAATCTAAAAATATGTTTCATACAGTTTTTGATTCAACCAATAAACCGACATTAACAAATCTTAAAGGTCACGATGTCATTATTTGTTTTTTCTCTGGGGATATTTTCAATTCGTATTTAGATATTGCTATTGAGTCTCGGATTCCTCTTGTTTGTGGTAGTACCGGAATAAACCTCTCTAATGACTTACATCTTCGACTACAAAAAAATAATATAAAATGGATTTATGCCAGTAATTTTTCATTGGGAATGAATCTAGTTCAACAAATGATTAAGGTATTAGAAAAGGCCAATAAATTATTTAACCAGTTTAATTTTTCCATTCATGAAGTTCACCATACAAAAAAGCTAGATTCTCCTTCTGGAACGGCACTAACGTGGAAGAAATGGCTTGATCACGAAGCAGAGATATCTTCTGAAAGAATTGATGATGTTATTGGTATTCATGAATTAACACTTAATACTCCATTTGAAAAAATTTCAATTAAACATGAAGCAAAAGACAGAACTCTCTTTGCAGAAGGTGCACTCTTTGCTGCTCAATTAATTTTATCAAATGATCAAATCCCCAATGGACTCAACCTTTTTCAAGATATTGTACAAAAGGAACTTTTATGAAAAAAGAAATAAACGACTGTATCCTTTGGACCGCAGTTGTCACTCCAATGAATCAAGATTCAT
>JAVHRK010000131.1:0-11580 GCA_036171615.1 Bacteriovoracaceae bacterium
ATTTGAGTCACGTTGAACTTAAGTGGGCTGGCTAAATGGCACCAGCCACTAAATAATAATCCAAGTCCCCTCGATTAATATAAGTTGGAAGCCACCACATATTATTGGCCAAGAAGGTCATGATAAATGCATCAAGTGTTAGGTAACTTGCGATAAAAATCATCATTTGAGCTTCTGTTAGTCCTGCTAAACTTGGCACATGTAAATAAATAATTTTAAAAAATAAAATATTTACAATATAAAACACGATGTCCATAAATATTCTGAGTGTAAAATCAAAGCGAAACTGTAAGGCCTTAGAAATCGAAAATTGCAAAAAATGGATATAGAGTTTGAAGTATCTCATTTATATCCCTACACCTGTATAAGTTAAGCGACCTTTTTTCCAGACTACAGTAAAAAGTAGTCCCAAAATAAAAATCCAAATAATACTCACAAATTGCACCTGCAACCAATCCTTTACTGGCAACTCCCCCATTAACATTTTAACAGAAGTATAGACAATTCCTTTAAAGGGCAAGAAACTCATTATGGATTGAGACCATTTTGGAAATAAACTCAAGGCGAGCCAAGCTCCACTAAATAAATAGATCAAAAATCTCAAGAGGACGGAAAGTGACCAAACATTTTCGGCCCAGAAGGCAACGACTTCCATCAATGCTTCCATGACGAAAAAAAGTGAAGAGGATATAAAAATATTTATTATAAAGTAGATCAAATGACTTATTTTGAAGTGAAATTCTACAGGCAACTTTATAAGGAGTGTATAAATTGCGATTGCAACAAACAACTGTATCAATTTACTAAACGACTGTGTGATCTGTTGTATCCACTTGTACTCAAAATAATTGATAGGATAAATAATAAATTTATTCAGTCCACCTGTGTAAATATCTTGATTAATATCTAACATCGCAAGCCCCATAACTGTTCGTACCGTCATGGGTGCCAGTACTGAATATAGAATCATCATAGGAAATGTCATTCCTCCAATTTGATGATCACTTGTCTTTTGAAAAATTGCGCTCCATAAAAAATATGAAATTCCTATCTGGCCAAGACTTGTGCCTAAAAAATTTATCCAAAACGAGGTTCGATAGGCAAGAATCGTTCTAAGTTCCATCTGGAAAATGGAATAAATTAAACGCAAATGATTTTTCATGCGTGGGACATACCTTTACTAATGATTCTTTCAATGACTTCAGAAATTTCAATTTCAGTGACGCTAACATCTTGCACATCATGAACACTAAGGAGAGAATTTATTCTTTCACCTAATAGATTTCGTGGGACATTTTCCTTGATAATTTCTCCATTCATTAAAGTTAATAGAATTTGTTTTTCATTGCCATACTTTGAGGTAATTTCTTTCAGTGGTCCATCATAAACAATTTCACCTTCTTTTAAGATAATAATACGTTCGCAAAGCTCTACTATGTCTTCCATATAATGAGAGGTAAGAATCATACAGGGATAATATTGAGTTTGATATTCTCGTAAAAATTTTCTCACAGCTTTTTGTGCTGTTAAATCGAGTCCAATTGTTGGTTCATCTAAATAGATAACTTGCGGATTATGTAGGAGTGCTGCAATTAATTCTACTTTCATCCGCTCCCCAAGTGAAAGTTTTCTGATTTGTACTTTTAACTGATCTGAAATTCCCATTGTTTTTGATAGAAATTCAACTCTAGTTTTAAATTCGTCATCTGGAATTTGATAAATTTCTTTTAGAAGCTGATAACAATCAAGTGCTGGAAGATCCCACCACAGTGAAGCTTTCTGGCCCATAATCAATGACATTTTTTTTCTATATTTAATTTCTCTTTTCCACGGATCTGTACCAAGGACCGTTACATTGCCACTCGACCGATGAATGATTCCTGAGAGAATTTTACTAAGTGTTGTTTTGCCTGCGCCATTTGCCCCTATCAGGCCAACTATTTCTCCGGCCTTGACTTCAAAACTAATATTTTTCAGTGCAAACTTAGTTATTTTTTTTTGAGTAAAAATTGATCGTATAGATGCCTTGAGGCCAGGATCTTTAAGGGTAATAGTGAATGTTTTGGACAAATTTTCTACTTTAATCATATTCATGTTAAATATAATCCCATACTGACACCTCTTTCGTCCAATGAAGTGTCATCTTGATTCCAAAAATGCCTTTTTTTTTGGCCCACAACTTGCTTTCCAGAAGTTGCCTGCATAAACAGGTTTTTTCTGAGGGGGAAAATATGAAATTAGCACACATCACACTTTCGGCTCTATTACTTTTATCTTCAACTCTTTCCCTTGCTGATTCTGAACGTGAAGGCCGCGGTGACAATAGGCGCGGATCAGATCAAGGACGCCCTGGAAACACAATCGGATTTCCTGCTCCACAACCTACAAGACCAATGCCTAACCAAATGGTTGAACTACAAGTTAATAATTATTTTCAAGGTAATTCTCAATTGGATCTTTTACAAGATTACTACATCAGTTCACAACTTCGAGGACAGCGCATTCAAGATATTACAATTGTAGCTGCAACAGAAGCCGGTCAGGGGGTTGCACAACTAATCATTAACGGACAGCAATCAGAGCAGGGTCAAACTGTTTCCCAAAACCTACAAAACTATACCTTCAGAGTCGGCCCTTTTTCAAATACATTAGGTCAGACACTAAGAACTGCTTCATTAAATTTAAGAGGTCGATTCTTTATTCAAAAGGTTATTTTTAATCTTTTACAACAGGGTTCAGATCAATGGCCACAACCAGTACCGACACCAAGAAATGAGATTGTACGTCAACAAGTAGATCAAAGAATAAATGAAGAAGGTGGAATAGAATTATTTAGATTATTCGGATTAGGTATGTCTAGACAAGGCCAAATCATCAAACGAGTAACTATCACTGGTAGTAGCGCTAGAGGTGGAGGAATGGCAGATCTTCTCGTTAATGGACAAATGATTACTTCACCTCAACGCCTAAGTGAATACAGTAACACAGTCTCTTTTGATTTAGGAGCAGGACAAAGGATTGGACAAGAAATTCGTACATTGCAAGTTCACCTTAGAGGCATGATTCAAATAAGTGAAGTAACTATTGAAATAGAAAACAAAGGTTCTGAACAACAAGGAAGACTTCCAAGAAGATTTGAACAAGTTATTAATCAACGATTATACGACACAACTGGTGTAGAGCTTTCAAGACTAGCAATGATTCCTTCAAATCTAAGTGGTCAAATAGTAGATTCTGTTGAACTGACTTTGAGAAATGGTGATATGGGTGCTAAAGTTTCACTTTGCCAAATACAAATGGGACAATACCAAAGAGTTGACTGTGTACAACAAGTTTTCGTAGCTCAAGGCAGACAAGTTATTAGACTTTCTCTTCCTACAGCTGCAAGACTTCAAGACATTAGTTTAGCTGTGAGAATGGGCATGGTTGATATTGATTCAATTGCCATAAACTTTAGATAATTTTAAACAAGATTGGTCTGTGTACAAAATCACAGACCAATTTTTTAAAGCTTAAAAATAAAATGTAAATAATCAACTACAGCATTTATCGAATCAAACTCCTTATCTTCAGCTTCATGGTAAAATTTTTCGGGTGTCTCTTTTCTGTAACGAATTCGTCTGGGTTTATATCGAAAAAACTGATAGCTTGAACTTGATACTGCCTCATCCATTAATGAGATCGCATCCACACCATAATAACTACATAGTCCTTCTGCTATAATATTGTTAGTAACCACTCCTGACACCTTCGAAAATAAATATGTCATCTCGCTGACAAAACAGCCCTTATGCATAGTTAAGAAGTTGTCACCCAAATCAATTTTCGAAAAGATATTTGAAATTGCATCCTGATCATCTAAGGACCAAATCACAAAAGTTTGTTTTTTAAATTTATCAAAAAAACTTTTCCACAACTCAATTTCTTTTATAGTTGTTTCTATATTGTAAAGCATAAGCAAAATAATTTTAGGTTTTTCAGGTTCATTAAATAATTTTTCTACTTTTTCGACTACTTGTTGATCGACGCTCTCACTAAAGATTTTTAATTCTTGGAAATTCTTCTTAGTAAAATTCTCCAATAATCTAATGGCCTTTTTCTCTAACGGCATTAATTCTTCATTGGTGTATTTATGAGTCAATAAGTGTCTGCTCCAACCAATATCGTAACCAATACGAATAGGTGCTCTAAAGTTGAAGCCCATAAATGCTGAATTAAAACTATTTTCTAAATCAATGAATATATCAATATTAAATACTTCATGTAGGTTAGCGACAAAATGATGGGTTTGAATCAGATTAAGTTTATCTTTTGGTCTTTCAAAAACTCTAGTTTTAAATGGAAGGAACGGGAACAAAGAAGAGCAATCTTCTTCACAAATTATATAGATATCATGCTGAGGATATTCATTATTGAGTGTAATAAAAAAGGGAAAAGTTTGAATAATTTCTTCTTTTTTACCTGAAACCTTAACAACTATTTTTTGCTTTAACATTATTCTATGTCCTTAAATCTAAAATCAAATAATATTTTAAAATCCACAAGTTCTGGTTCATCAGGAATAGCTCTCGTTAGATTCTTAAGAACAGACCATGACAATTCTTCTTCCAGTAATTCACTTTCAATTTTAAAATCTTCGGCCTGATCAAACTTTTTTTTTGCTTTAAAAATTAGTCCTCTTGCCCCGATCAGATTTC
The DNA here is from genome assembly GCA_036171615.1 of Bacteriovoracaceae bacterium. GTDB lineage: Bacteria > Bdellovibrionota > Bacteriovoracia > Bacteriovoracales > Bacteriovoracaceae > Bacteriovorax. Next base: position 4,698 of record JAVHRK010000131.1, read on the forward strand.
CGTCTCTATAATGAATTAATGCTGCTGCCACCTGTATAATGGCCCAATATACATTTCGAATTGGACCTCTGTCTTCAAGCCAATGATGTTCTAGCTCTTCATGACATTCCCAATATTTCTGTGCATTAAAGAGTCTAATTCCCTCTGTAATAATTTTAAAATGTGTTTGATCAAATTGCTTCATAGTTTAAATAATAGTAAGCTTTAATAAATTTCAACTTAGTTATTCTAACTCAAAAGGACAAAATATTATGTCGGAAATTTCTGATACTTTACAAAAGCTAATACCTGACTATATTCGTAACCTACAAGTTTACCAGGCAGGAAAGCCTATCGATGAACTTATAAGAGAACGTGGTATAACAAAAGTCTCTAAACTTGCGAGCAATGAGAACCCATTAGGCCCTTCCCCCTTTGCTATTCAAAAAATGACAAATGCACTTTGGGACGTTCATCGATATCCTGACATGAATGCTTATCTTTTAAAATCTTCTCTTTCAAAATTATATAAATTAAAAAAAGAAAATATAATTTTAGGAAATGGTTCAGAAGGAATTATGGCCTATATCGCCAGAGCCTTTTTTCAACCAGGCCTTGAAGTTCTTACGTCCGAAAATTCATTTATTGGTTTTACTATTATTGCTAGAAGTGTTGGAGCAAAAATTGTCACCGTTCCACTTACAAAAGATTATAGATTTGATGTAGTGGCCCTTAGAAATAATATTCATGCTAATACGAAAGTGATTTATATATGCAATCCCAATAATCCCACTGGCACTTATATAACAAAAAAAGAGTTTGATTATCTTATGGCCGGAGTGCCCTCTCATGTATTAGTAATTTTAGATGAGGCCTATTTTGAATTTGCTCAAGCAAAAAAAGATTATCCTAATTCAATGGACTATCGTTACGACAACGTTCTTACATTAAGAACTTTTTCGAAAGCTTATGGGTTATCAGGTATTCGCATAGGTTACGGCTTTGGACACGAAGATTTAATTAATAATTTACATAAAGTAAAACTTCCATTTGAACCTGGATTAATTTCTCAAATGGGCGCGGCTGGTGCAGTCTACGACAAACCACACTTACGTCGTACCATCGTTAATAATGTTCGTCGTTATAATGAAACTTTTGAATTTCTAACAAAACATGGATTTAATCCCATACCTTCTGCGGCTAATTTTATTTGTTTTAAAACAGGATCAGAATTAGCATCTCGAGATTTATTTGAAAGATTATTAGATCATGGAGTAATTATTAGACAGTTGAAGGCCAATGAAATGCCAGAATTTGTACGCGTCAGTCTAGGTACAAAACATGAAATGAATCATTTTTTTAAGGCGATGGAAGACGTACTTCCTGAGTACACAAAACGCTTTGGCAGACCACTAACTACTTGAGTAAGTCTTCTAAAAAATAAGCAGAAAGTTCAGCTCGTCCAGCAAGGTTAGATTTTTGATATACACTGACAGATTGCTGTCTGACAGTACGTTCTGAAACCCAGCGGATTTCAGCTATCTCTTTTAAACTAAGTCCCTTGAGGATGAGTAATGAAATTTCTTTTTCAGAGGGAGAAAGCTTCCAATCTTCAAGTTGCTTATCTATTGCAGCGGACAGACCACCAATTAAATGTGCATTCTGTTCTTTCCACTTATTCGATTCAGCTTTTGAATCAAATAACTGCTCTTTTAAAAACAAATTTCTAAACCATAAAAACAAAATTCCAGCAAGTACACTTAAAGCTATAAATATTTCTATGATTAAATGGATAGCATTTGAGCCTTTTTCCCATTCTGCAGCAATGTCTAAGACAACAGACCCCAAAATAATCGCTAAAATCAATGTGAATATTATTTTTTGTTTATTTTCTTTCATAGATCAATCTCACTATATTTATCATTTGCATAAAGTAATTATCTAACCTTATAATTAACTAAGTAAAAGTTAATTGCATATAAAATGGAGCAAAAACATGAATCAAGCACAAATACATTTGGCCTTAAATCATTTTCCAATTGGTGGAAGTATTTTAGCACTTATATTTCTCGTATGGGGACTATTAAGAAAAAAAGATGATATTAAATTTGCGGCAGTGGCGTTAATAATAATTTGTGGTGCTGCTGCACTACCTGTCTATTTCACAGGAGAAGGTGCAGAAGATGTTGTAGAACATAAACCACTTGTAACTGAAGATGTTATCAAGCCTCACGAAGAAGCTGCAGAAGCAGCATTAATCGTTTTTGAAATCTCAGCTCTAATGGCAATAGCATGGATTGTAGCTAATAAGAAAAAAAGCAAACATGATAAATCTATCTACTACGCACTTATAGCTTTAATGACTGTAACCTCAGGGTTAATGGCCAACACAGCACATCTAGGTGGCCAGATTCGTCACGATGAACTTAGAGCAGCGACTAATAATTCAGCACCAACAGCAGTGACTGAACACGAAGAAAATGAAGCTAATGAAAAGTAGGACAAAGACTAATCAAGTTCTTCAAAAAAACTAGGGTAAGACTTAGTTACGCATTCAATATTACCAAGTAGACCACCACTATTTGCTCGCATAAAAAGATATGCGGTCATTACCATACGGTGGTCTGCGACTGGAAAATAAGTAATAAATGGTACTTTTTCTAGAGAACCATTAATAATCAAAGAATCAGATTCAGAAATAAATTTATGTTTTACTTGAAAGGCAGTTAATAATTTTATTAATTCATTAATGCGATCACTTTCTTTATGTCTAAGTACTGATAAATTTTCTAGACGACTTTCGCCTACTATCCGAGACGCAAGAAAGGCCAGCGTGGGTACTAGATCAGGAAAATCTGCACCGTTAGCAATGAACGGCCTTAAAACTTTTTTAGATGTTGCACAGAGACCGTCTTTACTAAAGCGGATGTCTGCTCCGCAGTTTTTGGCAATTTCAACAAAACTAGAATCTGCTTGAAATGGATCAATGCTTAGACAATTTGAAATTTTAACATCACCACAAATAAGTGCAAGTGCAATGGGATAACTGGCGGAGCTAAAATCAACAGGGGTCGTATTTAATTCCTTAACAACTGCTTTTGTCATCTGCAAATATTTTTCAGAAGCATGAAGATTTTTAAAGCTAAAACTAATCGGCGTGTTATTAAAGGCCAAAAGCATTGCAGAAGCAAATTGTGTACTTTTAGCACAATCAATCTCTATTGTTTTTGCTAGCGTAATATTTGCAGGTCCACAAACGGAAATCCATGCACCTTCATTGTTCGATTCAATATCAACATCTAATTCTCTTAACGGGTTAATTAAATCATCTATGGGGCGTTCATTTATTTTTCCCATCGGAAATAATCTATAAGTCTTTTGACCTCTGGATAAAAGTGCTATTAAAAAACGGTTAGTAGTTCCCCCGTCTCCAGTTTCTAGATCAATTACTTGTTCTGTTGTTTTAGATTCACATTCTGGAAATGAATTTAAAAAAATAATTTGATTTTCACTTTTAGTAAATTCAAGTCCGATAGTGACAAAGGCCTTGAGTAAATTCGTTACGTCACTTGAGGTTGAAATATTTGAAAGAGTGAATCCTTGCCCATTTAGCGCACCTAAGATGAGTGCTCTGTTGGAATAGGATTTACTAGTTGGAACTAAGATTGATTTTACAAAATCCTTAGGAGTAACTTTAAAAAGAGAATTTTTTGAGTTCATCTTTATTACTCTCGAGAACTGTTTGAATTTCCTCAAACGTTTTATTTTCAATTTTTGCATTTCCAATATCTTCAATCAAAATTAAATCAATTGAATTCATTGCTGAGATCTTTTTATCTTTAGAAAGGTAATTCATTATTTTATCGGTCGGAAATTCTTTATTATACCATGGTGGTGTGTGTGCAGGCATCGATAGTGCATTTTTCAAAGCTTTAATATCATTTAAATTTTTTTCATTTCCAAATACTTTAAAGACAAGGGCGATTCCCCAGAGAACTGCTTCGCCATGAGTGAGATTATAAATAAACTCTAAGGCATGACCAAATGAATGACCTAAATTTAATATTTTTCTATTCCCGTCTTCTTTTAAATCATCTTCAGTAATCTTTTTCTTAAACTGTATACAGGCCTCAATGATTGTGTCGATTGGAGCCTTTTTTACGACTAAGCTGTAAATAGTATAATCAAGAAAACAATATTTTAAAACTTCTCCCAATCCACTTTGTTTTTCAGCTTCAGGTAAAGTCTCAAGAAATTTTGTACAAATAAAAATATTTGTTGGTAAATGAAAAGCACCAATTAAATTTTTTCCACTTTTAGAATTAATGCCAACCTTGCCACCGATACTTGCATCAACCATTGCTAATAGAGTTGTAGGGATAATACTCCAGGAAATTCCTCTCATAATTGTCGCTGCAATAAAACCAGAGAAATCAGAAACAGCTCCTCCTCCTATAACAACGAGGTGAGCATTACGATGAATTCCTTTATCTAGAAAAAACTCAATAGCATTTTGAAAATCGTTAATGTTTTTTACTTTTTCGCCATCTGGTGATTTCCAAAAAATAACTTTTTTATTCTCAATTTTATCTAATGGTAAACTTTTTGAATATTGACTCCAGACTTGATGATCAGCAATAACCAGAACTGTATCAGTTTCAAGTCTATTTATTTCTTCAATAATATTATCAAATTCAATTGTTTTAATTGTCGTTTTCATCTTGTTAAATCCTATATGCATTTTGTCTTAAATAATGATCTGCCAGAACTACTTTAACCATTGCCTCTACAACAGGTAGCGCCCTTGGAACGATACATGGATCATGTCGTCCTAATTTTGCGTTTTCACCTGTTGTAGATGTCGCTTTAAAAGAAATATACATTATCATTTCATCACCGTTAGATATTCCACCTTCGATAGCGCTTGTCTCGTAAGAAAATGAGATGCATGCTCCAATTGATAATAATGCTTTTGCAAAATCAGCTTTTAATTTATCAAAGGCGGGTTCGCCGAGTCCAACAGGACAATGATTGACATTAATTTGTACTTTTCCCCCGACTGATTCACCATTCTTTTTGAGTTTTTCTAAATATAATTTTTCTGTATCCGTTAGTTCTAATAAAGGCCGGGTAAATAATAATTCTCCTAACTCTAAAATACTTGCTTGCACTTGCACTTGAGGCAATACAAGGCCTGCAAAATACCCAGCAATCACTCGAGAAATTGTTTCTCTTCCACTGCTACGTCCACCGCCTCGATGATCACGTATACCGTATTTTAATTCAGTTGTTTTATCAGCATGTCCAGGTCGATGAGTATTTTTTAAATTATCATAATCGGAACTTTGTTGATTTGTATTATTTACTATAACTGCGATGGGTGTTCCTAATGTCTTACCTTCAAAAATACCAGATAGGACAATTGCTACATCAGCTTCTTTTCGATCTGAAGTTCCTAAATTTTTTCCTGGCGCGCGACGATCAAGTTCTTTTTGTAAATCGTCTTGAGAAAAATTTAGTAGACTTGGAACACCATCAATCACTACGCCAATTGCTGGCCCGTGGGACTCGCCAAAACTAGTTAAAGAAAATAATTTACCAAAGGTATTTCCACGCATAAGATTCGGTGAGTATAGAATTTCAAGCAAAATAAAACAAGGTTTTACCAGTCATGTACCTAGAAAGTTATAGAAATTTAATTGAAATAGAGAGTTTAAAATCAAAAATATCTGAATATAACGCAGGTGTTGCTAGTGAAGTTAAACGAATAACCGATCTCGACACTCAGCGAAGTCGCTTACAGAGCAATATTGAACAATTATTACTCGAAGAACATGAACTGCATCTCAAAACACTAGAGCTCACTATTGCCAGTGAAGAACAAAAGATGACCCATTTAACTTCTCAGCTTGATAATGTAAAAAATGATCGAGAACTAGCGGCCACCACACATCAACTTGAAACAGTAAAAAAATCATTAGCACTAAATGAAGAAAAATATTTTATAAATTTAGATCGCTCTGAAAAAATTCATGACGAAATCAAAGACGCAAAAAGCTTTATTGAAGGTTCAACTGAGACCTTAAAAGAAATTAAAAGTGAAGTTGAAGCATCAAAAAAAGAAGCCGATGAAAAAATATTTTACCTGAAGGCACGTATCACTTCACTTTTAGAACTTTGTCATAAAAGTGCAAAGGATCTTTATCTATCCAGTGAAAAGTCTGGTGTTGCATTTCTTCACGACAAGGGCTGTTCTAAGTGCCACATGCAAGTAAGCTCTATCTTAAAATCAACCGTAGAAGAAGGCCGAGCACTAGAGTGTTGTCCTTCATGTGGGCGTTTCCTTATTCCAGAGACAGCAAAAATATATTGACTAAATTCTTACAAAGTTCGATAAACAGATTACCGAGAAAAGGGTACTATCGCTGGTTTTTATAGCAATATAAAAACGGGAGGAAAGTCCGGACACCACATGGCAACGTATCGGCTAACGGCCGACCATCGCGAGGTGAGGACAAGTGCAACAGAAAGTATGTACAGGTAATGCTGTAGTGAAACCAGGTAAACTCTACGTGGTGCAAGCTCAAATAGGCTTACGCGCTTTCAGCAATGTTAGCAAGAGAGGGCCACTCTCTGGTAAGCGGGTAGAGCGCTCGAGCCTTGGAGTAATTCAAGGCCTAGATGAATGATAGTTCAAAACAGGATCCGGCTTATCCCTTCTCTCGGTTTTTCTTTTACAGTGCCTTAGTTTTCGCAATCGGCCTCTTTCCAGTCGTTAAGACTTGGGATAAATATTTTAAAATGCTAAACCTGTGATTGTTTCTATATTTTTTACATACTTGTGAGACATTTTCTAACAATTACCCACATCTTTCAATCGCATACTTGACTTCACAAATGTAAG
>JAVHRK010000132.1:0-11568 GCA_036171615.1 Bacteriovoracaceae bacterium
AATTTCTTATAAAAAATATTGAATTTTCAGGTTAAATGGCACCAGCCACTAATTAAAGTTTGTCTTTATTTTTTTGTTTTCTTCTAAAATTCTAAAGCGCTCTACAGTCATTTCCTTAAAGCCTCTATTGGGTGTAATGTCGCCAAATAGTCGTACTTTATTACCTTGTTTTACAAGTGAGTTGGGTATTTGATCTGCATGAATTAGTACATCCTCCTCATCTTCTTCATCATTTGATAGTAAGTATCCTGTTATTTTTTCTTTAACTCCCCATTGGCATGGAATTATATATCCATCTGCATGACCATACATAAATTACTCCTAAGCTAATTTGTTTGAATTTCTAAAATCATTACATTCTCTGATTGCATGTTCCCTTGAGCATGAATAAACTTTTTGAATTTTTTCTGACAAAAGATTGAATCGTCCTGAAATTGATTCAACGTCGCTTTCACTTAACTTGTTCCATTTATTCAGTATTTTGCTTTTTATCTTAGGCGCGAATGCCCTTTTGGTAATCATTGAGACCCTCCATTGTTAGTTATTATTAACTACCGTGGAGAAATACTTACATGAAATACTAAGAGGAAATAATATATAATTATTATTACTTATATATGGTTTACTTATAATATATCCGATCATTTTGATAAGACTTGGGTGCTTGATATTTTAAAATAGACATAAGTACCTCTTATCATTTAAAATGAAAAAAATAATTTTTTGAAGGTATTTATGGGAAGTTTAAAAGACGCACTAATTAAGGCCGGAGTTACTACTACTAAAACTCAAAATATTAGAGTTAAAATAGACAAAAAAGAGAAAACTAAAACGATCTCTCACCAAGAGCAACGTAATTTTTGTGAAGTTTGTGATCAAGTGCATCCTGATGTTGAGCTTTATAGGCACAGAAATCCAACTACAGAGGCCGAATGGATTTGTGTACGTTGCGCTGATCAGTTACAAATAGCTGATACATTTAGAAGAACAGCACAAAGTGACACTTCGATAAGAAAGATGTTCCGTCGTGAATACGGCGCTACAGCTAATCCTTTGGATTTTAAAAAAACCACTAATGATCGACCGCAGGATCCTAAAAATGGAAATAGATGAAGGATGTACCACCAGAATTAGCAACACCTAAGAGTTTTAATTGGTACCCTGGTCATATGGCCCGGGCCATTCGTGAAATTAAAGAAAAATTAAAAAATGTTGATATTGTCTTAGAAATTAGAGACGCAAGAGTGCCAATTACTTCAGGAAACAAAGTAATGGAGGCAGTTTTTAGACAAAAAAGCAGACTTATTCTCTTAAATAAAGTGAATCTTGCCGATCCTAAAATAATTGCTAAATGGGAAATTTGGTTTAAAAAACAAGATGAACCTTTTATGTTTATTAATTGTTTTGATAAAGGCACCCTAAAAAAAGTTATGGCCTTGGCCCGCAAAATTGTTGAAGAAAAAAGAAGAATTTCAAATCCAGATTTAAAATCGACTAAAGAAAAATTAAAGCTGATGGTAATTGGACTTCCTAATACAGGAAAATCAACAATTATTAATCAATTCGCAAACCGAAATGCCACAAAAACGGCCGATCGTCCAGGCCAAACTACTGGACAACAATGGATACATATTGATCAAAATATTGATTTATTAGATACTCCTGGAGTAATGCCCCCAGAATTAGAAACAGATGAACATGCATATTGGTTAAGTGCGATTAATGCTATCCCTGATGCTGTTATTGGCGAAGAGATGCCAGCTTTATTTTTAATTAAATATTTATTAGATATTAAATCTAGAGAATTTCTAGAAAGATATCAGCTTGATTCATTTGATCTCAGTATAGAAGAAGTAATAAGTAAAATTGCAATACTTCGAGGTTGTATAAAAGCAAAAGGACTTCCAGATCATGAGCGCATTTATAAATTATTACTTCTTGATTTTAGAAGTGGTGATTTAGGCAAATGTTGTTTTGAATTACCACCGGAATAATATATATATTTTTTTACAATCAAATTAATATCACAAGTCCGTCTGTTGCGTCTTATATTCTTTGTGATATGTTGTATAAAATGACCTCGAACTTGCAAAGGTGTTATTATGATTGATCCCTATAAAACACTAGGTGTTAATAAAAATTCTTCTCTTGAAGAAATTAAAAAAAGTTATCGAACTTTAGCAAAAAAATACCACCCTGATATCAATCCAGATAGTAAAGCATCAGAAGTAAAATTTAAAGAAATCTCGAATGCTTATGATTTGATAGGGACAGAAGAAGCTAAAAATAAGTTTGATCGAGGTGAAGTCGATCTTGAACAAGGACAAAATAGATATTCAAGAAATTCTTTTCAAGATGAATTTAACCATGAAGATATTTTTGAAAATCTATTTGGAAGTAGAAAAAGAAAAGGTCAAGACCATCTTTATAAGTTGGATATTGAATTTCAAGAAGCAGCTCTTGGAGCTGAAAAAATTATTACACTGCCATCTGGAAAGCAGTTACAAGTTAAAATACCGGCCGGAATAGAGTCAGGACAAAAATTAAAATTGAAAGGGTTGGGGGGAGCTGGCTCTGGCCGTGCTTCAGCAGGTGATGCTTTTGTTGAAGTTAATATTCGTCCGCATGATATTTTTACCCGTGATAATTTAGATATTCTGGCGGAAATTCCAATTAGTTTTTTTGAAGCAATTTCTGGAGCTGAAATTCAAGTCCCAACTCTTGATGGAAGTGTAATGCTTAAAATACCTGCCGGAGTTTCTACAGGTTCTAAATTTAGAATTAAAAATAAAGGTATCGCCAAAAAAGGAAATACTGGTAACCAAATTGTAAATTTAAAAGTTGTTATGCCAAAAGTTCTAGATCCTCATTTACAACAAGCAATTTTAGAATTAGAAAAACAATATTCCTATAATCCAAGATCTATTTTAAAGAGCTATTATAATGTCTAATCGAACTGTTTATTGTGGTGATGCTCTAGAATGGCTTAATTCTCATGAAATAAATCCTCAAAGTTCACTAGTAGCTTCTATGCCCGATATTTCGGAGTTTCCTAAATTGACCTTAGATGAATGGAAAACTTGGTTTACTGAGACCGCAGAGCTAGTTCTTTCTAAAACTCCAGATGAAGGTCTAACCATTTTTTATCAGTCTGATATAAAAGTAGATGGTGAATGGATAGACAAAGGTTATCTCTGTCAAAAAGCAGCTGAAGGCCTTGGTCATAAACTACTTTGGCATAAGATTGTCTGTCGAAGTAGGCCTGGAAGTATAACTTTTGGACGTCCGGCCTATACTCATCTGCTTTGTTTTTCAAAAAATCTAAGATTGCGTGATTTAAGTAAATCTAGTCCGGATGTAATTCCTGAATTAGGTGAAAAAACATGGGAGCGCGGTATGGGGCTTACCACTGGCCTTCTTATTGCAAAATTTATTTTAGAAAATACTAGCTCAAGAGTAATTATCAATCCATTTTGTGGTGAAGGGAGCATACTGGCCGCAGCAAATGCCGTAGGTCTTGAGGCCATTGGGATCGAAAAAGGTCAAAAACGGGCCCGAAAGTCAGAAAGACTTGGAGTCACAGAAGATCTCAAAAATTGGATGGATTTGGAAAACAAATAGGTATAAAATCAATCTATCAATAACAATACATGGGAGTAGCAAATGGCAAAAGGTGCAGATAAAGGAAGAGATAAAGGGAAAGAAAAAGGGAAACCAAAGTTAACAACAAAAGAAAAACAAGATAAAAAGAAAGAAAAAGCAAAAACAAAAGGTAATTAAATGAAAACCATGTTTGTGGCCGTTATTGTATTATTTATATTTTCTGTAAATGCAGCTGAGCATTCATTAGCGGCTCACGAACATGGTTCTCTTAAATTAGGGATGGCCGTCGAAAAGAATATTGTTAATTTTGAAGTTGATGGCCCTGCTGAATCTTTTATAGGATTTGAATATATAGCAAAAACTGAGAGTGAGAAGAAAATTTTTAATTCAGCAAAAGAACTTTGGGTAAAAAAATTTCTAAGTTTAGTCTTCTTTGATCCTAAAATAGGTTGTGAAGTGACAGCTCCTAAATTTAATCAAGTTGTTGAAGGAGCTCATAGTGATATTGAAGCAAGTGCAACTGTAAAATGTAAACAAGATTTAAAAGGGCAAGAAGTCCAAATCTTATTACGAAAAAATTATACTCATATTAAAAAGTTAGTTATAGAAGTTGTTGGAACTGAAATAAAAAGTTATGAAATCTTACAACCAATACAAGTTATTAAAATATAATTATTAGAAACTTTTAATGATCTCACCAAAAAACTTAATTTCTTTGCCAGTATTTTTATCAATATTATTTGGCATATAGAAAGTAGAGTAGATGGCCCTGAAAATATGGCCCCAGCCAACTTCATAAATCCATCCTATTTTTGCTCTAATTTCAAAATCAGTTCCCAAATGACTAGCTGGAATATTATTTATATCTTTACTTTGAAAATTAAGCAGAATCCATAGCAGTAGATTTATAGAGGTTAAAGCGAAGAGTTTGATCGATATTATAGACAAAAAATGGAAGGCTATGCTGCTCATAAATGGAATTTAACAGGTAATTTGCCTAGTGGGCATCCTTGGATTTCAACTCCACCTTAATTTCTTCACCAAATCTATTTATTAAATGACCTGAAAACTCAAAACTCTCTGGGTTAAAGGCCGGAATTTTACCTTCACCACCAGGAATATCTATTACATATTGTGGTATCGCCCATCCAGGTAAAAAATTATGAAGTGGCGCAAATATTTTACGGCCTTCTTCTAAGCTCAAATAAAAATGCATGGCCCCTAATACAAGATCTGGATGGTGTAAATAATAAGGTGATATTTTCAAATCTATAAGTTTAGTAAATAAATCACTTAAAACTTTAGTATTATCATTTATATTTTTAAGTAAAACTGTTTGAGAAAATAAATCGATTCTACTATCAATAAGACTTTTCAATGATTTTTCAACTTCAGGGTCTATTTCATCTCTATGATTCACATGGATCATTACTATTAATCGATGGAACAGTGATGAAAATTTTTTAAGAATTAAAACTAATCCTTGATCAACTCTAGAGGGAAGGATAATCGGAGTTCTTGTATGAAAGCGAATATACTTTATCGTTTTAATTTTTGAAAATGCTTCAAGATAATAGTCAATTTTTTCATTAGATAAAATAAGTGGATCACCACCAGAGAAAATAACTTCATTTACTTCAGTATTTTCGGTTAAATATTTAAGAGTTTGGTCAAAATCGGGGGTAAATATTTCATCTTTTACTGGTAATTCATTTTTTCTAAAACAATATCTACAAGCTATAGGACATACTGTTGTAGGTGTAAAAAGAATTCGATTTTTGTAGCGATGAATGACTTGGCCGCCTTTGCTATGAATTTTATCTCCTATTGGATCATATAAACCTAATTGATTACTAATATAACTTTTTTCATGTTCCACAGGAAGAAACTGTTTCCATAAAGGAGAGTTAGGACCTGCTGATTTTATTTTTTCAGCAAAATTTAAAGGAATAAACAAAGGATAATTTGTTTCTGGAAAAGAATAATCAAAAAATATACTTGCCTCTTCAACTGATTTAATTGAATGAGCGAATTCTTTTTGCCAACTCATTTTTTATGACTCTCTTTAATATAATGGTGTTTTGCCCAATAAGCTGTTCCTCGTATAAGAACACCACCCATTATAGACATTCCAATGAAATGATAAAATACTTCAGTGGTCGTTAATGCACCCGCATTTGAGAGGGTAAAATACATCCATTTTAAAAGAATTAAATGCAAAATAAAAATTACTAACTGCTGTATACGATAAAAGAAATTAAATTTATTAACAATTTTATTCATTTTTTTTTAACCATGTCTGAATTTCTTCTGCATTAGGCATTTTTAATTCTTGGATTTTCTTCAGTTGAAAAGTTTTATAAATATTTGTTAGCAGACAACGAGCATAAAGCACACTGCCTTCTGGCGAATTAATAAGACCTGTTAACTTTACAGGCCTAAATTGATTTTTTAATTTTCCACCATTATATCTAATTTCAATAACAGCTGCCTTTTGAACAAGTGCGATTAGTGGTGATAGATGTTCAGGCATTTCTTCGGGGTTTATATTTTTAAAATCTTGTAAGTTAAAAAGATATGATTGTGGTCTTAAATTTTCTTCCTTTACTATTTCAAGACTTTTTATAAAAACTTTTAGACATGCGTAGGCATCATCAAGGGCCCTGTGATGATTAACCAGGGGAATATTTAAAGCGGTAACCAATGTTTTTAGTTTATGGTTGTCAGTATTTTTATGAGTGTGTCTTGATAATTTACATGAACAAAAAATATCCGATGCTGAAAGTTTAATTGTATTTTTTTGAAGAGCCATTACTATAAAACCCATATCAAATTTTGCGTTATGAGCAACGATCGGTAAATCTCCAAGAAACGCGTGAAAGTCAGGAAGTATTTCTATTAATTTAGGAGAGTTTTTAATCATCTCGTCAGTAATTTGGTGAAAGATTATAGTTTCAGCTGGAATCGTTATAAGCGGATTAATGAGTGTTTTAAAAAGTTGTGCACCATCTGGGGTAATTTTTATAGCGGCAATTTCTATTATTTGATCGACCAATGGCGAAAGTCCGGTCGTTTCAAGGTCAAGGGCAATAAGCCCGTGTGGAAAAAACTTCAAGAGTGTTTGGAGCTCTGTATCGCTTAATTTCCATTCGCTATTTAACTCAATGTTGCCTTGCATTTTTTCCTTACTTTTGACTGCATTTTTGAAGAATTATTGTTACAATAGACCAAAAAAATTAAGGATTCAATAAATGAAAAAATTTGATGTTGTAGTATTAGGAGCTGGTCCAGGTGGTTATGTTGCCGCAATTAGAGCGAGTCAACTTGGAAAAAAAGTGGCCATTATTGAAATGGATAAAATGGGTGGAGTTTGTCTTAATCGTGGATGTATACCGACTAAGGCGGTCTTAAAATCGGCGCATTCTGTTCATGAACTTAAAGACATGAAAGAACTTGGAATAAATATTGAGATCAAAGGGCTTGATGGCTCAGTTGCTGTAAAGCGCGCAAGTTCAATTTCAGATCGTATATCAAAAGGTGTTTCTTTTTTAATGAAGAAAAATAATATTGAAATACTTGCAGGTTTTGGAAAAATTAAATCTACAAATACTATTGAACTTAAAACCTCTTCGGCCATTGAGGAAGTAGGATTCACTAATCTTATTATTGCAACGGGAGCACATTATAAAACTTTTCCAGGTCTTGAGCATGATGGAAAGAGACTTATTGGAGCTTGGGAAGCAGTAAAAATGGAAACTCTTCCAAAATCAATTGGTATCATTGGTGCTGGTGCAATAGGAGTTGAGTTTGCTTATTTTTGGAATGCATTTGGAGTAGATGTTCATATTTTTGAACTTCAAAAACATTTACTTCCAATTGAAGATGAAGACTCCTCTATTGAGGTGGAAAAGGCCTATAAAAAATATGGAATTAAGCTTTCATTAGGAATTGAAAAAGTCCGCGCGGTTAATAATGGAAATGATATTTCAATTTTTGCAACTGAATCTGGCAAAGAAATAGAATATAAATTTGAAATGGGCCTCATTGCAGTTGGTATGACAGGTAATATTGATAATATTGGACTTGAGTCAGTTGGTATTAAAACGGACCGTGGTTTTATTGCAGTCAATGAAATGTATCAAACTGCAGCTAAAAATATATATGCAGTAGGAGATGTTTCAGGGCCTCCTCTACTCGCGCATGCAGCTTCTCATGAAGGTGTGGTGGCAGCTGAACATATCGCTGGCCTTCATCCTCATGCCCTTGATAAAATGAATATTCCTGGTTGTACATATTGCCAACCACAAGTCGCTTCAGTGGGATATACCGAAAGATATTTAAAAGAAAATAAAATAGAATATAAAGTTGGAAAACTTCCTTTTATTGCTAACGGAAAGGCCGTTGCTTCTAATGAAAAAGAAGGTTTCGTAAAAACATTAATGGGCAAGCATGGTGAGATGCTTGGGGCCCATATCGTTGGAACACAGGCCACAGAACTCATTCACGAATACGTACTTTTTAAAACGATGGAAGGTATTGATGAAGAAATTTTTGCAACTGTACACCCTCATCCAACTTTAGGTGAATGGTTAGGAGAAGCAGTAATGGCTTCAAAAGGCCGCGCCCTAAATTTTTAAGTAATTTTAATAAATATCAGGAGATAATCGAAAATGAGACACGAAATAGTAATGCCCCAAATGGGCGAATCAATCACTAATGGAACAATCACTAAATGGCATAAAGCACCTGGTGATAAAGTTGAATTAGATGAAATTTTATTTGAGATTTCCACTGATAAAGTTGAATCAGAAATTCCCTCTCCGGTTAGTGGTCGTGTTGAAGAACTTCTTTATAAAGAAGGTGATACAGTTGATATTCAAAAATTAATTGCGGTTATTGAAGATGATTTAGCTGTACCTTTTAAAGGATCTAATGGAACTAAATCTTCAAGCGAATCAGTTGTTACTGTAAAAGCTTCTGATATTCCTGTCACGTCTGTTCCTTCAAAAGCCATACCTTCGACAACGGTAGATGATCGATTTTTTACTCCACTAGTAAAAGCAATGGCCCGTGATGCTGGAGTATCACTTTCAGAATTGGCCATGATTAAAGGAACAGGCGCAGCTGGACGAATTAATAAAGGTGATTTCGACGAATTTCTATCTCATAGAACAGGAACTCCTATAAGTTCACAAAATTCAGCTCAAAAAAATATAGAAGTAAAAGCACCAGTTCCAAATACTCCAGCATTTAAACCTGGAGAGAGAGTTCAAATTGTCCCTATGGATAATATGAGAAAAACAATTGCAAAAAATATGCAAGCTAGTAAATTAATTTCTCCTCATGTTAATTCTATTGATGAAGTCGACATGACAAAACTCGTAAAATTTAGAGAGTCATTTAAAAATGAATTTCTAAAACAAGAAGGTTTTGCATTAACTTATACCCATTTTATTTTATTTGCTTTGGTACAAGCGCTAAAAGAATTTCCAATCGTTAATTCTTCTATTGATGGTGATAATATCATCATGAAGAAAGACATTAATTTGGGATGTGCCGTTTCTGTACCTGGAAATGGTTTAGTTGTTCCAGTTATAAAAGGTGCCGAGGCATTAAATATTACTGGTATTGCCAGAGCACTAAATGCACTTGTAAATAAAGCGAAAACTAAGAAACTAACTATGGATGATATTACAGGTGGAACGTATACCTTTACTAATAATGGCTCATTCGGTGTTCTTGCTGCCACTCCTGTTATTTTGCAACCACAAGTAGGGATTTTCTGTGTAGGAACTATTCAGAAAAGAGTTATGGTTAATGCTGACGATTCGATGGCCATTCGTTCTATGATGTATTCAACTCACACTTATGATCATCGAATAATTGATGGAGAAGTTGGTTCAAAGTTTTTAAGACATGTAGTTAATAATCTTCAAACAATGAATCCTTCAACTTTATTTTAAGGTTTATCATGAAAAAAATTATTTTATTAAGTTTTCTTTCATTTCAAGCAATGGCCGGAGTTTTTCCTAAAGTTGAGACACAGATAGATGATAACAAAACTATTCATATTTCAGTAACAAATGAGTCTGATAATCCAATTCATTGTCGATGGAAAGTTTCATGGTTTGATTCTTTATTAAGTTATAAAAATTTTACAGGTACACTTGATGTTTTTCCAAATTCGACTGAGCAATTAGAATTTACTAATGATCCCTATTCTAAAGTATATAAATTAAAAACTAATTTTAAATGTCTCTAAAAATATCTGGTTTTACATTTATAAAAAATGGTCTCACTCTCGGGTATCCAATACTCGAGAGCATTTTATCAATAGAATCTATATGTGATGAAGTCGTTATTAATATTGGGTTTGATGACCAAGAATTAACTTCTGATGATGGAACTTATCAATATTTAAAAAATAATTTATTAGATCCAAAATATAAAATCCTTAAAAGCTGGTGGGATCCTCAAATAACCAAAAGTGGATTAATTCTCTCTCAGCAAACAAATATTGCCCTTGCTGCGTGCACAGGGGATTATTGTCAGTATATCCAGGGTGATGAATGTATCCATCAAGATGATTTAAAATTGATTTTAGATGGTGTCAGCTTAATGGAAACAAATAAAAAAATTGATGGACTAATATTTAATTACCTCCATTTCTTTGGCAATGTTGATACTTATAAATATATTCGTTCAATGTATCGAAGAGAAGTAAGACTTGTAAGGAACCACAAAGGGATTGTCTCTTGGTTAGATGCCCAAGGTTTTAGAAATGCAGATCAATCTAAAATATATGCTCATTTAATTAAGGCCAGAGTCTTTCATTATGGGTGGGCCAGAGCGGAAAAAGTTATGGCAAAAAAAGTTGTTATCTTTGATACTTTTTATCACGGTGATAAAAAACCAAGTACTGGTGAGTTTAAGTATCAGCGAGATTTTGGACTGCGACAATTTACTCAAACTCACCCAAAAGTGATGGACACTTGGATTGTTAAAAATAAAAATGAGCTGGATTTAATGGGCCTTCCTCTTAATTTTAATACAAATATATTTGGCCTTTGGATTTCTGAAATCATAGAAAACCTGACAGGTTATCGAATCGGCGAGTATAAAAACTATAAAAAAATTTAAAGTTTATAGAGTTCTAGATAGGAATTAGCTGCTTTTTCCCAACTAAATATTTTTGAGCGTTCTATGAGTGCTTCTTTTTTTTTGTCGTTAAAAGCATTCATTCCATTTCTAAATTCTGTCGCCATTATAGCATCATCAAAACTTGAAAAGTAATTTGCTTCTGGCCCTGCAATTTCAGGAAGCGAAGTTTTGTTAGATAAAAACAATGGTATTCCAAAACTCATGGCCTCCGCAACAGGAAGACCAAAGCCTTCAAGTAAAGAGGGAAAGATAAAAGCAGTAGCATGCTCATAATACCAGTGTTTCTCTTCATCGCTGATAGTACCTATTAAATGTATTCTTTCACTTAGTGCTTGATCTATTATTTCTTGTCTCATGTCTTTTGCATATTGGTGAAATAAAGTTCCTGCTATTATTAAATGATATTCCGGTAGATGTTTCATCATCTTTATAAGCACATGAAAATTTTTCTTAGGTACGACTGTTCCAATACTAAAAAGATACTTGCTTGTTGGAATTAATAAAGGGGTTGTAGAAGTATGAGGTAAACTAATCCCATTGTAGATAACAAAACTTTTTTTGTTGTCTGTCTTAAAAATTGCTTCAACTTCTTTTTTGGTAAAAAAAGAAATATAGGTAATGATAAAAGCTCTATCTATTTTTTTTTGTAAATTTTCTTTATATTTTTTTTGAAAAGTAGGATTTTTATTTTCCGATAAAGCGTTGAGATCATGAATTGTTAAAATATACTTTGTTTTAAATCTCCAAGGAACAAAAGGTGAGTCTTGATGTACAGCATGAAAGAGATGACACTTTGGTAATAAA
>JAVHRK010000133.1:0-2230 GCA_036171615.1 Bacteriovoracaceae bacterium
GGGCATCAACTTTAAGAAGCTCAACATCAGGTATTGTGAGCACTTCCTCAAAATTAGTTTCAAAATAGATTTCTTCATTCAAAGAGTAGAACTTATAATAAAAATCTTCTGAATTATTCTTGTCAGGAATTAAGTCAAGGATACTTTTCTTGGTAAATCGATCCGATTTTGGACTTAAAGGTAATTGATTAAGAAAGATTTTAATTTCGTTAAGAAAGTTAAAATTTTCTTCAACTGATCTTTGTTCCATATCTTTTGGAGTGAGTTTATAAACGTAAGAGTTTTTCATTTAAATCCTTTCTTGTTACAGTGTTTTTAGAAATAAGAACAAATTCAAAATGACGGCGAGGAAATAACCTCCTCGCACCAATCATTAAAAGATAAATAGCAACACTGGTTGCTAAAGTTGTCATTTCATTTGCTCCCAAGAGCATCATGACAAAAAGAACTCCACTTAAAATAAAAAGATCATTTAAACCTATTCCCCAGATGAGAGGTTGATTCTTCATGAAACTTGGATAATGAGCATTTAGATTTTCCATTTTTTACCCCACAATTCCTTTCAGCCAACTAAAGACCGAGCTTCCACCAAGAGAAATGATGGCCGCTAATAATGTACTCGACATAAAAATTGCCCCTCTTGGACTTCCGATAATCATAAAGAAAGCGGAGAAAGCAAAACCGATGGGAACGACAAGCATGGCCAGCTTGTTAGTTTTCGTTGAAAGATTTGTTGCAATTGATTCAAGATCACGAGCTACCGCTGGATTGCTCATAACTGCATAAGGGATTACATAAAACCAATACTTAATTGGAAGCATAATAGTTTTTTTTACTTTGTTTAAATTCATAAATCCTCTTTGTTTTTAGTTGTAATAATTTTCAATTGAGCTACTCACGCCAAGTGAGATTTCTTGGTAATAAACTCCTGAATCAACTTTTGAAAATCTGTAAGGCCATCCATGAGAATTGGCTTGTCCTGCCCACCAAATAATTTCATCTGCATTTCGTGAATCAGTTGAAAGTTGTGTTTTAAATTTTTCGGCAACGGCAGGAGTATTAAAAGGGCAACCACCCATGCCTTGCCAGTAGCCACCAACATCAGTGAGCTTCACACCAAAGAAATCATTCCCTGAAAAAGAGCGAATCTTTAGTGAAATCTGATTTTCTTCAAAATCTTTTATTTCTTTGATTTTAGAAATGTCATCTATAGTAATGTGAGTTCCAGACTCAGTTTTATTGAGAAGTATTTTTTTATCTTTTAAAAGATTACTTAACTTAAACACATCACCATTGATTACTAGGTCAAGTTTTTCACCATCACCGCTTAAATCAGGGGGAAATAAAAAGTTTTCATTATAATCATTAAATTCATTAACTTCCCAAGTGCAGTTTACGGGAAATTGAATACAATTTTTTCCACAACTTCCTCCAGGTCTATTGAAAACCTCTTGATGTTTATTTAGTGATCTTCCAAAGCGATTTAATGGATGAAGAGTAAACTCAACTCTTGAATTGGGCGATATGTTGCCAAGAGGCAAGATTGATTCTGATTTGTTTCCATCTATCTTAGAAGCATATGAATAAATACTTTCTTGTGTCTGATCTGATAAGTCGCTTCCCGTGACATAAGATAAAACAATTCGATCTGTTGGTTTGTAAATGTGATCCAAATAGTTTTCTTTAAAATCATTGGTCATAACAAACCATTTGCCGAGCTTGTCTTTGTCTTGAACTTCTTTCAGATGGGTAAAGTCAGGTAAGTTATTTTGAAACTGGCCAATCTTCAAAAGTGAATCGTCTTTGACTTCGTAATTTTTATCAAAAATTAATTTTAAAACATTTTGAAAACGAACTCCTGCTTCAGAAGCAACATAATAAATTTTTTCCTCTAATGGGGTTTCATATAAAACAGGAATTGATTTTGCTTTAACTGATGCCAAAAGCGTTTTGTAGTTAGAAGAAGTGGCAGGAACTTCAAAATCATCAACTTCTGAAATAATAAATTCACCACGCTTAAAAAAACTTTCTTTCAAAAGGGCCACCGGTGCGTGATCTATCTCAACATCAAATGATTCATAGATGCCAGACTGGAAATGTCGATCAATGGTTGTTGATGATAAAATCTCATAATTTTCAGTTTCATGATTTAGATAATAGAAATTAAGTCTAAGGTTTTTAATTTCTTTGAAAAATGGAGATTCATTGAGTTTTACCTGATTGGTAAGAG
>JAVHRK010000134.1:0-11313 GCA_036171615.1 Bacteriovoracaceae bacterium
CCGATGATCTTTTTAACTTCAACATTGTCACATTTATTTGGAGCTTCTGTTGGGCGAGAGGGAGTTGCGGTCCAAATGGGAGCGGGGATAAGTGATGCCCTCTCTAAATATTTTCACGAACATCGAAAAATTTTTTTAATGATGGGAATGAGCGCTGGGTTTGCCTCAATTTTTGGAGCCCCTCTGGCCGGAACAATTTTTGGAATTGAGGTATTTGCATTAAATTTTATCCATGTTGAGGCACTATTTCCATGTCTTATTTCAGGTGTAAGTGGATATTTCACTGCTTATTTGCTAG
Source organism: Bacteriovoracaceae bacterium (assembly GCA_036171615.1). Classification (GTDB taxonomy): domain Bacteria; phylum Bdellovibrionota; class Bacteriovoracia; order Bacteriovoracales; family Bacteriovoracaceae; genus Bacteriovorax. Next base: position 299 of record JAVHRK010000134.1, read on the forward strand.
GACTTCATCATGACCCTGTTGCCATTATTGAAATCCCTCCTATTTATTTACAAGGAATCATAAGCGCAATTCTTGCGGGCATATGTTTTGGGCTTACTGCAAGATTATTTTCGTGGGCCACACATTCAATAAAAATATTATTTGAAGAAAAAGTAAATCGTCCTCTCATAAGACCGTTAATAGGTGGATCGATACTTATTATCTGTTATTACCTTGTCGGAAGCGACCGTTACCTAAACTTAGGTGAAGCAGTAATTCGATCAAGTTTTAACCAACATATCTACCCATGGGATTTTTTAGGAAAACTATGGACTACTGCAGTTTCTATAGGGGCCGGATTTAAGGGAGGCGAAGTTACTCCTCTCTTTTTCATTGGTGCAACATTGGGTAATTCATTGGCCTATATTTTGTGGTTACCATATCCGGTATTGGCCGGAATGGGATATGTATCAGTGTTTTCAGGAGCGGCCAATACTCCATTAACTGGAATTATTCTGGCCATGGAATTATTTGGAGCAGATATTGGGGTTTACGCTGCCCTAGCAGTTGTTGTCAGCTATCTTTTTTCAGGCAGTAAAGGAATCTATTCTTCACAGAGAGGAATTAAGTGATTAGAATACAGTTTCCAACTCAATTCATAATTTAACGATAAGGAAAAAATATAATGAAATCAAAAAAAATAAAAATTTTAGCCACCCTGATTGTTATTTTTGTATTGCTATTGGCAGGGGCCTTTTATTATGCCTCAACAAAATTGCGTCCTGAAGAAATAAAACGCCTTGCGATTGAACAATCTAAAGCTGTATTTCCCAATGCTGATTTGTCCTTAGGAAATATCGAAATCGGTTGGGGTTTTAATTTTAATATCCACCTAGAAAAGCTAAAACTTATAGCACAGAAGAATGGAAGGCCTGTAGAAATGATGGCCGTTGATCAGTTAGTCGTTCAAGTGCCGATCTGGGCACTTCTTTACGGCAACGGTATTGTTGAAATAAAACTTGATGCACCAATGTTGAACTATGCAGAATTCACTGAAGGAAATAATTGGACTTATGCGCTGGGAGATACAAAAGAGGTTGCAAGTAAACCAGAAGTAGCAGAAAAAGAAATGAAACCCACAGCTGCTTTAGGAATCTTTGGAAAAAGTAAAATAAATGTAAAGTTATCAGATATCGCAGTTAAATATTCTCTTCGTGATAATTCAAATGGAGAAATTAAAATTTCTCGTTTTTTAGTGAAAGGATTAAGTTTTGACAGCGCTACGGCATTTGAACTTGCTTCTACTGCTAACTTTGTTATGAAAGACAAATCAAAAATCTCTTTTGATACATTGGTGATTGGACAAATTAATATTTCTGATCTGGTGAAAAATGGGTCGGTAACATCAATGGTTATTGTTAAAATCAATAACATCGCAAAAACAGGCCTAGCAATAAAATTTCCAGAAATTACAACGAATATAGACATATTACTGAAAAAGAATGGCGAACTTTCTGGAAAAATTAATTCAACTTTTGAATCACAGAATAAAATTTCCGCTAACTTTAAAATGACAAAAGAAATTGAAATAACAGATATTAATGTCGATATTATCATGAAGGATATTGCAACAATACTTGGCTTAGAAAACTTAGCGGATATGTCTAAGTCAAAACTAGTATCAAAGGGAAGTGTCATCTATGGCGCTGACAAAAAAATTAATGCAAATATTAGTTTTGCAATTTCTCCAGGAATCGGCTACTCGAAAGAAGGAATAACTGCGACAACTTCCGTTGAAGGAAGTTTCAAAAAAACAGAAATTGCCGTTAAAACAAAAACATCAATTTTAGAAGGTGAAATCACATCTAGTATTAATGGAATTTTTAACCCGAATGAAAAATTTGATCTTACTAAGCTAAATGTTTTTGACATAAAAGTTTCGGCCCATGGAATGAAGATTCCAGAGCAAATGATTCGCGCAAAATTGTGGTCACAAAAACCTGCTGCAGAAAAAAATAATGAGGAAAAATCGGTTGCTACTGAATCAACAGAAAGTGAAGCAGATAAGAGTACCCCTCCAATGGCCATTCCTCCATCAAACATAAATATTGATTGGAGTTCCATCACTGTTGGAGATGAAGACTTTTCAGGGAAAGGAAAAATTGTAACCAGCCTTTCTTCAATTGCCATTGATAATCTTAATTTTAAGTTTTCAAAAGGAACTGGTAAATTGACTCAAACAATGACGATCGGTAAAAAAACAAGCGATTCAAAATTTGCATTTGATATTAATAATTTAAATTTAGCAGGATTTAAGGCCTTTTTACCTCCGTTTATTGAAAATTTTGCAGGAATTTTCACTGGAAAAGTAACGGGGTCAGCGACGATTTTCAATAGTGCAAAAATGCCCAATTATGATGTAACTGTTTCTATGGATGCTAAAAATGGTGAAATTAAAAAATTAAATTTATCGGAATATATTAATCCGATGCTCGCCAATATTCCTGTTGTGAAAGATCAAGTAAAAGGTAAAGAAATAAAATGGAATGGAAACTTCGAAACATTTACAATGAAAGGTCATTTTACAAATACTGTTTATTCAATTCCATCTTTTGACTTTATTGGCCTAGACAAAAAAGTTCAAGTAACTGGTAATGGTGAAATTTATCCAGTAGCAGGAAAAAATCTTTCTTCAGTTGATGTCGTCGTTATAGATAATACAGGAAAAATTTCTGAAATCTTGATTAAAAATACAGGTAGTAAAAACTTGCCAATGAGATTAACCGGACCTGGGTTTGATTTAAAACCAGATTATGGATATACAATATCAAAACTTGCCAAAGGTGCTCTTAAAACAAAAGGTGAGCAAAAGGTAAAAGAAGTTGTGTTGAAAAATATTGATAAAATTGTTCCAGCTGCAGCAAAAGAAAAAGTACAAGATTTATTAAATAATTTTTTTAAAAAGAAATAATATGACTCCATTAAAATTTGAAAATGATATTTTAAAATTAATTGATCAACGATTGCTTCCAAATCAAGAAGTCTATATTGAAGTGAGGAATATTGAACAATGTTTTTTAGCGATTAAAGACATGGTTGTGAGAGGCGCACCGATGATTGGCTTTTCTGCCATTTGGGGAATGGTTCTTTTTTTAAAAAATAATCCTAAAGTTACTTTTGAGCAATTTGAAGAAGCAGCTAAATATTTAAAAAATGCAAGACCAACAGCGGTTAATTTGGCATTTGAACTTGATCGTTGCGTAGATATGGCCAGGCTCGAAACACATATGAATGCGCTTTATTCTAAACTAGTAGATCACGCAAAAGCAGAAATGAATGCGGCGTATGAGAAAAATTTTGCCATGGCAAAATTTGCTGAATCAGAACTTGATCGAATCTATGGAGAGAGACCTTTAAATATTATGACGATTTGTAATACAGGTGTATTGGCCTGTGGAGTATTGGGTACAGCACTTGGGGTGATTGTAAATCTTCATCATCAGAAAAAATTAAAGCATGTTTATGCTTCTGAAACTCGTCCCTACCTTCAAGGCTCTCGTTTAACTAGTTATGAATTAATTAAGGAAGGAATCAAACATGAGATCGTTGTTGAGGGCGCAGCTTCATATTTATTGAAAAATAAATTGGTTGATGCGATTTTTGCGGGAGCAGATCGTATCGTTGCCAATGGAGATACTGCAAATAAAATTGGAACATCTAGCTTAAGTATTATTGCTAAATATTACGGTATACCTTTTTACATTGTCGCTCCTGAAAGTTCTTTTGATTTAAAATCTAAAACAGGTAGTGAAATTGAAATCGAACTCCGTGACCCTAATGAAATATTAAAATATAAAGAATATTCAATTGCTCACGCAGAAGCCCACGCACTTAATCCAAGTTTTGATGTTACCGATCACGAATGTATAACTGGAATTATCAGTGAAAAAGGTATTTGGAATCCCAATGATAAGAACATCAATTGATATAGGTTCAAATTCTGTATTACTGTTATCAGTTTTATGGAATGGAAAGATTGAAAAAGAATTACTTAATTATTCTCATATAACTTCTTTAGGAAAAGATTTAGATAAAAATAAATTCTTTCATCCTGAATCCATGAAAGCAACTTATGAAGCACTATTTGATTATAAAAATAAACTTCTAGAGTTAAATATTTCTGCTAGTGATGTAATTGTCACGGCCACCGAAGCCGCGCGGGTTGCTACGAACGCACAGGAATTCTTTTTTAAAGTGAAGGAAGAATTGGGTTTTAATGTGCAAATAATTAGTAGTGATCAGGAAGCATATTTTACTGCACTCGGCGTAGCATCAGGAATTGAAACAAATGACAGTGAGTTGGTCATTATGGATATAGGTGGTGCCTCAACTGAACTCATTAAAATTAAAAAAACTCCATTTCAAATTCTTTCTAGTATAAGTTTGCCAGTGGGGTCAGTTCGAGGAACTGATTGGAAGAATGAAAATATTTTTGATTTTAAAATGAAAGAAATTTTATCCGTAAGTTTAGATGACTATCACGCCAAAACCTTAATTTGTGTAGCAGGTAGTATGACTTCGCTTGCAACAATGTTTCTTGGTAGGACTACATTTAATGATACGGAAATTGACGGAATAACCATTGGGCTTGAAGAATTTAAAAATTTTAAGAGTATGATTCAAGGCTTAACTAGCATCGAACTTCTACTCAAATATCCATTTTTAGGAAAACGAGCGCCAATGGTTGTTGCTGGTGCAGAGGTTGCCCTTCTTATTTTTGAAAAACTAAAAATCAGAAACTTAATGGTTTCCACTCGCGGGCTACGTTATGGAGTTGTCTTTCAAGGACATTTGTAAAATTAACTATTTCTTTTTTTAAGTGAAACTAAGATTTCAATGATTTTATTTTGTGCTCGTTTAGTATCACGTTTCTCATTTGCATAGTTATTATTCAATACTCTAAAAGTTTCTTCGGCATATTGACGTTCTGCCAGCGACAATAAACGTCGTTGAAAACTTTTTTCAACATTTTTCAACGCCATTCCCAGGACTGGCGCCGTAACACTTTGGAAAATACTTTTTAATTCATAATCACTGAGACTATCGAGATCTGAAAAAGTAAAACATTGTTCACTTAGCTCTTCTGCCAGTTGAGGGTTTCTTGCTTTTAGATTTTTAATTAAAGTCGCACGTTCATGTCTTGGCATATGTTGAAGCATTTCAATGATCTGAGCTTTACCATTGATAAAAACACCTGCTGTATTATTATTTGCTTCCATTCTTTCTCCTAATTCTTGAGTATGTTACGCGTTTAATTTACTTTTTTCTTTGTTAAATTTCATTTGAGCATTTGTTATAGTTTTCTTATGTGATTCATTCATTTCACCAATTTCATTTTGATGTCCTGTCTTAATTTCTGCAACTTGTTGGCGATGTGTTGCTTTTAAATTAATTAATTCGTCTTGCATGCGCTGATTTTCTTCGGCCACTGTGCTAAGTTGACGATCTCTGATTTCAGTTAATTTTTGTTCTTGCTCATTTTTTAAATTACCAATTTTTGTCTCGTAATCAACTTTTAAGCGTTTAATTTCACCTTCACTTTTATTCGTTTCATTTTCAAAATTACGATCATTGGTTGCGCGTAATTGTTTAATTTCGGTGTCATATCTTTTAGTTTCAGATTCTATATATTTCTGAGCTTGTAGTGTATTAATATCAGACATAACTTTCCTCTTTTAAAATCTTTGCAAGGCTTTTCGCATGACCTTATTATATATATTACGTGGCCAGAGTGTTAAAAAGTAGGAGGCAAATATGTCTCGGCAATTCTTGCCTTTTAAGGGATACTAAATAAAATATGAATGAATTAGTATTTACACAAAATGATTTTCAAGAGTTTAGACAGTGGCTCAATCTCAATCTTGACGGACTGACTTGGCAAGGACGTTTTAAAAAGGAATTTGAGTCTTTTTGGGATGGTTTTTTTGAGTCTGACTTAACCTTAAACGTCTTAATGGAAAGATTTGAATATGCCTCAAGAGAGGTAAAAATTGGATCCTTATCATCCTGGTTTAGCTGGTTGCGCGATAAGTTTCTTTGTTATGTTTATATTTTTAAAGGTCCAACAATATATGAGTTGTCAGTCCTTTCTAAAATATCGTCGTCACTACTAGCGACAATTTTACGCAATTTCTTACTTGATGAGTTTCCTCATTTAGATAGATATTTTTCAGATCGATTTCAAGTAGGAAATATTTTGAGTGTTAACTTAGTTGTGACCTACAACCAGCTGATGAGAGAAGTTGCAATCGAATATCCCACTTACGGATCTAACGAAGAGGATATTATGCCTTCTATGGAGGTAACACTATTTGAAGAATGGAGTGGTTTTGTTAAAAAAATGAATGATGATTTTAACAAGAACAAAATAAGTTTTAATCAATTACGAGATCGGTCTGGATTTTTAAAACAAATGCGAGTGCTTCAAGAAATTGTCATTTTGCTTTTTATATTTGCTATTACAATTTACTCTGTAAAAAATGCAAATATTTGGTATGAAAAACATTTGTTAAATAAGGTTAAAATTTATGAACCAACTTTTTCATGGCTTAATAAAAGTCTAGTTTTCAAATCCAACGAAAAAAAATCTACTGCTGACTTTAAACTTAATTTTAATGACATCAAAGATATTACTAAAGGTGAAAAATTAACTGAGTTTTTTGATCCTGAAAAATACGAAGAAGAAACCGAAGTTACACTTTCATCATTTGATAAAATTCCTAAAGATTTTTCGACTGTGGATAATGAAGCCTCTTTGTATGAAGGTGATGCCGAAAATCCTAATGGTTATCGTGAAACCAAGGGCGGGACTACGAAAGTTTATCGTTTAATGATGACCTCGGCCAATAGCTATGCAACTAGAGATAAATTAACAGCACTTGTGAAGAAGTATAAGGCCGAAGCAGTGGGAGATTCCGTTCCGGGTATGGATGTACCTGGTGGTGTTTACTACAATATCTATATCCCACGAGTGGATTTTAAAGAGTTTATCACAGAATCAATGAAGGGTGAGTCATCAAAACTTTTTGAAAGCAACACGTCCAATGTTAAGAATGTTGCCGGAAAAACCAGGGTATTTATCATGGTTAAATCATTATAATTACAGTTTAATTCAGGAATTATCTAGCATCGGCCGATAAATGGTCATTGCTTTCTCTGGTTCATTAGTTTATATTAATATAAACTAATGAACCAGTGGAGTGTTATGCAAGAGAATAAACTATATGAAATGCAAGCAGAGATATGTTCTGCACTATCTCATCCAGTACGTCTTCATATTCTAGATTTAATAGCAGAAAAAGATATGACTAGTGCAGAGTTATTGGAAATCCTGGCGATTCCAAAAGCAAATTTATCACAACATCTTAGCGTTTTAAAAAGTGCGGGAATTATTACAGGTACTAAGGAAGGTCAGTTTCAAGTATTAAGTTTGGCACTTCCCAAAATTAAAATGGCCTGTCAGTTGGTGAGAGGCATTCTTTCTGATCGACTAAACCTTGAAGAAAAAAATGTAGCAGAATGGAAAAAAAATTTAAAGATAACAAAAAAGGTGGGGAAAAAATGAGGATGATTTTATTAGGAGCACTATTGCTCACAACGGCACAGGCCAAAGATTTACAGCTAGAAAATTTATGGAAAAAATCCTATCAACAGGCGCTATCGATGAAAGCTTCAAGAGCTAATACTGATGCCTCTAGAATTGAGATGGAAAGAAGTGAAAAGCATTGGTATCCTCAGGTTTATGCTACAGGAAATTCTTTTGTTACCAATGATCCCGGTGCAAATATGTTTGGCTTACTTTCTCAAAGAGATATTAAGCAAAGCGATTTTATGCCGGACGCACTTAACCACCCCCAAAGTTCAGTTTTTACTAAAGCGACAGTAGGAATAAATTTACCAATATATGAGGGAGGACAAAAGGTTGCCGCCTCGAAAGCAATGAATTTAATGTATGAATCAAAGAAAAAAGAAGAAAATTTCGTCGGTATAAATTTTTATAGTGAATTTGTTAAAACATATACTTCTGTACTTGCTCTGCATATCCAAAAAGTTGAGCTTAAAAAAGTAAAAGCAACTTTAGAGAATTTATTGGCCAATTACAAAATTGGAAATAAAAGTAATATGTTGGGGTACTCTGGGCTTCTAGGGCTAAAAAGTTTAAATCAAAAACTGATTGCGATTGAAGATGAAAACACTGCTAAAACAGGAGCTAGTAAAAAGGCCTTAACGGAATTAAGTGGAAATGAAGTCGTTGTGAATTTTCAAGATAAAATTGAAATTCTAAGTATAATTGATGAATATCTTAGCGTCGGTTCCGCTGAATACAATCCAACCGAAAAAACTAATTCATTATTTGAAAATGCAAAAGCTGCAAAAGAAATTATAAATGCTGAAAAATCTAGAAATCTTCCTAGAGTTGGTGTCTTTGGTGAAAGTTATGCATTTAATGGAGATAGAAAAACTGGAACAGGATATTCAGCAGGTCTTTATTTAAATTGGAATTTATTTTCTGGAAATGATATAGGTGCAACTGATCAGGCTATTTCACGCTCACATGCAGCTCAATATTTCGCTCAAGCGTCGTCACAAAAAGAAAAAATGGAATTTCAGGGTATGAAAGAAATGCAAGGCGCACTTGTTAAAACGCTGAAGACTTTAGAAGAAAGTGAAAGACTTTTAGATGAACAAATTAAAATTGCAAACACACTGTTTAGAAATGGAATGATTAATGCACTTCAATTAGTAGAGGTTCTCTCTCGCCGAGTAGATTTACTTGGTCTACAAACTGATGCACGAATGAATCTGATCAATGTTCAATCTCAAATGATTATGCTTACAAATACTAAACCTTCACTTCTTGCGGGAGAGCAAATATGAGTCATCAAAAATTAGGTTTTGCAGGATTACTTGCAAAGACATTTATCAAATCTAAATTAACTTTGGTAATCGCTATTACCAGTATACTTTTAGGCGTTATGGCGGTTTATCTTACTCCCAAAGAAGAAGAACCACAGATTTCTGTTCCGATGATAGATATCCAGACAGGAGCACCAGGACTAGATGCACATGAAGTTGAAAGAAAAGTAACAGAAGTAATTGAACGCGCAGTATGGGGACTTGATGGAGTAGAATATGTTTATTCTGCCAGTCAGCCACATGGAAGTATGGTTACCGTACGATTTAAAGTTGGTGAACCAATGGAACCCAGCTTAGTAAAAATACATCATAAGCTATTATCTATTAGAAATGAATTACCTGCTACAACTATACCTTCGCAAGTAAGATCATATTCAATTGATGATGTACCTTTTTTAATATTAACTTTTAGCTCGGCTGGTTTAAGTGATTATGAATTAAGACAAAAAATTGCTCCACTTGCCAGAGAGTTATCAAGTACACCCGACTTAAGTCGAGTTGAATTACTTGGTGGTTTAAAAAGAAGTGTTCGAGTTATCGTTGACCCTAAAAAACTAACACAAAGAGGTGTGGCCTTAGGAAGTGTGGCCATGGCCTTAAAGTCAAACGACGTTTATATGCCAGTTGGTAAAAATTGGGATAAGAATGAAGTTTATGACATTGATGTTGGTGGAAAATTATCAACTGCAGAAGATATACGCAATGTAACTGTCGGTCAAAGAGGTGGATCTGTTGTTAAAATAAAAGATGTTGCTGAAGTAGTAGATGGCCCTGAAGAACGCACTCGCGCTTCTGTGTTGATAACTAAAGAAAATATTGCAACACCAGAGCACGCAGTATCAATTGTCTTCGCAAAAAGAAAAGGTACGAATGTCGTAACTCTTGCTGAAGAATTATTAGAACGGGCAAAACTATTTACTGAAAAATTACCTGCTGAAATAAAAATGTCTGTAATCCGAGATTATGGAGCAAGTGCTGATGAAAAATCAAAAGAATTAATTGAGCATTTAATATTGGCCACACTTTCTGTTTCTGTATTAATCGCAATAGTAATGGGATTTCGAGCCTCATTAGTTGTTGCTACTGCAATACCTGTTACACTGGCTCTAACTTTGGCTATCTACTATTTTATGGGTTACACCTTAAATAGAGTAACCTTATTCGCATTAATTTTTTCTATTGGAATCCTAGTTGATGATGCAATTGTTGTCGTAGAAAATATTGAAAGACATTTAAATATGGGCAAAAAAATCAGCTTAGTTAAAGCGACACTGAATGCTGTTGCCGAAGTTGGAAATCCAACTATTTTAGCGACGTTTGCCGTAATTGGCGCAATTCTTCCGATGGCATTTGTCCGTGGTTTAATGGGCCCATATATGAAGCCTATTCCAGTTGGTGCAAGCTTTGCGATGATTTTGTCTCTTGTCGTTGCATTTATAGTAACTCCTTGGGCCGCTATGAAACTTTTAAAACATGAAGTGCATCCCGAGGACCATAAACCCCAAATAAGTAAATTGGATCAAATGTATGAAAAAATGATGGGGGCCTTATTAAGTAAAAAGTCTATTTCATATTTATTTGGAGCATTTACAATAGGTCTTTTATTAATGGCGATGAGCTTAGTTTATTTTAAAAATGTAAAAGTAAAAATGCTACCTTTTGATAACAAAGAAGAATTTCAAGTCTTAATGGATTACCCATCAACAACACCTCTGTTAATAAATGAAAAATATTCAGTGGAACTAGCTCAAAAACTATTAGAAAACCCTGATGTTAAAAAAATTCAAGTTTTTGCAGGAGAGCCTGCTCCCTATTCTTTTTCTGGGATGGTTAAACATACCTTTATGAGAAGAAGTGATTATCAAAGTGATTTGCAGATTTTATTAACTAAAAAAAGTGAACGTAAAATATCAAGTCATGAGATCATTGAAAGTCTACGTTCAACGATAAAGGAATTTGCAGATAGTAAAAATGCAATGTCAAGGATTTTAGAAATTCCACCTGGCCCACCTGTACTATCAACAGTGGTTGCTGAAGTATACGGTCCTGACGAAAAATCA
>JAVHRK010000135.1:0-11180 GCA_036171615.1 Bacteriovoracaceae bacterium
TTACATCAATATTTATTATGACGCAATCCTCGGATAGAAAATTTTAGACGCTACCGTTAACCCTATGAATTTTTATATGTTCAAAGCGAATAGAGTACCGATCTTGACAATTGTGCACATTGTGTGTATATTGGCAATAATGCCTACGATATTAAAAATTTATGGTTTTAAATTATTTTTTTACTCGAAGGAAGAGAGCAGGATTCACGTTCATATTAAATGGGAAGCAGAAGAAATAAAGATATGGATGGACGATTATACCGTGGCATTTCGTAGTAATGGATTCAAAGAACACATGACCAACGATGCGATTGAACTAGCGAGGATGTATGAAAAAGAAATTAACAGCAAGTGGAAAAAGCATTTCAAAATTAGAGAGTGAGCTAAAGAAGGCACTGAAAGCTCCACGAAAAGATGTCAAAATAAGGGTAAATACTTTTATTGACCTTGATATCTACGACGCTCTAAATGCTGAAGCTGAGACTTCTGGTGAAAAATATCAGACCTTGTTAAATAAGTATTTAAGGGCAGTTGTCTTTAAAGAAGTAAGTAATTCAGACATTAAGGCAATCAAGATAGCTCTTGGTGCTTAATGCCCTTTCCGGTGTTTTTCTATTAGGGATAGAAGAAATAAACCTTGATGTACTGCCTGCATGGACAAAAAGCTTAGATGCGCAAAACGAATTAGGCTAATTGTTTTAAACTTCGACGATCTTTTTAAATCTGTATACGGAAAGTATTTAATCTCTTGTGAAACAGGATTAAACTCAAATTCATAATGTTGTATTGACAAGTTGGTGGTGAAATATGGGGAAATTTTCAGAAAGATTGCGTTAGCGACCTGTTGTCAGTCCTATGGAATTCAAGTTGTTAATAGTTTTAGGGAATGTTCTGTTTTTGGAAATTCTAAATTTTTGTTAAGTTTCAATTGGAGCGGATTACGAATAATTTCGTAACCCGCAGTTATTATTAAGGTTTATTATTTTCGGTAAACAATGGAAAGTAAATCGCTATCTTTGAAAAAGATTAATGACATTACCTGTTTCAAAGTCTCTTGGAAGTGTAATTCCTAAAGCTTCTGTTGCCCCCTGAGTGTCTTGTGCTACTAGGCGAAGATATCTCATGGTGGTCTTAATGGTCGAATGGCCGACGATTGTCATTACTTTTGCAAGAGGTACGCCTTTTAAAAGCATTTGCGTAATGAATGTGGCCCGTAGATCATGAAATTTGATTGGGGTAATTTCAATCTCTCGGCAAAAAATTTTAATAATTTTTGCCTGAGCACCTTGCTTCCAATCTTTAACAGGCTCTAGTACCCGTCCTTCGGTTTCAAGTTGTTTGGCCTTTAGGTTTCTTAGAAACATTTCAAGCTCACTTGAAATTGGAACATAACGGTTTCTAGTACTTTTAGTTGGCCCAAGTCCATCAGCAATACTCCAACTTTTAGTCACAGAAATAACTTTGTTTTCAAAGTCAACATCTGTCCACATTAAAGCGTGAAGTTCACCATTTCTCATTCCAGTTAATAAGGCCAATGCCCAATGATTGTAGAAAGGATGATTTTTTGCTTTAGCTTCATATAAAAGGACATCTATTTCAGTACGGTTTAAGACAAGTTGTTTTGCCTCTGGTACTTTAACCGAAATGTTTTTTGCAGGATTTCTGGAAAGGAACCCCTCATCAACGGCCATGGTTAAAATTCTCTTGATTTGTTTTAAAACGGTTCTTCTGCCATCAAGTCCTACATTTTGAATTCGATTGTAGATTACTTCATGGATCATTGAACCCGTTATTTCATCAAGGTAAAAGTCATTAAAATGGGGATCAACCCATTTGCCTAAATTTCCGTTATAAGTTTTCATGGTACTATTTTTGAATTCAATTTTCATTCTATCAAAACAAATTTTTGTCCATGAAGACCATTTATAACGATTAGGTCTTTCCTTAAATTGTCTAAGTTCAATTCGTAAATCAACTTCAACTCTTTTTGCTAACGCTATAGAAGTTAAATTTCTTCGTTTACGATTAACTTGTCTTCCATTTATTCGTGTTGAAGCAACAACCGTATAAGTTGTTTTTCCATCTTTAATTTCTGGATAAATTGGCATTTAGGCCTCCTGTGGTTGGAGGACACACAGAAGGTCACATAGTCTAAATTTCAATCGACTGCCTAACTTGAAATATTTTATTCGTGCCCTATGGACTAAAATCCGTAAAGCATTTGGTGAAATACTTAAATACTTGGCAGCTTCATCAGTGTTAAACCACTTTTCGCTCTCGTCTGCTATTTCATTCGTTATTTGATTGTTAAAGAACACATCAGGGGGATGATCCCCCTGATGTGTTTTACTGTAGCTTTTTATAGACGTCTTGTAATTAATTTTATAACTCATTTTTTCTCCTCATCCGACTTAATTAAGTAGGGATTGCCCTATGGAATATGCTTTAAGTTCTAAGTACTCTTTTTCATGGCCTTCTCTGTTGATAAACTTTTTGAGAAGTACAGGGCCTCGCACAAAAACCATGCTTACTTTGCGAAGTTGAACCGAGCAGGCCTCAGCTAATTTTCCAAAGACAACAACTTTACGCCATATAGTCGCACTTTGTTCATTGACTAAGCCCACCGACATTTCACAGACAGGTTCACCTTTTTTTGTATAGACAAGATATGGATCAACTCCCAATCGACCTGAAATTATTTGTATAGTATTATTTTCCATTCTTATCCTCCTTCAAAATATTTTTCACACTCACTAAATACTCACCGAGATCAAGGTCAGTTTTATTTTTCTGGTTGTACTCAAAACACTGCCGCTTAACTTTTTCTAAATTGCTAAGGACACTGTTTTGAATTTGCTCTATGTCTTTGGTAGTTAACTTAGGTAGCGCGGCTAAAACTAAGTCCTTCAATATTATCGGCCTTCCAAACGACTTATTATTTGCCTCTCCTAAAAGTTTTGTTACCATCTCTTTTGCTTCCTGATCTTTTGTAACATCAATAAAAAACTTGTCCTGACCATCCTTGTATTCTTCTTTGTCTTCATTTTTTACTTCCTTTGCTTTTTTATTTTTTATTTCTGTTCTGTTTTTTTCCGCTTCCTCGTCCTTCCTTCCTATCTCTCTCTTATCTAATTCCATATCTCTTACTCCTTATTACTAATTTCTTAATTCTTAAATTCTTTAACTTATCCCCGTGCTTTCTCTTCTATATTTCACCTAATAGACCACCAACTCTCTCCCCATGTTGTGAGTGGGTGGTCAATTAGGTGTCCTCAAAATACTTAATAAAAGCACGGGGATAAGTTGTCTCTAAAACTGCTAAAGTCACACTTAAACCCGTAAAAATTGCTAAAAGATGGCCAACTAATCAAAATAAATCTCCTAGTTTTTTCGTCGTTTCATTATGAAAAATTTCTGAATCTGTTAGATCAGATACCTGTTTCAAAATGGATTGATTCAAAACTAAAATAATTTTTTGCGATAGCTCCTCTTGTAAATGATCCATATCCGTGTCGGACATAAGCTCACTTAATCTTTTTTTATAAGATTCATATGAAGGCCTATCTGCAAAAAAATAAAAAACATGATCGTATTCATCTGCTTTGGCGTAATCAATTAACTTGTCAAAAACTCTTTTTCTGTCTTTTCGCCAAAGTTCGACTTCAACTGCAACAGTTAATTCCTCATCATCTTGGGCAATCGTGAGTATTGCATCTGGTTCAATTGCATGATGGCCCCATGATGATTTTGTTTTATAATGGTGCGGTAGTTTTCCAGACGTAATCATTTTTAAATTTACTAAATTGGAAATAACCATCGAAACAACTGCATCATGCCGGATATTATCTTCATTGAAACTTTCAATTCCAAGTTTTTGAATCAGTTTTTCTGAAGGATAAACTATTTTATTAAATCCCTTTTGAAGTTTTGATTTCAAGACTCCACCTTTAACTAGACGTATAATTCGTTGTCTAAAGCAACTATCAGTTTCTGATTCGGCAATTAAAGTCTTGAGATTATCAGTTGTCATAGACCGCCATTGGAATATGGCCTCTATAATGTCTGAATTTTTCTGCAACATAATTTCATTAATCATACGCCTCCCTTTAATCTTTTTTTGCCGATGGGATCTTTTTTAAAAGGTACCATCGGCAGTTTCTTGTCCACTTCTTTAGTTTCTGCAAATGCTTTTGATTGCCTCGTGTTCCGAACATTTAAAACCACCAGACTTTTTTTCCCATGCTCAAGCAAAACAGATTGCCCGACGTTGATGTTTTTAAAAACGTCAGGGTGACATAAATATTCATGTCCTGTGCGGATTGTTCCTCGTCCAGACTCAGCTCCGGCATCAGTAGCTAATGTTTTCTTTTCTGCTAGGTAGGTTCCGCAAGCAGAGGCAAGCTTCTCAGCATTTTCGGTGTTGGTCTGTCTTTGAATAAACCAGTTGGAGTATGATTCAAAGAGCTGCTTCATTAAGACTTCACTATGGCCAATCATTTCTACATCTGAATATGATTGAACAGCGGTGTAGACATTAATTCCGTTTGAGCGACACTTATTTACTAAATCAAGGAAGTCGGCAAATAGAACTGAACCGGCTTCATCAATAAATAATCCGATACTATGCTCTTGCGCTTTATGGGAATCTTCAAAAGTTTTTCCAATCCAATCTGAAAGAATCATGGCCTCGCTGACAAATAATTTGCCGACTGTTTTTGCTATGTCAGCATACCCTTGAGTTGAGCAACCAATATAGATACAAGATTTTTCTTGCCATGCTCTTTTTAAAGTCATTGAAGGTCTTCCGGCCTTGTTTGACTTTCTAAAAAGTTTACCGAAGTCGGAATTTAATAATAGCTGTAACTGAGTTAATAAACCTGATGTCTCTTTTTTATCATGTTCTAACTTAAGTTTTGCATAAACATCGTGGAGATCAAATTCTTCTTTCTTGCCTGATAAGCTAGTCAGCACCTCATCTAAAGCTTTCTTGGATTCATTGAGATAATATTGATTAGGTTTATCACCCCAATCAAAACTTCTCATAATCATTGCAAGCCTCTGGGAATTAGTCATGTCGTCAATCGGATTAAATGAGGTAGCTTCCTTGTCAAATTCAGAAAAGATGTGACACTTTCGGCGATAATACTGGCACAACTTTTTAAAATTCTTAATGGCCTCTTTGCTTCCTTTAGGATCAATAAAGATTAAGGCTTGTTTTTTTTGCAAACAGTTCTCTTGCAAAATATTAATCAGATTACTTTTTCCCCAACCACTGGCACCAACAATAAAAGTATTTTTACTTGGATCAAAATATTGCAATGGATAAGGCATTTCAAGATTGATGGCCCAACCTAAATGGGCCTCATCAAGGGTCTGTCTTTCGCACTCAAGCATAGAGGTATCAATTCTCATGTAATTTTGTTTTAAATTTAGATTCATACCTCCTAATCCCTTAAGTAAATTTGGAAAACTTTGTGCGCCCTTAGTAATAAACATTTGCAGAAGTTCTGCCACCGCTTCAATTAGCGGAGTAAAAAAATCTCCTGTTGGATTTGCATTTTTCGTACTACTCATAATCTACCTCCCATGCTTTGTGTTGTTCTACGGTAATGGCCTTGCCATTTTCTAAATGCTCGACTCGCTCAGGTATGTCATGCTCGATAATAAATGGGGTTTGCACCTTGCCTTTTAAATGATCTGGCAGAGGCCCTGATTCCAGTTTGTATTTTTTTGAATCAGTAGGCGTAATAGTTGCGGCCTCTAGCTTATTAATTGGATTAATATACTCAAGCCGATTTTTTTGTTGCGCACCTGTGGGCAACATTGAAGGAAGCTCTCTATATTCTGGGTCTTCCATAAAAAATAGGTATCCTAATGTTGCACCAACGATTGCACCCAAACTTCCCCAAACCGCCATGTTGGGCGCAATTGATTCTCGGTTAGGACTCAAGGTTGCACTTCCAACAATACCAAGACTGATTCCGGTCAATCCACCATAGAGCACTGATTTTCTCATCGTTGAGCAAGACGAACTTAATATAAGGAGGGCGGCAAAAAATATAATTTTAGCTTCTCCGTTAATTTTTATAGTATTCATTTTCTAAACCTCTCTTGAAAATAAATTAAAACTGGTTTGCCAGCTTTAATATAGGCCTTTGCCTCTTTTGTTTTCATCTCTGCGTTCATCAGCTCATTAGTTTCATCAAGAGAATTTAGAACTCCATTGGTCACTCGATTTTTTGCTGTATTAGCTGTGAGTTCACCAAATGGAGAAGCAAGTCGTTCAGTATTAAGTTCAATTAGGCCTTTGGAAAAAGCAGTTGCGACTGATGCCGCAACATACGCTTCTTTGCCGGTATAAACTTCGTCAGGCTTCAGTCCACTAGAGCCATCGACGTTTAAAAGACTGACTTGCACATTAAATTCTTCCTGATCGTTGGGAGTAATTAATTTATTACAGGCCGATAAGACCCGATTAAATTTAGTTACTCCCTTACAACTAAATGTTGTGCCCGATGGCAGAGCTTCACCGTCAAGAACTTCAACTAATAAAGGTGACTCTAAATTTGTAGAAACCACTGAGTTTAATAAAACTCCTTTAATGACGGTTCCGGTTTTAAAGTCATACTGGTTAGTAAAATCCCAGATACCAGATCGCTCCTGAAATTTTCCAAGCATGGTTTCAATTTTCTGGCCTTGTTTATTTAATTTATCAACGGCCGTGTTTAATTCACTTGAACCCTTGGAATTTTTTTTAGCGTTAGTGGATTTTGTAACTGTAGTTACTTCTTTTTTTACTTTTGGCGTCAGCACTCGAAGTTCTGCGTCTTCGGCATAAATACTTAACGCTGACCAAAAAAGAAAAGATGTAATAACAAATTTTTTAGTTTTCATTTTAGTTTCCTTAGTTCCATACCCTTTGGTTATTGATAAGAATTGGACTTCCTTTTGAAAAATACCCATCACGGCTTACTTCTTCACCATTAACATTTATGGAATTTTTAGATTTATTCACTATCCAAGAAGAAGTCTCTCCCTCAAAAACCTTAAAAGTGTCAGTCTCAACTTTTTTATCAAAACTTTTGTTTACAGCTCCTTCGTAAATATTTACAAATGAGTGAGTTTGAATAGAGTCCTGATTTCCTAAAACCTCTTTTAGTTTGAATTGATAATGATGATCTTTAGTAATGACGATCATATCAGTTTCACCAAAAGGCTTAAGCGGGCGCACCACCACAATTTTTTGATTATTGGCCCTGTGCAGATCAAAATCGCCCTCGCGTCCGGCACTGACATATTCCACCGGCTCATCAAATACTAAAGTAGTCGGATGTGATATAGTCAAAAATAAATAGATCATGCTTTTTGCTAAAATATAAAAGTTCATTAGCTATTCTCCTTTTCAAAAAGTTCATTTTCTGTAATCTTTTTTACTTTGTAGTAAAACTTGTTTTCCTTGTTTTGATCGAAATAATAATCAAAAGAGCGCAGTCCTGACTTGGCTTTTACTAAGACTTTGCATGAATCATCACTTGACCAGATGCCGGATATTTTTTCTTCACCATCAAAATATATGCTTTGATAATTGTTACTGGACACCAATGTAAAAAGACTTTCGGTCATTATTTTTCTTGAAAGTTTCTTTTCGATTAATTGGTTTGTGACCAGTGAACAAAAATCTCTTTTTGATGCATCCGTCGTAAGCCCATCGGTTTCAACTATAAAAAGTTGTTTGCTGACATTGGCCAGTGAGATAAGCATGACAATAAAAGTAAGAAGAAGATTGACGTTTAAAAGTAGGTTCAACTTTTCATCTTTTATTTTATCTTTAAATAATTGTATTCCGCCCATTTTTTCTCCTTAAGTTCTTAGACTTGGTTTTAAGTTTTGTTTTCGCATAAATGGCCTTTTTATTGCCACTTTTTCCATTGGTTTCATTTTTTTTCTTTCCAATACCAAATCGCCATTTTTATTTTGGTGCTGTGGTATTGGATTTAAAACGTGTGGTACTCGATTTTTTAAATAGTGATTAGCTTCCGGCGTTTGTCGTTTCATTTTCTGTTGGGCATTACGCTGAATATTTCTTTCGGTTAAATATTCTTTAGCTTCTTTTTTATAATTCCCAAGCGGTAAAACAGAACGGTTCGCAAAAGGCATGGCATCAGCAGTATAGCTTTTTGAATTTGACATTTTTTTGTCTTGATACTGTCTTAAGCTCTGTGCCTCCTGATTTCTCCCAATTTTTGCCAAAGCATTTTCTTTTCTGTTAATCACTGCATCTGCACCCAGCACAACTTTTTCACCTAAAGTGGTTTTTTTCACTCCGTCTTTAAAGTCCGATAATCCGCTTTTAAATTTTTCGCCACTGCTTTGAGCGGTAAGAGTGTTAAGTGTAGGGCCTATATTTTTTGCCTGACTAATCTCGCTGGCCCTGTTTGAAACAAAACCTTGAACTTTATTCATGAGTGGTTTGGTGGTAGTATTATGAATCATGCCACCAATCATCTGTGATTTACTTCCTACAAATTTAGAAGCTACAGAGGCACCACCGATAAGTGTAGACATTGCGGCCATCTGACCAATATTTTCGGCAACGCTAGAAACTCCGCTGTCACTCATGATTTTTGTAGTAATCATTGGAGTGAGCAGTAAAATAACAGTCATTACCAAAAGCTGAATTAAGCTCTCCAAGTTTTGTACGATACCGCCGGAATAAGTTTTAAAAAACGCATCAGAATCACCAATTAGTGCCAGAACAATTGCAACCACAAATGGCATAATGATGCACCAGAGGCTTGTCTTTACTGCGCCGGTAAGACTCTTTGACGTTATCGGTAGAATACTTAAGACCGCACAAAATCCACAAAAGGCAATGGCCAGATGATAAATGAGACTATAAAGCTGAGTCAGTAAAAAGAAGGCCACATAGGATAAGAGAAAAATGACCATGACAACAGGATCGTTCACCACCATTTTTACAATACTTGTTAGTCTGCTCCATACTCCAATTTTTTCACCCCCAAAAGTTTGTCCTTTGACACTTTCATAGGCCGCTAGAAATTTATTATCCGGAGAATAACGGCCTAGAAGTTCTGAACTTACCTGCAAGCTAGTGTCAACCACTTCTATATGAATTGGCACTAATAGCTTAATAGCAAGGAAGGCAATCACTGATCTTTTTGCCACACTCTTGAAATCAAAGTTAGTGAAATACTCAACAATGATTCCGATATAAAATGCCGGAAGCAAAAATAAAAGTGCCGACTGATTTAAATAATTACTAAGCCCTAAAACCTTGGGATTAGAAATTAATAATAAATCTTTAAGTATTGATGAACCACTCATAAATTTTTCCTTCCTGAAGATTTACTAGAAGGAAGTTGATAATACTGATCGCGTTCGTCTTTTTTTATTGCTTCATCTTTTAGCTCACGATTTAAAAGCTTATTCTGCTCAGTGAGTTTTTCCGCAATGACCCCATTCATTTGATTGCTTTCAACTTGTGCTTTATAAGTGAGGGCCGTATTTTGCGCCATCATCTTTTGGGCCTCATTAGTTGAATGGACATCTCCCGATCGCATCACTTGATTATTAGCAAATCCTAATTCTTGGTTTGAACTTCTAATTTTCTGCTCGATAACATTTTCGGCGACTTCATTTTTTGCTTCATCAGTGCGATACTCATTAATCATTGCTTTTAATGATTCAGTTTCACTTTTTAATGCTCTGATTGCTGAATTTAATTCGCTTAAATCTTTTGGATCACGCCTGGATAGTTCCACAAAGTTTGCGGCAATATAGTGGATTCTCTCGGCCCTGAAATACTGATCCCGTGCGATCTGGTTATATTTCTCCATTAATCCGGTGTACTTTTCAGCATTGCTAACTAACTTTTCTAATTCATTTATCTGACTTGCAGTATTAGAAACAATATTAAATAACAATGCAGTATCACTATCTGGCGCAAATAAAGTAGATGCCTGAACTTTGTGCGAAATCGTAGCGAAGGATAAAATTATATAAACTAAAAATAGTAAATTACGCACATAAACCTCCATAATAATATTTAAAGTCAATATAACGATCGACGATTTCATCGAAGGGAAAAAACTCGGCATAATGATCTTCGAAACGATTAAATACTTCTCGATCTTTGTGATAACTGGTGAAAAGTTCATACTCTAGCGGACTAGGATAAAAACGAGCAGTTTTTCTATGATGCTCTGTCTTTATGTAGAACTCTGAGTATTCTTTTCTTTTGGTTGATAGCATTTTATTTTTTTCAATATCAAAATTATCAAACTCGCTGGACTCTTCTAGGTTTTGCTGAAACAGAAATTTTGTAGAACAAAGCTTGGCGATGGCCATTGCAATTTCATTCGTACCAAGACCTTGGAAAATTGCAATGGCTCCGGCACCATGTTTTCTAAATGTTTTAAAACATTCCTCGATATATTCAGCATTATTTCTTAAAAAATCCCAAACCTCATCAAAGACAAAGATTCGATCACCATCAAGATTTTTAAAGGCCTCTATTAAAAAAATAATAAGTGGCGCTTTAATTTTGTCAGGATACAAACTCGTATCAACGTAGGTGAATTTATTTAATTCTCGTTCAGTGCTGTCGAAGAATTCCCATAGTTCTGAAAAATATAATTCAAAGTCAGGTATCTCAACTGATATTTTATGAATTAAATCTTTAAAAGTTGCAACAGAATTAATATTTTCGTTAATTATTGAAAATATTTTGCCTTCCATTTTTGCACTTAATTCATTTGCCGGAATAACGCTGACCATGAGTTCTTTCAAATAATGAGGCGACTTAAACTGTAGAGGATTAAAAGAAAGACTTAAACTTTCACCGCCGTAATACTGCGCTGTTTTCTTAAAAGAATTTCCAAGGTCAAGAACAATCGCAGAAGCTCCCTTCGCCAACTCTTCAACTAAAATTTTTTGGGCAATCATGGATTTTCCGGCACCAGATTGGCCGGAGATAAGCACATTGAAGTTTAGCGCCGATTCATCACGCAAATTAAAATAAACTGGATTGCCTCGGCTACTTAAAAACTCAACTCCTTCCTGATGAATTTGGTCATGTTTTAATGGAAGAAGATTTGCCAAATAACTAGTGGCTGGTGCTATTTAACCTGAAAATTCAATATTTTTTATAAGAAATTTGC
>JAVHRK010000136.1:0-2126 GCA_036171615.1 Bacteriovoracaceae bacterium
CGACTGATTAATGGAAAAGAAGAACGACTGGTTTTAAAAATTTTTAGCCAGTACGAAGCTGATTTACTACCAAGTCATCACTTCCTGGGCAATCCATTTGTCACTTCCAATACAGAAGGCGATATGATTTGGGCGGCCACCATTGAAATGTGTGATGATATCTTTCAATGGCTTTACTCAATGAAAGATCGCGCTGAAGTTCTTGACCCGGGCCATGTCCGAAAAGAATTTGCTCATTATTGTGAACTGAAAAAAGAGACACCTGATCAGAAGAAAGCTTCTTAAATCGGGAGTTTGCTTAGAGCTGTCGTAACTACTCAGCACCCCCTTTTTAGGCAGTGACTGGACCCCTTTAAATTATTTTATTGACAGCATTTGTAAGGCCAAACTTCTTGGCCTTTTTCATTGGATAATTAATAATCCTTGAATGGATTATCAAAAAATAAGAAATAAAATCGCTGAAGGTAAAGAGATCGTCGAAAAATACAAAGACGAGACTCCGAAGCCTGTTCTGGAAGTTTGTTTTTCGATGTTTGATATCAATGAAATGCTAGTTGATAAATTGGAAGAACTAGATAATAAAATAAGCAAAAATAGTCGTAATAGTTCTCGGCCACCATCTAAAGATGAAAATCCCCCTCAGCGAAATCAATCCCTGCGAGGAAAATCAGGTAAAAAAAGTGGCGGTCAAGATGGCCACTCTGGCTCAACTCTTAAGAAAGTAGAACAACCAAATACAATTGTCCCACATCATTTAAAGGGCAAATGTAGATGCGGACAAAATCTTTCACAGCTTCCAGTTCAATTACATTCGACTCGCCAGGTTTTTGAAATTGAAATTATCAATACTGTCACTGAGCACCAAGTATTCGAAGCTGAGTGCTCTTGTGGAAAAAAGCATTGTTCATCTTATCCTGAAGGGGTCAATGCCAACGTTCAATATGGGGCAAGTGTCCGTGCCATTATTGGTTATCTTTCGAAGTACCAATTAATTCCCAGTGAAAGACTCGAAGAAATGATGAGTCAGCTTTTTAATGTGAGTTTATCAGAGGGTACAATTGATAACATTGGCGGGTATGCCGAAGATGCACTCAATGATTTTAAAGTTAAATTTGAAAGTTATGTCCCTGAAATGAAAATTGGTAATGTTGATGAGACACCGACTAAAGTCAGTGGCAAGCAAGGATATTTTCATGTGCTTTCAAATGAAGCATTTAGCTTTTTATATTTCAATTTCACAAGGGGCATGTCTGCCGTAAATAACCTAGGCTTTCTTTCAAAGTTTAAAGGCACGTTAGTGCATGATTGCTTTTCAATGTATTTCAATTATGGAAAAGATCACGCAGTTTGCAATGCTCATCTTCTTCGAGAACTAACATTTATTGAAGAAAAATATAATTATATTTGGGCACACAAGGTAAAACGTTTCCTATTGGATCTTAACGAACTAGTCAGGTGGCATAAGGATAATAAAATATACTACCTGGACAAAAACGATATCGATGAACTTGAAATTAGCTTTAAAAATCTACTTCTCGAAGGAAGATATGAATGTCTGCCATTGATAAAATCAGTTAAAAACCAAGGTAAAAGACGAGGGAAACAGCACCCCGCTTTGAATCTCCTCAATAGAATGTTGAAGCTTCAAGTTGAGATTTTAAAATTTATGAATGACTTTGATGTTCCATTTACGAATAACCAAGCGGAGCGTGATCTTCGTATGACAAAGGTTCATCTAAAGGTCTCTGGCGGGTTCAGGAGCGAGAAAGGGGCACATCTTTTTGCTTTATTTAGAAGTTATATTGGCACTGCTAAGAAGCATGGCCAGAGTATATTTACCGCCTTAAAAAATCTTTATAATTCCTCTCATAATGAAAGCTTAGATCTCTTTTTTAAGCCTTTAAATCCAATTAGGTCCTGAGTAGTTACGAGCTGTCTGGAGTGTCTAAAGTTTAGACAGCAAGGCCCAAAATTTCAGGGTGGGAGCGATTAGTTCCCACCAGAATTCAATTTCAGCTAAATTGATCAAATGAAAATGCTTTCCATCTTCATTCTCTTATTATTGATAAGCTTGCAGGCCGTGAGTGCCAGCGAGCGTATCGATGCGCTTATTGAAGAAGATGCCA
>JAVHRK010000137.1:0-10955 GCA_036171615.1 Bacteriovoracaceae bacterium
GGCCTTACATTTGTGAAGTCAAGTATGCGATTGAAAGATGTGGGTAATTGTTAGAGCGTGAATGATTAATGTGTAAAAATTACTTAATAACTAGGCATTGTTCACTTCATTGGTTAAATTCAAAAAAAATAAACAAGTGAGAGGCAATTTGAAATCAAAAATATTACTATTAATGGTCTTAATGTTTAATGTAAGCAGTTTAATGGCCTCTGGGAATGTCTTAATAGATGGAAAAACTGTAAAAAATAAAGAAGATATGCAGCGAATTTTGGAAAAACAACTGCACTTTCCTACAAATTATGGAAAAGATTTAAATAATATATATGATGGTTTGCTTGCAGACTTTAAGAGTGAAAGCGTTGTTCGAATAAAGCATTTAGATGTTTTAAGGAAGAAAATAGGTGAGCAGTATATTGATGAGTTTATTGAAGTGGTTGGACTTGCTGCCAATGACAATGTACATGTAGTGTTAATTTTGGAATAGGATAGAAAATGTTTAAAGTTAAAGATCATTATTTTCATAAGGCCAAAAAGGAAAATTTCCTAGCTAGAAGTGTCTACAAACTTGAAGAAATAGATGATAGATTTAAAATTTTAAGTAAAGACAATCAGGTTATAGACTTAGGCTATCATCCAGGATCCTGGATTCAATATACATCTGAAAAAATTGGTAATAATGGACTTGTAATTGGTGCTGATATCAAAGAAATAAATACCAAATTACTAAATCTAAAAAATGTTCGGTTATACGAAAAAGATGTTTTTACAATTAACAAGATGGAAGAATTAGGCGTTGAAAATTTATTTGATGTCGTTTTGTCAGATATGGCGCCAAATACAACAGGAATACGAAAAGTTGATCAGGATCGTTCACTAAATCTTGTTGAAATGGTCTTTTCTCTATTGCCTAAATTTCTAAAAATTAACGGAAATTTAGTAATCAAGGTATTTGAGAGTCAAGATGCTCAAACATTTTTAAAAGACCAAAAAAGTCAATTTAAGGAATTTCATTACCTAAGACCAAAATCGGTACGTTCTGTCAGTAAAGAATACTTTGTCATTGGAAAGAATTATAGGGCATAATATCAGCAGGAGTGCATGAAGCACGCGGTTGGTTCAAGATGAATAAAATTATGTTTTTTTTAGCCCCATTGGGTTTGGCCATTGTTTTGGCCGGATCTGTTCAGGGTAAATTTAATCAAAAATTAAATGCGGCAGAAGAAAATAAGTTAGTAGTATCTCCAGAACTGAAAGTGGTTCTCGAGAAATCATTTATGACTGGCCCAGAATGGCCGGTAAATATTTCATTAAATAATAAACCATTAAAAATAGAATATACGTTTAACTTAGCTTTAACCGGATATGTAAAGGATCTACTAAAGCAATATCGGTCAGATTATACAACCATTACTGTAATAGATAATGAAACAGGAAAAATTTTATCTGCTGTTGGTTACGATGGAAGAGGTAATCATTTTGACAAAAATCTAGTGATGACAAGTTCTCATCCCTCAGCAAGTTTGATAAAAATTGTCACTACGGCCGAATTGCTTTCACATTCTGCAGTAACCAAAGAAACCATGTTTGATTTTAAGGGTAGAAGTACAACTTTATTTAGATATCAATTGAATCAATCAAGATCAAATCGATTTGATCGAACACAAGATTTTGAAACTGCTTTTGCCAAATCCAATAATGTTATATTTGGAAAGGCCGCAATTAAAAATACAACAAGTGAAAATTTAATTAAAATGGCAGAAGGCTTTGGGTTTAATAGACCAATCATGAAAGAATTTAGTTTTCTAAAATCAGAAATTCACCAAGTAAAGGATGATTTTTCCCTCGCAGAATTAGCATCGGGCTATAATATTGATACAAAAATTTCACCAATACATGCGGCCATGATCGCCTCTGTTATAGCCAATAATGGCGTATTAAGAATGCCATCAATGATATCGAGAATTGTCGATCAAAATACAGGTGAAAATCTATGGCAGGACGAAGCCGCAGAGATTTCAAGAGTTATTAGTCCTGAAACTTCAAAAGAAATGCAAGAAATGATGAGTATGACTATTGATGGGGGCACAGCACGGCGCTCATTTAAAAAAATGAAAAATAGTTATAAAGACAATTTAGAAATTGGTGGGAAAACCGGAAGTATAACTGGCGGTACACCTTTTGGTAAACGAGATTGGTTCGCAGCTTACGCACTTCCAAGAGATAAATCTATAGGGAAAGGAATTTCAATAAGCGTTATGAATGTGAACGTAAAAAAATGGCATGTAAAATCATCAATGCTCGCCAAAAACGTAATTGAATACTATTATAAAAATATTAATCCCATTGCTATGAATATAAGTGAATCAAAAAGAGAACCAAGTACGGAAAAACCTAGACGATCACGAAAACTTCATCGCAGAAAAAGACATTAGGAAAAGAAAATGAGTGAAAATGATGTAGATCCAGTAGCTAATACCGAAGCAGAAGTTATAAAAGCAGCAGAAGATGATTTAACAAAAAAACAAAAAATGGTGAAAGAAGCGAAGTCAATCTTTCTGATTATTTTGTCAGTACTAGTCTTTAGATCAGTTTTTTTTGAACCATTTAGAATTCCATCAGGGTCTATGATTCCTACATTAATGATAGGAGATTTTATTCTAGTTAATAAATTTGCCTATGGATTCAAGGTTCCGTTTACTGATTATGTAATAGGAGAAAAAAGCTTTAATCCTATCTATATTTATGGAAAATCTAACCCAAAAAGAGGGGATGTGGTTGTCTTTAAATATCCAAAAGATTTATCAACAAACTATATCAAAAGAGTAATTGGATTGCCCGGTGATACGTTAGAAATGAGAAATAAAACTATCTACATTAATGATAAACCAATTGAACCTCGCGAGTTCGATGGGAAAGATATTATGAGTGATATGGATGATAAATTTAAAGGGTATAATCTGAAGTTTTTTCACACTAAAACGGGTGAACATGAACACGTTATTCAGCAGGACGGCGACAATTTTTACAAAGTAGATTTTGAAAAAATAAAAATACCAGAAGGTAAGTTTTTTATGATGGGCGATAATCGCGATTTTTCATATGATGGAAGATATTGGGGATTTGTGTCTCATGAGCAAATTAAAGGAAGAGCAATGTTTGTTTGGTTCTCTTTAATTTTTCCATTTGGAGAAAATCCAGCAAAGTTTAGACCTGGAAGAATCGGTACTCCAATTAATTAAAAGATATTTTTGTACAACCATCATTTCCTTCGATGTTTTCCCATCGAAGGTCTTTATGGTTTTCTTTAAGATTAGTTCGAAGCCATTTTTTTAAAATTCCATCGCCATGGCCATGAATAATTGTGAGAAATGGGATTTCCCCAGCTAATAATTCATGTATAGAAAGTTCGGTAATATTTTTAAATTCTTCTAACCTCATTCCACGACAATCAATTTCGATTTCATGTCTTGAAGTCTTATCAATTGAAATTAAAACTTTCGGCACAGGCTGTCCGGAAGCATAGCAAAGTGATGAAGGAGTAACCCATGAAGAAAGAGCGCCTTGTTGAATAAGAACTTCCTTCTTGCGTAAATTGATTTGTACTAACTTAACATTTTTTTTAAAATCAAGAGAAAAAACCGTCATACCAACAGAGATTAAATTAATATCAATGGGTGATAAATGTGAATAAGGATCATGTTTTAAATGTGGTTTAATTGAAATTGGAATAGTTCGTGAAAGGGAAGCAACTTTATCATATAAAGTATTTTTGCTAGTAATCTTTTTATCTTTAATAGATAAAAGTAAATTTTCAGCATCATCAAATATGCTGATGAGTTTTTTATTAAAGTTAAAAAGTTCTTTTTCCTTTTCAAGAAATAAAATGCCTTCCATCGAAGCTCGTTGATTTCTTAAATCTAATTCAAGAGACTGTTGGGAAGAAATCAACTTATCTAGTTGTATTTTTTTTTGAGAAAGTTCAAGAAGCAATGTTTCATAACTTAAACTTTTTTTATCCAAATATTCCTGGGCGACATGAGAAATATTTGATTTTGTCGTATACAGGGATGATAGATTATTAAAAATAGTAAGAGCAAGGGAATTTCCAGGCTCTCCATAAAGAATTTTAAAAGTAGGAAGTCCTTGATCAAGGTCGAATCCGACATGGGCAGATAGGTAGTCAACACGTGAATGCATAAATGTTTTTAGCATTTGATGATGGGTTGAAATAATAAGCTTAGAGCGAGAAGTTAAATGAATTTCGCTAATAAGCGCCATCGCTAAAGCAGATGCCTCTTCAGAGGAAGTTGAATTAAAAATCTCATCAATAAAAATAAGATTAGTATCTTGTAGGTCATTAACAAGTGCCAGATATGATTTTGCCTCTGCGGAAAAAGAACTTAATCCTTTAGAAATATTTTGATGGTCATGACTAAAGTAATACAATCCTTCTACTGGATAAAGTTCAGCATATGTTGCTGGTACATAAAGACCCATATTTAAAAATAATAAACAGAGGCACAAAGATTTTAAAGCTACTGTTTTTCCCCCTGTATTGGGGCCAGAAATAATAAGCCCATTATAGGATGAATCTAATACCAGTGTGTTTGTGACTGGTTGTGAAATAAGAGGATGGAAGAAGCCTCGAATATCAAAACGAAAATTATTAGCAAGAATAGGCTTGGCAAAATGATGCTTAATTGAATATGTAGCTTTTGTATACAGAAGATCATAACCAAGAACAGCAGTAGACATCTTTTCATATTCATCTGAAAATTGATGAATAACTTTACTAAGGTTAATAGTTAAATAAAGTATTGTTGATTCAATTTCTGCTAAAATCTTTAGTCTTTGATTACTTTTATCACGCAGTTCGAATGGTTCAAGAAAAAGAGTCATCCCGGATTGGGAGCGAGAAATAATAGTACCAAGTGTGGATTGATAAGAATCGCTTCTAATGGCTAAAACATAGCGATCATGGATAATATCAAAAGTATCATTTTGAAGTCTATTTTTAAAAGTGTCAGTTTGTGAGATTTTATGAACAAGGGTTCGTAACTCATGTTCAATAAATAATTGTTGGGAGAAAAGATTTTTAAGAAGAGGGTGTCTTTCGTATACAATTTTACCATTTACATCAACAAATTCATGAAGGGGTTGAAGAAAATTTTTACGGATAGAATCAATCACAGCAGGTAAAACAATATGATTTTCCATAAAAGGAATTTGAAGAAAAAAACCACTCGATTCCTTAAAGCCACTGAAGAGTAATGCAAAAAAATTTAATTCATCAGGTTCAAAAAAGCGTTCTTTTTTCAAGAATGGTATAGAGTTAAAACCTTTTTCACTCCCTAGATCTGAGGGGGGAATTAACCGAATAAATGAGTTGAATGAAAGTGCTAATTCGTCATAGTGATCAATTGAAAATTGTAGTTGATCAAGTTTGTTTTGAATGGCGTGGATACCATCAAAAGTAGGAGGGATTAATAAAATATTTTTTGTAATATCAAAATGTGATAAACTTGAAATATCAGTAGTAATCTGAAACCAATCAAGAAGCTCTAGTGCTTCAGAATTATTTTTGAGTAAATTAAAAAACATGACGCAAACATACTCCCAATTATTATTTACATGTAATCAATATAACAGCTTATTTGAGGAAAATGAATTATACATATTGCAAAAGGCCTATACAAGCCCACATTTTCTAACTTTATCAGTACGATTTCCAGGTAAAACTATAGTTTTATACATAGGTCGTGGGAATCAATATCAGGGGTTATATCTTGCTGAAAAAATGCCTCCGTCTCACCTAAGAATTCAAGATAGACTCCTGGATTATATTAGAAAAAACCTAGTAGGTGCAAAACTCTCTAGGATAAAAAATACTGAAAATAAAATGATAATAAGTTTTGAATTTAGAAAAGAAGGAATTGTAAACACATTCTATCTTGGATGGAATGAACGTCATCTCTATTTTGATCAAAATCCGTTGGAAGGAGTTGGTGAATTTAAAATTCCGAATGAAAATGACAATTCAAATAGAAATTGGACTATAAGTGACTACTTAATAAGTAAAAACTATGACGAATCTAAAAAAATTTTGCAGAAGAAAAAAGAAAAATTTCTAACCAGGAAGCTGAAAAATATTAAAAGTGATATAGAAAAAAATCAACATTGGCGTGAAATAGAAGAAGGAATTATTGCAGAAACCATAGATCTGAGTGGGAAAATAATAATAATTGGCCAGGAAAAATTTAAAGTTGAGAATTGCAAAAATGAGTGGCAAAAAAAAGATATTATCTACAAGAAGATAAAAAAGCTAAAAAGAGGTGAAGAAATTGCACGAAAAAGATTGTTAGAAACAGAAGATGAAAATAGTCAGACGCAATTAGGTAAAATTGATTTTGAAATGACTAAAGAGACGGCCATTCAGCCCTGCTGGCCTAATCAAAAAAACTTATCAAAAAATATTAAAATTAACACAGAATCAAGTAGCAATGTAAAACAGATAAAAATTGGGCCAATAAGTGGAATTGTTGGACTAAATTCGTCGGGAAATGATCAAATTCGAAATGGAGCAAATAAAAACTTTTATTGGTTTCATTTGGAAGGCCTTAAAGGTGCACATTGTGTATTAAAACTGGAGGACTTATCAGAAATAAGTATCGAATACTTTGCTGCAATAGCATCAATGTTGAGAGATTTATCTCATCTAGATTACAACGTAATACCCGTTCTTTTTACTCAACTTAAATATGTGAAAGGAGTGAAAGGTTCACAGGGAAAAGTGATTGCAAAAAAAACAAAACATATAAGTTGTAACTATATAAACTGGAAAGAAATTATTACCATATAAAACGAGTATTTGAATCATCTAGAACAGCTAGGTACAATAAGAAGGAAATCATGGGTGGAAAAAATATGAAAAAAATAAGTATTATATCTCTTGCGTTAACTAGTCTTCTTTATAATTCGGTGGGATACGCTAGTCAAAAAATCGAAGAAGTAGAAATGTATGAAATAAAAAGTTACGATCCTAAATCAACAGGGCTTAAAGATTTAGTTTTTGAAGCAAGAATTGAACATTTAACTGATTTATTAAATAAAAAGCTCTCCATTGGAAAGTTAACAGATGTGCATTTTAAAATTTATTGGATATCGCCCACACAGTACAAGGTAGATGTCATCGGACTAAAAAAAGGATTTCAAGAAATAAAAAGTGAACTTGCTAATCTTATTAAAGGAAAACTTGAATTTATAATTCCAGAGAAATTTTCTGAAAAATTTAAAGGATATACACTATCAGCAGAGCCAATTGCTGATGGTAAATTAATTCGAGCTATTGATGAAACATACACGATGTCAGTTTCAGAAGTAGATATAAAATTTGCAAAAAATGGATTATTGAAAAGTGTAGATTCGAAATCGCCTATGTCAAAAATATCAACCGAATTTTATCAGTCACCAAAATCTTGGAGTAATAATAAACAAGTACTAGATAAAACAGTATCGACCTCTTACCAGGGAGGAGTTGAGATAGTAATAGAAAACGAAATCGATTACAAACTATACCAAGGAGTAGGGTTGCCATCTAAAATATCGATTAAAAACACTTCAAGCTACATGAAGCCTGCGCATGGAAAAGAAAAAGCAAGAAAGGTATCTGAAGAAAACGTTAGTAATATAATATTTTCCAAATATGAATTAAATACAGGTAAAGCACGAAAAGAAATTCTAGAAGGACTATAGGACAACCTTAGGTGAAAATTAAAAAAAAATTTAATATTCTTTTTTTGCTTGTCAGTATTGTTTTACTGTCTTGTCAAAAACAAAAAGCGCCTAATCTTGAAAATCAAGAGACTAAAAGAGCCGAAGATATGGAGCGACTCCAAGCGTGTACAGACGTTAATTTTAAAAAGGGAATTCTCCTACATCAAAACACACTATTATTATTTAAATGTACAAAGTGGGATATTGAATTTCCTAATATGTACAAAGCGATGAAAGAGATAAAAGAGGGATCATGGAATCAATTATTTACTCCAATAAATGAAAGCATATTAGACAATCAAGTTCGAAAGAATAAATTCTTTAAATCTATTCATGATCTAGATAATAATAAAGGGCTAGATGATTTAAGCTATGTCATTGAAGCATTAAATGAAAGTAATTTTTTTGATGCAATAAAAAAAATGTTTCTTTGTATTGATAGTCCCTCGGATGAAAAATGTGAACATAGCATTGATAAAATCCCAAAACGATCATCAATAAAAAGAATACTACACTTACTAGATATACCGTCAGAAACGGTTGAAAAAGGTGTGGCCGTTCTAAAGGAAGTTAATAAGGGTTTAGCACCTCAACAAGAGCAACTTAGAAACGAAATAAATAAATTCAAAATATCACCAATGATGACATCATTGAAAATAAAGTTAATTGATGAAATTATGAGGAAATTTAATCTGGGATTATCAGATCCAGATAGAGAATTTGTTACAAATATTATGCTTTCAAAAGACAATGACAAAAATCCTTGGTTATACACATGGATTCAAGATCAACAGCTTGGACGATTGAAATTTAGAGATTTATTTGAATATCCAATTTTAACCAATCCTGCACTAATTGGAGAAGTTAGAGGTTTGAAAAATGCTTATAATCAAAACTTTGGATGTTCAATTTATAATAAAAATGACATTAATGAGACAATTGAATTTGATTTTAAAACTCACATGGCCAATTATGTATCCTTAGTAAAGGAGAGAGGTTATAAAAGTTTTTACGATTTCTCTACCAATGATATTGTCGGCCTGAAGATGTCGACCAGTATTTGTTCTGAATTAGAAAATAATCAATATGGTGTCAATTTCATCCAGTTAATTGCTGACATGGCAGACTTTGTAAAAGAAAAGAAAAATTATGATCTATTTAAATTTTTAGTAGTTAAAACAGATCTTCCATATAATCAAAACAATACATTTAGCCAAAACTTATACTTGTTTGACATTGTCGCTGGAAATATATTTCTTAATGCGAATGATATGGGAAAAGAAATTGTAGCTAGAACCAGAGAATTTTATCCCGCTTTGTTTGATGTAATAAAGGGAGTTTCAGCGAAAGCCTATTTTAATACTGGTGAAGTCTCTCAAGAACTTTTTCAAAAAGAAAATGATAATATTTTTAAAGGCATTTCTGACTATTGGCTTTTTTTAAATCTAGAGGAAAAAAACTTCTTACTAAATTTTCTAGATCGTCATTTTGATAATAATATTAAATATGTAATGTTGTTAGATTTTTATATTAAACAACTTGAAGACTATAAAGACATAAGACCTATCTTTCAAAAAGCTTGGCTCGAGGATGAACAAAAAGAAGAATGGACAATGCTCTCAATAGAAGACTTTGTTAAAGAAATGTCTGGAAAAGAGGCCTTAAGTGATTTTAAAAAGTTTTTTTCTCGCGATCAAATTATAAAGGTATTAGAAGTACTCTCAAGTGGGCAACAAATTGCCGAGATGGCCCAAGAGAAATTAAAATATCGAGATTCAACGTCCTATGTTTTGCAAGCTAAAAATGACAAGTATACCATCTATGTTTCTGACAATGAAACTTATGACTCTTCTGAAGTGCTAAAGTGTATTAAGAATTTTAGCGAAATAAAAAATGGATTTTATGATTTAATAAATAATTTTCCGATGGCATGTCAAAAAGTAGCTAGCGAAAACCTTGGTTTAAGAATGTTTGGATGGCTAAATATTATTAAAGAAGATTATTCAAGATTTAATATTCCAGAAAATGAAAGCACATCACTTTTTGATAAAGAGGGATTACTTGGACCCTATATGATAAATTCTCAAATAGGATTATTAAAAGTTCTAGATAGCGTAGTTAGTCCATATAAATCGAATGTAAGAAATAAAGGTCTTGAATATCTACTTCAATCTCTAGATTACTACTTGAACAAAAAAGACATGGTCAAGCTTGTAGATAAAAATATAACCATGATAAATCAGTGGCAAGAAGTGGACCCCATAAATAATATTTTATATAGAAATTCAGTTTTAAAAAAATTTACTGAGTTAACTAATTTCTCCACATCGCAGAGAGTGTTTAAAGAAATAGCAGAAATGACAGAAGAATACGGGAAATGGATTCAAAGTGGTGGTTGGCAAGAGGCAAGCAATAGAAATCTAGGCAAGCATCTTAATGAAAATGATTGTAGTGTTGTAATAAATCAAAATGTATCACCAAACCCATGTCCATCAAAAGACAAAATTAAAAAAATTGGAAATGATATATTGTTTTTATTGTCAAACATTTGGGAAAAAGACGAAGGTTCGCCAATAAGCCTATTACTTCAAGCGCAAAAAGCAGGTGAAGGACTTGATATCCCTCTAGATAATAAAAATGCAAAAAAATATAGGTTAACCTTAAGAGAAACATTTCAATATTTATATAATACTTCTGATAAAACAAAGAGTGTTAATAAAAAGAAAGTATTTTTTACAAACGAGAAAGGACAAGTTTTTAATAATTCCCTAACTACATTAGAACGAATTGAAACAGTTATTAGAGAAGTTAGTTTTAAAAATAATTATCTCGGTGTTTCATATTTAAATCATGTAGTATTTGGAGAAGATTATAATAATGATGTATTAGCTAGAAAAAGCATATTATCTAAATGTATAAAAATTCCTGGTGCCCGATGTGGTAGAAAAATGTCTGCTGATGATCTACGAATGGCCCGTAATGCGCTTGCAACTTACGATGGTTTATATGATGTAAATACTACTGAAGGTGAAGATGGTGGTCTATATTTTGGTAATTATTTAAAGACATTTCAACAAACTTTTGTAGGATCATCTTCGAAAGATGCTCAAGAGGTAAAGTTTCTTCCACTAAGTGATGAAGTCTTAAAAAAACATAATGGAAAAATATTAAGTCACATAACG